>JALHRK010000130.1 GCA_022841505.1 Saprospiraceae bacterium | reverse complement strand
CGCCGCCCTGCCGAATACCGGACTATTCTGAGTGGGAATATCAATGCGACGGACAACACTTATCACGTGGTGAAAGTGGAAACAGATGACGTCACACTCGACGGACTACACATTACCGAAGGCCAGGCAAACGACAGCGAAAGCATCGGAGGCGGACTGTTTTTTGTACCGAATCAGGCCGCAACGCTGAATATTCGCAACACGAACTTCTACAACAACGTGGCACAAACTGGTGGCGCAATTGGCGTGATTGCAAATGGTGTAGGCGTTGCAGTTAACCTGACGAATATTACCTTTGTTGGAAACCAGGCAAGTTTGCAGGGTGGCGCCATCGCTGCTTCCCAAAACAGCGGCGGCACTACCCTCCTCGACCTCTTGCACGTTTCTTTTGGCGGCAATATC
The DNA here is from genome assembly GCA_022841505.1 of Saprospiraceae bacterium. GTDB lineage: Bacteria > Bacteroidota > Bacteroidia > Chitinophagales > Saprospiraceae > JABWAJ01. The sequence goes on along the minus strand of JALHRK010000130.1, from coordinate 14,808 downwards.
GCCAACGGCATTGGCAACTCAGGCAGCGCCTTGTACCTCGATGGCGCTGCCGCCAATGTTCGCAACAGCATCCTATGGGACGACGGCGATGAAATCATGCTTGGTGGCAGCCCGGTTGTTACCATCAGTAACAGCATCGTTCGGGGCGGCGCTACGGGGGCATTTGACGCAGATCCGCGCTACGACGACGTTGCCGGTTCCGACCTGCGCCTGACGGCCTGTTCGCCCGCGATAGACGCAGGGGCCGCGTTGGGGATTCTGACAGATATAACGCTGGGAACCCGCGTTTACAGCAGCATGCCCGACTTGGGCGCGTTTGAATTTGACGGCACGGATCAGGTTCCGCCCATTCTTTCTGCCTCCAATGCTGCCTTGTCGGCAACCATGGAATTTACAGACGCTGAGGGCTGGACGCACTACTACTATTGTTCCAACGATGGCGCTGGCGACCGCATCGTGATGTCCATCCTGAAAGATGGCCAGGACATAGGCAGCCTTGGCGGCAACCTTGCGGTTCGCAACGTGACCACCAGCAACTATGCAGCCAACAGCGCCTATGACCTCAGCGGCGCCGATTACGTGGAAACAATGGACTGGTTTGTGATTGGCCGCTACTGGGATGTGGATACGGACGAACCGGTAGTGGATTCCATTCGGGTGCGCTACTATTACACGGGTAAAGACACCGCCGATATTAAAACGGCCATGGAAGCAGCTGGTGGCTTGTGGGTCAGGGACACGTCGCTCTATTTCTTCAAAGTCAGTGGTATGGACATTGATCCATTTGACGAAGATGTGATCGCGGGCGGCGGCACGTATAACGAATACCGCCACGGACCAACCCCTTCGCTAAGTACCTGGACAAAGGGTGTTTTCAACGGCCTGATGTACGCCGAATATTACGTCAGCAGCTTCTCCGGTGGGGGAGGGGGCGGCGCGCCTGGCTTGAACGGCCCTACCGGCGCGCTTCCGGTGGAATTGATTTCGTTTGAAGGTCAACGCCTCAATGACCGGCTGGTGCAACTCAACTGGCAAACCGCGCAGGAACTCGACATTGCCGGCTACGAAGTGCAACGCAGCACGAATGGGCGCAGTTGGACTAAAGTCGGCTACGTTCCCGGTTTCGGCAATAATGCGGCAGGTCATTACTACACGTTCACCGACGACAATGCCCTGCATGCGACGAGCTACTACCGCTTGCGCATCCTCGGGACAGACGCTACAGTGGAATTTTCAAACGTCGTTGCGGTGGAAGGCAACAAAGGTGTGATCAAACTCGCCCTGGCGCCCAACCCAACTTCGGGTGTATTCAGGATTACATTGGAAGCGGCTGATCTGGCTGGCCAGGCTTTAGAATTGCAGGTGACCAACAGTGCAGGCCAGGGCGTATACCAACAGGTTTTTACTCCCGGAACTGCACGCTGGACGCAGGAAGTAGGTGCACTGACGGAATTGCCGGCAGGGCTGTACAACGTAGTGATCCGGAAAGATGGAAAGGTTTGGCAGATGGGGAGGGTGGTGAAGGAGTAGGCGTGGTCGCCAGCTTTAGCTGGCAGACCTAGGGAAGATTGAGGCGGAGCCTCAAGAATAGTAGACACGAGGCAGAGCCTCGCGCCAGCGTAACTATCTAATTCTCTGCTCACTCCGCATAAATCACCAAAGCCGGCCGCCAATCAGGAACCAACTGCCCTTGCTTGTCAAAAGCCTCATCTTGAAGTAGATATACCTCGATGACCATGCTTTGATAAGCCGCATCCATGTTGCCTTTAGAGTCAAACGCCCGGAAAGGCTGGGTGTACCGGTTCCCGCTAACCTGTTCTGCGCCTTTGGACAAACCACAGCAGGACAATTTTAATGCCTCCACCTTACGAATCAATGCGCGGTAACCAACCAGTGCCGTTGCAATATTGGTCGAGCCGGGAAACTCCGCGTAAAAATTGGTCGTGCTGGCAAATAAATCTTCAAGGAAATACAACCGGGAAGTACCGTCTAACGGCACCTGTGTGCCATAGGTCACCAGCAAGTTATCGTTGTCTTGTTCCAGGATCATGTTGACCACGTTCGAGAAGCCATTGCTGAAATCGCGGGTAATCTCGTCAAGTTGTGCCGAAAAGTCGTCGGTGGCAACCGGAATTGAAGCGGTAGGGGTGACCACGCTTTCCAATTGGACACCGACTTTCAAAAAAACAAAATAAATATCGCCTGCAGGTTGCATACTTTCTGGCATGTCGCGGTTTTCGGATGCAGGAACCACCAGGATGACCCTATGTTCGTCCATATTTGCCAAAAAATAAGCTTTGTACCCGGCCATCTGAGTCTTGTTCTGAGCGCGGCTGTCCAAAGAAGCGATGCCTTTGGGCCAGGCGGCTTCGGTCGAAGCGCGGATCACCGTTTCTGCCAGCGCATTCCCCAGTTTGGCTTTTAAGGCCGTCACCTCGTCGGGCTTCCAATGCGGCGTGGAGTACATCTGATCAAAATCGAGTCTTTTAACGGGCGAACGTTTTGCAGGCTCCTGCCCAAAGGCGATGGTACTAAAAAAAAGGAAGGCAAAAGCAAAAATGGTTAATCGCATAGGGAATTGGAATGAAAAAGGACAGTGATTGAAAAGAACTTTGTTGCTATCAACTGCTAAAGGTGGCTTATTTTTTTGGTAGCAACCCCATAATTTTTTTCCGCTCGCGCCGAGGCGGTAGCTGAGCTGGTGGCTGAGCGACTTGTACTGAGCGAAGTCGAAGTAAGTCGAAGTTCTGGCCTCGTTTCTACTATTCTTTCCGCTGGCGCGAAGCTCCGGCCTCGTGTCTACTATTCATAGGGCTCTGCCCGTAACTTTTTCTTTCCCCTTTCCGGTGATATTCCGATCTTTAACTGCACATACAATAAAGACTTGTTTTATGGTGGCAACAGCACAAGCGCCTGCGGGCAACAAAACGGCCGCATACCTGGACGGGGAGGTCGCCGGGCTATACGAACAAGCGTTCCCGGCAGTGGCAAAATTTGTCAGCCGCATGGGCGGTTCGCTGGAACAGGCCAAAGACATTTTTCATGACGCGCTGGTCATTTATCTGGAAGCGGAACAGCAAGGCAGCCGAACCATCCAAACGTCAAAACCGGCCTACCTGCTTGGCATTTCTAAGCACCTTTGGATCCGGAAATACCACCGTGACCAGCACAACGTGCCGCTAAGTGACCAGGAAAACGGGATGGCCGTACCCGATGATTTTTACCCGACAATCCAGACCAAACGCCTGCTCCGGGTGCTGGAACTGAGCGGCAAAAAATGCATGGATTTGCTCCGCGCATTTTATTACCAGCGGTTGCCCCTGAAAAAGTTGGCCAGCGCATTAGGTTATGCAAACGAGCATTCTGCGAGCGTGCAGAAATACAAATGCCTTGAAAAAATCAAAAATACCGTCAAAGAAAAATCGCTGACTTATGAGGACTTCACAGAATAATACGCAACGCATTGAACGGTACCTTTTGGGCAGCCTTTCTGTGTCGGATAAATTAGTATTTGAAGCCCAACTCATGCTCCAGCCAAAGCTGCGCATGGAGTTGTATTTTCAAAAAAAAGCCTGCCAATTGGTGCAACTATACCACCGAAAAAAATTAAAGGAAGAACTGGAAGCCCTTCATCAGGAGCTTTTTGACGATCCGGATAAATTTGTTTTTCAACAAAAAATTCACGGTTTATTTAAATAAAAAAAAGATGCTACAAGCGAGTCTGATTCCCATGGTAATTGACAATTCGGGCGGCGGCGAAAGGGCGTTCGACATCTACAGCCTTTTGCTGAAAGAGCGCATCATTTTTTTGGGCGGGGCCATCAACGAACCCCTTGCCGGGTTAGTCGTTGCGCAGTTGCTGTACCTGAACAGCGTGGATTCCAAGCTCCCGATCCACTTGTATATTCAAAGTCCGGGTGGGGTCGTTTATTCCGGAATGGCCATCTACGACACAATGAAAATGTTGGCTGCTCCGGTCTCCACTTACGCAGTCGGGTTTACGGGCAGTATGGCCACTTTCCTGCTCAGCGCCGGCGAAAAAGGGAAGCGGTTTGCGTTGCCGCATGCCACCATCCACATGCACCCGACCGGCGGCGGCGCCCAGGGCTATACCGAAGACGTGCGAATTGCCACCCGGGAACAGGAACGCCTTCAAACCCAACTTTTCCACCTTATGGGCAAGCATACCGGGCATACCTGGCAGGAAATCGAGGAATTTTTCCTGAGGGACAAATACCTGAACGCCTACGAAGCCAAACAATACGGCATTATTGATGAAGTAATGGGCGATGCGAGTGATTTGATTTTTTTAAACCGGACGGAACTAAATGCAAGTTTGATGCTTGAAAATGTGTCAAAAGAAAGACTCAGCTAATTGCTTTTTATAAATTCTATGTGTTTATTTGCACCAAATCATATAGATAAATGAGCGTCAACATTGAAATTGATGACGTTTTGATGCAGCAACCATTAAAATTAAGCGATTTAGATACCCCTAAGACGGTTGTAGAAGAAGCTTTGAAGCTTTTTATCCAAATCCGTCAACAAACTGCTTTGCGCGAATTGCGGGGCAAATTGAAATGGGAAGGTGATTTGGAACAAATGCGCCTCGATCAATGATGAATGGCTAATCAGCCTCTTATGACAAATCAAACCATGACACAAACCGAAAATACCGCGCCAACACCTAAACCTTTCAAAAACTCTCTGTGGAAATACCTCCTGGAGCTGATTACCGTCATCTTTGGCGTCTACATCGGGTTTATGGCCAACAAATACCATGAAACGCAGAAAGAACACCGGTATACGCAAACCGTGATCAAAGAAATGTATCAAAGTTTAGGCAGCGACATTGCTGACGCTTCCGAAAACCTGAGTGGCCACAAAAAGGGCCTAACGAGCGTTGAATACTTTTTTAAAATCGCAGAAGACAAACCGGTTAGCACAGATTCCTTTGGGATATTCCTACTCGAACTAACCCGGAGTTTTCTGAGCATCCAGAATACCGCCCCTTTTGAAGCGCTGAAAACCACTGGTTTGAACGTCATCACCAATGATTCCCTTCGTACGAAGATTGTGCATTTGTATGATTTTCAATACGATATTTTGGAAAAAGTAGAAGAACAATACCCTGAATCCAATTTTGCAGAGCGCTACTACCAGGATATTGTTGGGATTTTAGATAATGGACTCGTACTTGGCGAATCGGGAAAAATTATGGCCATTCGCATGCCCCTGCCCATCACGCCTGAAGAACGGGTGCGCCTGTTTTTGCACCTGAGAAAAATCCGCTACGCCCGCTGGTTCAATATAAGCGTTTACCAAACCGTCATTGCGGAAATGGAAGCCTTGAGGGGCGCATTAAAAGCGGAGTATGACTACCTAAAATAGACTTGTTGCGATGGGATCATCTTGGGTTAAAAACGGCTCGCAAAACACTGCTGACGCATTCCTTCACTTGAATGCCCACAGGGCATTCCCCCTTCGGGATCGCTCAGTCACTCTTCACCTTTTTTTCGTCACAGAACAGGGCTATGCTCCTCAAAAAAGGCTATGATTGGATAAAAAATAGCTCGTTTTTCCCACCAAGCTGACCCATTGCAACAAGTCTAATAAAAAGCCGCTGTATAAAACCCGACAATCCCGTTAATATTTCCATCCAATTAAAAAATCTGCTGTAATTTGTCTCAGAATCATGCCTTTGCATGAAGTAGCCTGCCTGTAAAAAATTGAACGGCATGAAAACCTCCAGACTATCCTTTACAGCCATTTTGCTCTGTTTTCAAATTGCAGCTGAGGCCCAGTTAGATTCCATCCACTGGCTCCCGCCCATGCACGCCCGCGATGAATGGGGCCCACAATACCTCTACCTCACCACCCCGGAAAGCCAATCCTTCCCCGTGACCATCCGCGACGGCGCAGGCAACCTCGTCACCACGGCAACCATCAGTAACGCGCAACCTTTCCGATTTAGCCTCGGCTCTACGAATTCGACTTGGGCATTGGCGCCTCAAAACGAATTGCACCAGGCACTTACGGGCAAAGGTTTGGTCATGGAGGGCGAAAAACCATTTTTCGCCACCTTCCGGGTACACGCCAACACCGAACGGCACGCCGGCGACCTCACCTGCAAAGGCCGGGCTGCATTGGGCAAAGTGTTTCGCATTGGGCACCTGCAACAGTCTGTTTTTGGAGAAGGCCGGCGTTCCAATTTCATCGGCATCTTAGCCACAGAAGACGATACCGAAGTGTCGCTGTCCGATTATGATGTCGCGGTTCGCTTTCGCGTCAACAACGCCGATGTGCTCCAAACTTCGCCCCTAACCATGGTGTTGCAAAAAGGAGAATCCGTCGTTTTTTCAAATTACATTGATGAAAATGCCGCATCGCAACCCCCGAACGGGCTGATGGGTGCGTTACTCGAAACCAGCAAACCCGTCGCCGTGAACTGTGGCTCCTGGCTGGGCGCGCCCATTACTTTTCAGGGACACGACATCGGCATTGACCAGATTGTACCGGTTGAGTTAGTCGGAAAAGAATACATCCTGTGCAAAGGAAACGGCTCCGAAATACTCGAACGCCCCATCATCATTGCGCACACGCCCAACACTGCGATTCGGCTCAATGGCGCCGCCACACCTACTGCCACGCTCGGGCCGGGGGATTATTTCGTGGTGCCGACAAGCGCCTATTCCGCTGCGGGGAATATGTACATCGAAACCAGCGAACCGGCCTACGTTTATCAAATGATCGGCGGCATCCCCAACACCGACGACCAATACCGCACCGCCGGGCTGATGTTCGTGCCGCCGCTGAGTTGTGGCATTCCCAATGCAGTGGACAATATTTATGAACCCAACACCATCGGTTCCATGCGCTTTGAAGGTGGGTTGATGCTGGTGGCCATGCGCGATTCGCAGGTCACGGTGCGCGTGAATGGCGCCGTTATCCCCATCGGTACACCGGACGCGGTGCCCGGCAGCCCGGATTTTGTCACGTACCGGAGGCTGAACTTGTTCACACAGGCCATGAGCGTTTCCACCATCAGCGTGCGGGCGGAAGGCGCGGTGCAGGTAGCTATGTACGGACGCAACGAGCCGGCGAGTTTTGCAGCATTTTTTTCAGGGTTCACCAAAACGGCAAAACCAACCTTGCAACTGACCAAAATCGGCGACGGCGTTTGCCCCGATACCCTGGTGGCAAGCGGTTTTTTTGACGGCGTGCAATGGGCGCTCGGCGATTCGGTGTTGCAATTCGGGCCCGATACGGTATACGTTGCATATACGCCTGGCGATTATGTGGCCACGGGCTACCTCGGCGTTTGCCGGCGCACGGATTCCGTGAAAGACACCATCGAAGCGACGTTTGTTTCGCCTGCTTTTGAGTATGCTTTTGAAGAGCCTTCCTGTTTCGATTTCGACGATGGGGAAATCACGTTTGGCACGCCTTACGGGGGCGTTGCGCCGTACCAATTTTCGGTGGACGACGGCGCGCATTTCCAACGCCCCAACACGTTCAGCGGCATCGCTGCCGGGACGTACCAGTTGGTCGCCCGCGATTCAACGGGGTGTTACAACCGCCCACTGGAGCTTTTCATCGGGCAACCTGACAGCTTTGGTGTGAAGATTGCGGTTGTCAGGATGCCCGACCCGCTCAAACCCGGCGGAGAAGTAGACCTCGAAGGCCTGCCCGACCGCCCCATCACGGCTGCGTTTTGGGAGCCTGCCACGAATCCGGACTGCCCAAATTGTTTAGATTATACGTTCTACCCAGAGTCGAGTGAGTGGGTGGAGTTGACCGTATACGACACGGCGGGTTGCCCGGCGTCTGATCGGATTTTCATCGCCGTTTCGCCGAATGTTTTTGTACCGAACGTCATCTATCCGGAATCAGAAAGAAGCCGAAACAGCGTATTTACTATCCAGAGCAAAGACGATCTTCCTGTGCTGCATTTAATGATTTTTGATCGCTGGGGCGAAATGGTTTTTGAAAATAAAAACTTCCTAACCAATGATTTTTCGGCAGGCTGGAATGGTAATTTTAACGGAAGACCCTCGCTACAGGGGGTTTACGTGTATTATGCGGAAGTAGAATTATTGCCAGGTGTTAACACGAAAATTAAAGGGGATTTTGTGGTGTTGCGATAAAAGATGATCAAAATCCACCAAAAAAAAAGGCGCCCCAAAAAACATCAGGGCGCCATGCAAGTTGTCGAAATAGCAGTTAAAATCCACTGATTAGCTAGTGGCCCGCTACAGATAAAAAGTGTCTGCTTGTTAGGTGTTTGTTCATACTTCCTTGGTAAAGAATTTATTGACACGATATCTTTACAAAAATGGTTGCTTTTTGCCTGAAGTGCTTTACATAATTCCGGAAAAGGATTACACAATTCACTGATTTTGCCTCCAATGACATTACCCAAATGTGTAAACGATGTAATTTTTTATCGGAATTGTATAACGCTTCCTACTGTGAAGCAAGCCATCTTTGTTTTGTATAATTTCTTTCAATAAAAAAAATAAAAATGGAAAAAGATAAAAAAAATCAGCACAAACCGGGCGTTCGGTCAGATGAAAAAATGGATGAGGATTTTAACAAAAAAGCCCCTGACCCGAATGATCCTGACTTTCAAAAAAACGCTCCGGAAATGGATTTTCCGAACATAGGAGACTTTCAAAAAAAGCCTATAGACGATACCATCATCGGTGATATTAACCACAACGACCACGATGAACGCGAAGATGAGACTACAAACAAAGAAGCCTGAAATTATTACAGAAATACTATAAACACCTGGCTACAATAATCATGCAGGAATTGTCCATAGAGGAATCGCATTCCATTATAGAAGCCAACAGGTTGCATGAAAGAAAAAAATTAGAAAAAAGTAGAAAAACTGAAGCCGAGGCTGACAACAGATCATCCAATTCCTCTGATCGTATCCCTCCCCGCGAGCGTTTGTAATGCGATAATTTAATGCGCTAAATCTTCCAAATATTCCCGCCTCCAACATAGCACTATTTTGCTCGGAAATCCTTAACTTCGTGCCACTTAGCGCCGGGCGTTCCAACAAAATTTCAATTCAAATCTTCGGGGCATAAGCGGCAAAAAAAATGAATATGGACGGGTGCAACGGCTTCCGTCAATCACGTAATTTTTATTTCAATGGAATTTCTGAAAAAGGTTGCAAACCGCCTCTTTTCCACTTCTGCAGCAGGGTTGTACATCATCCTTTTTGCTGTGGCAATCGGGGTAGCTACATTTATAGAAAACGACTTTGGCACCAGCTCCGCCCAAAAAGTAATTTTTAAATCAAAATGGTTTGAGTTGCTCTTGCTTTTGTTTTGCATCACCCTGATTGTCAATATTTTCAGGTTTCGTATGGCGCAGCAGAAAAAATGGGCCATTCTGACCTTCCACGCCTCCATGGTGGTCATCATCATCGGTGCAGGCGTCACCCGGTATCTCGGCAGCGAAGGCATGATGGGCATCCGGGAAGGCAGCGCCTCCAATTCGTTTTTATCCGCCGAATCTTACCTCCTTTTCCAGGTCATGCACCAGGGGAAAAAATACGCATTTGACGAGCCGGTACTTTTTGCCACGTTGGGCGACAACTCGCTAAAAAAGGAATACGCCATCGGCAATCAAATCATGACGGTGGAAGTAACGGACTTTGTGCCAAATCCCGCCGAAGTTATGGTGGACGACGAAAAAGGCGTCCCCATCCTCAAAGTGGTCATCGCCGGGATGAGCGGGCGGGAAGAATACCCGATCAAATACGGCGACAAAGTCAATATTTACGGCACTTTGTTCAATTTTGGCGTCCAGGAAGACCCGCAGGCGTTCAACATTAAATACCAGAACGACAGCCTGTACTTTATATCTGGCCAGCCCTACTCCGAAATGGTGATGGCCACACAGACGAGCGATACTTTGGCGCCGGGCGCGTACCATCCGCTCAAGCTGCGCAGCATGTATTCCGATGGGCGACGTGGGTTTGTTTTCGGGATGTTCACCCCCAACGGGCGGACGGAAATCACCTCCACTTCTCCCAAAATGGCCAGCACCAGCCCGGGTGGACTGCACATGAAGATCGGTTTTGGCGGGGAGGAAAAAGAAGTATTTGTCATTGGCAGTCAGGGCGTTGAAGGCACACCCCGGGTGGCGCCGTTTGGGAATTCCAGCGTCGGCGTTGCGTATGGCGCAAAAAGGGTGGAGTTGCCTTTTTCGATCCAGCTCAAGGATTTTATCATGGAACGATATCCGGGCACCAACAGCGCATCGTCGTATGCGAGCGAGGTGACGCTGATAGATCGAAGGAATAACTTAGTGCGCGACCAGCGGATTTATATGAATAATATCCTCAATTACGGCGGGTACCGATTTTTCCAATCGTCTTTCGACCAGGATGAACTGGGCACTTACCTGAGTGTAAACCACGATGCGCCGGGCACCTTGATTTCCTACATCGGATACGCCTTGCTGACGCTGGGTATGATATTGACCTTATTTAGTAAAAACACCCGATTCGCTCAATTATCGAGAAACATTAAAGAAATGCGGCAAAAAGAAAGACTGTTAACGGTTTTAATTATGGGCTTTTTCTGGTCGTTTTCCACACCGGCACAGGCCAACGTTCCCAGTGCGCAGGCGATAGACAAAGACCACGCTTCCGAGTTTGGAGAGATCATGATGCAGGATAGCCGGGGCAGGATAAAACCCATGAATACTTTTTGCAGCGAAGTGTTGCGGAAATTGTCGCGGAAAGAAAGCCTGATTGGACAAACGGCGGAGCAGATTATTCTGGGCATGGCTTCGAACCCCAAAGCGTGGTACGACGTGCCGCTGATCAAAATTGGCAAACACGAAGCCATCCGAAACATGTTTTCCACTTCCGGCGATCTGATTTCGTACAGCGATTTTTTTGACCAAAACGGGGAATACAAACTGCGGGAACACGTCCGCAATGCCTACAATGCCGCGCCAAGAGACCGCGGGGTATTTGAGAAAGAAATCGTGAAGCTGGATGAAAAAGTAAACATCTGCAGCATGATTTTTTCTGGCCGGTTTATGACGGTCTTTCCTATGCCGGGCGACTCCACCAACACCTGGTTGACTCCGGTTCCTGACGAAGGGCATCAACACAGTCCGGCTTTTGCGGGCACGATCGTTGATCAGTTTTATCCGGCCTATCTGCCCACGCTCAACAACCAGGATTGGAATTTGGCCAATCGGATGATTGCTGAATTGGTCAACTACCAGCAAAAATACGGGGGTAACATCTTGCCTTCAAAAAGCCAGCTCAACGCAGAAATTCTGCTGAATTACCTCAATGTTTTCAGCCGGTTGGGGAAATTGTACGGGTTGCTCGGATTAGCCTTTTTAACGCTGTTGTTTATGTCTGTTTTTAATCCGAAAATCAACCTAAAGTGGCCCGGAAAAATAGCCGTTGGATTGCTGTTTTTTGGTTTCGCAATGCATACTCTGGGACTGGGCCTTCGCTGGTACGTTTCGGAGCGCGCGCCGTGGAGCAACGGCTATGAATCTATGATTTATATTGGCTGGACCACCATTCTGGCAGGCTTGATTTTTGGCAGGAAAAACTACGGTGGCTTAGCGGCTACTACGGTACTGGCGTCCACCATTCTGATGGTTGCGGGTTTGAGCTGGCTCGACCCGGAAATTACGCCATTAGTGCCCGTTTTAAAATCCTACTGGCTCACCATCCACGTTTCTTTGGAAGCCGGCAGTTATGGCTTTTTGGCCCTGGGTGCCATCATTGGCGTACTGAACTTGGTTTTTATGATTTTTGCAAACCAAAATAACGGAGAAAAGGTCTATCGGATCGTCAAAGAAATGACTTACATCAGCGAAATGACCCTCATCGGCGGGTTGTTTATGATCAGCATCGGCACCTACCTCGGCGGCGTTTGGGCGAATGAATCCTGGGGCAGGTATTGGGGTTGGGATGCCAAAGAAACCTGGGCATTGGTGACCATTTTGGTGTATTCCTTTATCCTGCACATGCGCTTTATTCCCGGTTTTCGGGGGGTATTCGCCTTCAATGTAGCCACGCTATTTGGCTGGGCTTCGGTGATGATGACCTATTTCGGCGTGAATTATTACCTCTCCGGTTTGCATTCTTACGCTGCGGGGGATCCGGTGCCAATTCCAACCTGGGTGCATTATACGGTGGCTTCGTTGGTGGTGCTGAGTTTGTTAGCGCTTTGGAGGCATCGGCAATATTTGAAAGCTGCGAAGCTGTAAATTATTTCAACACGGCTCCTTCAATAATGTAGTCATACCGGTATCCAGCCCCAAAATCTTTATTCAGTACCAAAGTTCCTTCCACGGTGACAATGGCTCCCAGCGGAATATTTTCAGTCGTGGTCACCGTCAGATCGAGGTTTTTGCCGGAACCATCCTGGATATGCGCCCAGTTTCTACCCATGATCATGGAATTGACTTTGACACATTTGCCGGTTACTTTCACCACTTTGCCATCGTATTTGGAGAGATTGGCCACCAATTCTGAAATTTTGATGGCGCCCGCAGCAGGCTTTACATTCGTTGGCGGTTCAACAACGGCAGCAGGTTGGGTGGATGCCACCGCTTCGCCGGCATTCCCCGTTTGGTCCCTAAAATCTGATACCAAATAAATGGTTTCAAACAGGCGGTTGAATTCCTGGCTTTGAAAGTTTTTCTTCAACAATCCGCCCCGGTAATAGTAGGTGCCGCCAACTTTCACATCCCGCTTTGAAATGGCAACCCAAAATTCCTCGCCATTTTCCTTTACCCGCAAGTACGAATACCGGTCGGTGTTCATGACCTCTTCCACTACAACGGTATGTTCCTGCTGGGGCGTAGTTGCTGCGTCTGCGCCCTGCACCAATGGCGCATCCTGAAAAATAGGCGCATCACTGGCTTCACCAGTAGATTCGGCTTCAATCACTTTTGGTTTTGAATTGCAGGCGCTTATTGCCAGCGCAAGCAGTATAACGGTGAATATTTTCATTTTAAAATCGTTGAATTATTTTGGTATTAAACCGATGCAAGGCATCCGTTTTTTGATCGAACGTGCCTTCGTAATATACATGAAACGCTAATTTCGGGGTCAGGTTTAACGAGACATCCAGCCCCGCTATTTGTTGCTGGATCTTATACTCATAACTGTTGTATTGATAATCCACCATCCGAAAATACAAATCGCTCGTTAATTTACCAGGAATAATTTCTTTTGTAATGCGGACGCCAAAGATTTTGCTGTCTAAATAATTGGTTTGGAGCAAATTCGCTGTGATGGAAGCGGAAGCATTAATCCAGGGGATCCGGCTGAAATTGAGGTAGGTATTCAGGTTTTTTGACGAATTGGCGTTGTCTTTTTGAAAGCGCCAGCTCGCATTCACGCCCCAGGTGATGGTTTTGAAGGGGCGGTAATTTACATTAAACCGCAAGCCCTGCCGGGTTTCGTCGTCAATAAGCTGGTCAATATAACTTTTGTACGATTCATAAAAAATGATGTTTTTCCGGTTATCATACGAAGCCGAAACACTGATCGTTTTTGACAATTTATACCGCAGGGACAAGTACAGGTTTGTCAAACTCAGGGTATTGCTCACTGTATCATGGATGTTTTGATACAGGTCGGCTTCAAGGGAAACAAATACATTCAGGTTTTTTGCGTAAGCATTGGAATGCTGAAAATAAAGGAAGCGCCGGTCGGTTTTGGAAAGGTTCCTTTGCTCGACGAAAGCGAGGGTGGTTTGCTGAAATTTGTTGTCTTTGTTGGAAGTGTGGCCAAGGTAAACACCAAACTGCAGCAGGTCGAAATTTAATCCATAATCCAAATAATCCGGTCTCGAACCAGCAATGGCGCCAATTAGTATATTACCAAAGCCTTTCTCTGCCTGTATCCCGTCAATGGCGCCCATGCTGGAAATCCGCTGGTTGATTTTTCGCCCCAGCGTGATATTCGATTTTTTATCCAAATCGTATTTTACCGCAAGGGAATAAATTTTTAATGCATCCCTGAAATTGGTGGTCACTTCCTCCCATTCGCCCACTGTGTGCCGGAAAGTGATGTAGTTGTCCGTCGAAAATCTCGAGTTTCCGATATTATTCCCCTGCAACGTAAAGGCGTAGCGCATTCTGTGCGTTGCTTCTGATCCGTACAAATTGCTGTAAGATGCGGCGGACACCCTCCCTTTTATTTTTTGCTTATAATCTGGCGCCTCGTCTTTCCCGATATCCGTTTGGATCGGTTCAGGAGAAGCTTTCGTCAGGGTGTCTTCAGGTACGGCGACAACCGGTTCTTCCTTTTTGGGTTCTTTTTTTACCACAGTTCGGGCAAAAAACACTTCTCCTATTTTCGATTTTTCTTTAAGCAACGAAATACAAACACAAGAAGTAGAGGATTTATCCCTGACCACTAAACAAGGCGTCAAACTGGCATTATTGCTGGCATACAGCGTATCTCCGGTGTTGATGCCTTCCGTGGATGCGAATTTTACATACACGTTTTGCGAAGAAACATAAGACACGACGCCCTTTAGAAGCTCGGTCTCTTGTTGCCCAAACGCTGCGCCTGTGCAAACCAGAAAAAACAATATGGTGATCGCGTTTTTCATAAAATTAGTTTCTTTCTTAGTCTTTGTCCGCTTAGTCTGGTGTCTGTTTTTAGCGTTTGAGAGCATTTCGTCGGGTGTCTGTTCTTTAGAGTTCGAGAGCAAGGCATGTGAAGGCCAAAAAGTGGGAGTTTACTCGGGTAAATGACCAATTTTTGGCCTTCACATAACGCAGCTAAGCTAT
>JALHRK010000129.1 GCA_022841505.1 Saprospiraceae bacterium | reverse complement strand
CCATGATAAAAAACCAAAGGCACCACTACGGTAAGTTTTTGTTTCCCTTTACGTTGGGCTTCCCAAATTCCAAGGATGTATTTCAACAGTTGCAGGTGAATGTACTTATCTGGCTGGCTTTTGTGCTCGTACAGGAAGGTAATTGTGAGGTTTACCTTCCGCTTCCCGCTATATCCGCAGGTATACACAATGTCGGAAAAGAAGGTTTCCAATTCTGGCGTCACATAGCTATCTTTGGACAATTCAAGCGTTTCAAAAAGCAGGTTTTCTCGCAAATCCTGCGGCAGGAAAGCATACAAATAGCTGAGCGCCGCATCTCTTTGCGACATGACTTCCTTAAAGAATTTATCGTTAGGGTGGTCAATTTTCGATTTTTGTTCGTGCTTTTTGGCCATTGGTTACGATGTTTAGGCCTGTAAATATAATGAATTAAAAATTAATTGTTTTTAAAATTATTTTTTAACACAAAAAATAATATATTCATACGACTATGAACGACTTCGATTTCCTGCGAGCCGCCATCGAAATGGCCCGGCAAGGCATGCGCAACAACGAAGGCGGGCCATTTGGAGCGGTCATTGTCAAGGACGGCGTCATTATTGGCCGTGGCAATAACCGCGTGACCTCCACCAACGACCCAACGGCCCATGCAGAAGTAGTCGCCATCCGGGAAGCCTGCAAACAGTTGAACAGCTTCCAATTAGACGGCTGTGTCCTTTACACCTCCTGCGAACCTTGTCCGATGTGCCTCGGCGCCATTTATTGGGCGAGGCCCGACCGGATCGTGTATGCCTGCTCCAAAACGGATGCCGCAGCCATTGGTTTCGACGATGATTTTATTTATAAAGAATTAGACCTGCCCCTGCCAGCACGGAAAATCCCGGCCAATCAGGCTTTGGAGGAAGAAGGCCGGCAAGTTTTTAAGGAATGGGCTGAGAAGGGGGATAAAACTGTTTATTGAATAGACGCTTAGTCATTTTTTTAAACTGATCCACAATACCCCCGCCATAACGAGCAGCGTGCCGGGTATCTGCCACCCTCCAAAACTTTCCCCCAGGAAAATATAACCCATGAAGATGGTCGCCACCGGGCCGATGCTGCTGATGATGGCGGTATTGCCTGCGCCGATGACCCGGATGCCTTCGCTGACCATTAAGGTGGGCAACACCGTAGCAAAAATAGCCATCGCCAGCACCAGCCAATAAACTTCCGCCGGATAATGCCAGAGTTGCCATTGATAAACAAGTCTATGGTGCAGAATAATGGCGATGCTTGCCGCAATCATAGCCGTAGAGGTGTAACGCATTGGCCCCAACCGAACGATGTATTTGGTGCTGCCTACCATATAAATTGCATATGCCAAACCGCTCCCAAAAATCAAAGCAGCGCCGAGCATGATATTATTTCCTCCAAGCTGCGTGCGATCCAGAAGTGCCATCGCAACGCCGGCATACGTCAGCAGCAGTGCCCCCAATTGAGTACGGGTGATTGCTTTTCGCAAAAAAAATGACGACAGCAGGAGAACCATGGTGGGATACAAAAACAAAATAAGCCGCTCTAAGCCCGCTGTGATGTATTGCAGGCCCATAAAATCAAAAAGGCTGGCTACATAATATCCGGAAAGCCCTAAAGCAATGATGTTCAGCCAGTCGCGCCAGCTCAACCCCTCATAATTTCCACTCTTTTTATGCCGATATTTTCCAATCCACGCATTGACCAGAAAAAAAGGCAGGGAAAAAATCATGCGCAGGGTCAGCAGGGTGACGCTGTCTATGTCGTGGCGATAAGCCAATTTTACCAAAATAGCCTTGCCCGAAAAGCAGATGGCGCTGAATAAAACCAGCAGGGAGGCAATGAGGCGGAGTTTTTGGGAGTGGGACGAGGCGCTTGGTATGATTGTGGACATGGGTGACTATTCGTTAGCGAGGATGTTTTCGATCCATTAGGCGATCTGGGAGATGGGGTTGTTTGGTTTTTGCTTGATGGCGTTCAGAAAGCTTCGCACCTCCTTATTTCTATGTACCAATCTGTCCTTTGCACATTTTTTAAAATAGTCCATCTCGCGAAATGAAAATTTTGAAGGATCAACCCCACTGATTTCAGCAGCATTGAACACCCATTTTTCAAAGGCGGGGGACAAAACAATCAGATAATGTTTTCGTTCTGGGTGTTTCTTCAGAATGAATCCGTGGTCAGTATTTAACGCAACAAAATTCTTGAAATAATTGGGTATCCGATTATCGTCATCAACAATTCCAATAGCCAAACTTCCTTTGAAGTTAACCTCCATGGACTTTGCTACTTCGTTGATATTAGGTTGATGATTGGCCTTGAATCCTGCAACTTCTGCCAGCAAGGTATCGGCATGGCACTCAGGCAATATCCTCGGCTCCTTCATTTACAAACCAGTTGAGGTTGAAAAAAATGTCCATACCGTAGTTCGAAAGTTGGTCAACATCTTCATCCGAAAGCTGCTTAACCAATGTTTCGTAATTTTCAAAAGTAGCAACCCAAATTCTCAAATCTTCCCGTTTGACTTCCTGAATGATGGTATTTAACAAATACGGACTGTGCGAGGCTATGAAAAATTGATTGCTTTCAGAGGATTCTATAATCCGTTCTGTCAACGCCCGAATGTATGGCGGAAATGAATGCGCTTCTGGTTCTTCCAGCAAAAGGACTCCTTTTCGGTTAGACAAGATAGCTGCGTAGTAATAGATATACCGCCGCAAAGTATCTGCCATGAGTGCATAAGGTGTTTTGATAACAATGCCGTCTTCCCGCTTTTGTACCTCCAACTGATTGTTCTGAATATCCATTACAAGTTCCAGGCCATATTCACTGAATATTGTGCCTATTTCCTTGCGCAATTCAGGAGTACCCTGGATGATTTCAACCAAATTTTCACCCCCGGGAGGATTTAAAAAAGAATACCCGTTGCCTGCAAATACTGCCTGCTCATGCTTTCTGAAGTCATATTTTCTCACCGGACTCACAACGGCTCCTTTTTCCTGAGAGCGGGTTCGGTTTACCCCGGTACTTAAAGCGGTAAGGACAACGGCTCCCGGAGCATCTGCATAAGTTGTGTTTGCACTATCGAGCGCCATGTCTCTGCTACGTGAAGCAATTAATTCCTGAACCACCGTTTCATTTTGTCCAAATACAAGCTCATATTGCTGTTTTTCATCAGCATATAACATACGGGCGCATCCTACTCCTTTCGCATTGACTTCGATCGGATTTCGCATATTTTGATCGTAAAAAAGATTGCGCAGGTTTTCATAACGAATAAACGCGGAAAGGAGCGGCTCCTCTTGCTTGCTGTATTCGGCGCCTAATAGAGATATCGCTTCCAAAATATTTGACTTTCCTACATTGGGGCTTCCTACTAAAACATTGATCTTACCACAAGACAATTTCAAATGCCGGATAGACTTGAAGTTCTTGATTTCCAATTCCTTTATGAACCTACTCATATCCAATCTTTTTCCAAAAATACAAAAATTATCAATGCGCTGCACGCCTTAGGAACAGTCCTTTCCGCTCCATCCCATACACCAGCAGCAGATATAAAACCATCCAGCCGGTATTGATGACCGTTCGCAGGATTTGGTCTTCCACTTTTGTCACTTCGCTCAGGAGGTAAATCCCGACAGCCAAGACAATGTAAAGCGCCATGCGACCGATGGGATAAGGAATGGGGTAATGGCGTTGCCCAAGGAGGTAACCGGCGGCCATCATGAAGCCAAAACAGGCCAATGACGCCCAGGCCGACCCCGCATAGCCAATGCGCGGAAGGAGGAGCACATTCAAAACGATGGTTACAACGGCGCCGCCAACAGAAATATAAGCGCCGATATGGGTCTGATCGGTGAGTTTGTACCAGGCCGAAAAATTGTAATAAATGCCCAGAAAGAGGTAAGCCATCAGGGTAATGGGCACAATGGCCAGTCCTTCCCTATAATCACTGCCGATGAGGTACTGAATATAATCGAGATAAAGTTGGATCCCTAAAAAAGCAATGGCCCCCACCAGGGTGAATGCCTGACCAATTTGGGCATAAAGGCTGCGCGCGTCGCTGCGGTCGGCATGGTTGAAAAAGAAAGGTTCGGCTGCATATTTAAAAGCCTGGGTAAAGAGATTCATCAACACCGCAATTTTGATACAGGCGTTGTAAACCCCCAACTGGTCAAGGTTTTCTTCCAGATTGCCAGGCAACAATGTTTTTATAAAAAACCGGTCTGCAAGCTGGTTAATCATCCCCGATAAGCCCACAACCACCAACGGCAGGGCATACCCCATCATTTTGTACCACAACGCGCGGTCAAATTGCCAATTCACTTTTCGCCAGTAAGGCAACAACATGATGAACGTGACCAGGCTGGCGAGCAGGTTGGCAATAAAAACATAATGCAGTTCATGATCAGGAAGGTAGAGTCCCTGAAACAGGGCGAATTCGCTTCCCAACCAGGGCAAAATTTCCAGAAAAAACAGGATGAGTACTGCGTTGACGGCCACATTCACCACCTTGAGCATCGCAAAGCGCATCGGCCTGTTTTCCATGCGCAAACGCGCAAAGGGAATGGCGCACAAAACATCGAACCCAAGGATCATTGCGAAATAAATAACATAGGCCGAATCAGCCCGCTGCGTCAGTAAACCGGCGATTTCCGGCGCAAAAAAGTACATCAGCGCCCCCAAAAAAACAGTCGTACTCAATAGTGAAATGGAGGCCGTTGAGAAGGCCCGTTCGCGATCCTCTTCCTGTCTGCCAAATCGGAAAAAAGCCGTTTCCATGCCATAGGTGAGCAAAACCATCAACAGCCCGGCGTAGGCATACATCAGCCCGTGGATACCATATTCGGCGCGTTCGCCTTCGAATATCCGCGTCAGATAGGGCGTTATGATGATGAAATTCAGCAGGTGAGAAAGGATGGTGGCACCACCGTAAATGGCCGTTTCACCGGCTAATTTTTTGAGCAGGGACATTCCGTGCGATTTTGAAGCACAAGATTACTAATTAGATATTAGATATTAGATATTAGATGTTAGACTTTAGACAACGGATGAAGAAACAAGCTGGCTTTCGCGATGTTAGTATTCATGAAACTGTTCTTAAAAAGCAATGACTATGTGGACCGAAGCAAATAATAAACTCAGCGCCAAGCTGACTTTCAAAGACTTTCCAGAAGCCTTCACCTTTATGACGGAGGTGGCCTTCCTCGCTGAAAAAATGAACCACCACCCCAACTGGAGCAATGTGTGGAACAAAGTGGAAATCCACCTCAATACGCACGATGCCGGGGACACGGTAACCGAAAAAGATCGAAAACTGGGTGCGGCGATTGAAAAGGTTTACCAAAAATACAAGGTCTAAGGAATGCGCAACACCTTATGCGTTTGCAAACTTAATCGCCATTTCGGGTGGGCAAGGCAATAGTCCAGGGTAAGCTGAATGTTCTGCGCCTGTTGCGGGCTGTCCATGGGTTGCAGAAAAAAATGTTCAAAGTTGAGGTGTTCAAACCGTTCGGGTTCCGCGCCAGGCTGCGGAAATACTAATTTTAATTCATGTCCGGTAAGCACGATCAATTCTGAACCAGCTTTGGGACTTACACAAATCCAGTCTATTCCCGGCGGGGGCAGAATGGTGCCATTGGTTTCAATAGCTACTTCAAATCCTTTTTGATGGAATGCTGCAAGGAGCGGCTCGTCGAGTTGCAACAATGGTTCGCCGCCAGTACAGACTACGTAGGGTTTTCCGCCTCCCGGCCATTGTGCGGCTACGGCTTCAGCCAAAGCTTCGGCAGTTTTGAAACGCCCACCGTTTGGGCCATCTGTGCCTACAAAATCAGTATCGCAAAATTGGCACACGGCTTTGCTGCGGTCTTCTTCCCGTCCGCTCCAGAGGTTACAACCGGTGAACCGGCAAAATACCGCTGCCCGCCCGGTTTGTGCGCCCTCGCCCTGTAAAGTGTAGTATATTTCTTTGACTTTGTATGACACTTTGGATTGGTTATTGGTTATTGGTTATTAGTTATTTGTCACTAGTCTCACCAATAACATATAACTGATAACCAGTAACCTGCACACAAACGGCCCTCTCACTCTCTCTCCCTCTCACTCAATCAACCCTCGTCCTTCTTTCACAATCTTGCCGTCTTTCTGCAATTTTTTCATCAGGCGATCGAGAATGCCATTGATAAAATCTTTGCTTTTGTCTGTGCTGTACAGCTTTGAAATTTCAACGTATTCGTTTAATGTTACTTTGGTAGGAATGCTCGGGAAGTACATCATTTCGCAGAGCGCCATTTTGATGAGGATCATATCTATGACCGCCACGCGTTCCGCATCCCAGTTTTTAAGGGCAGGTTCGATGATTTCGAGCAATTCGTCGTCGGTATGAAAAGATTTGTCAACCAGCAGCTCTCCAAACTCCTTCACGGCTTCTTCCGGCGGGCGGTAAGCATCATAGAAATCAGCTTCAGCCGGCAACGCTTTCAGGATCTTTTTCATAGACCCGACAATGAGTGACTTGTCGTCAATCCAGGCAGGGTAGTGGTCTTCCACCAATTCATTGAAGGTTTCGTCGGCGCAGCAGTGCTTGTACAGGAAGAGCAGCATTTCCATGTGGTCTTCCTCGTTTGTGTCTTTTTTCAGGACGTAGCTTTTGTATTCTTCCGATTTTGCAAAATCAGCATAGATCAGGCGTACATTGTCCTCGTCAATCTTGTCGTCGAGGTGGTAAGCGCGGATCAGGCGCTTGAGTTCCGGGTTTTCGGAAAGGGAAGCCATCAAACTATTGTCGTATAGTTTGGCTGTAAAGAGCCGGTCTTCGTCCGTAGGGCGCAGTTTGGCTGTCTTTTTTGAGGCATCCTGGCGTGCAAAACCTGCAATGCGGATCATCGCATCGAGATTGAACAGCAACAACTCGAAAGAGCGGCTGATGCCTTTACGGTAAAGATGCATAACACTGCCATAGTCCATGTCCTGAACTTTGCCAGCTGCATAAAGTACCTGCATAACTTTGATACGAACGTTTCTTCTGCTCAACATGACTTTTCTGGAAGCAGTTTTTTATGAGAATGTAAAGGAAAGTAAATTTCCTTACTCCGGTTGCTTATTTTAAAAACTTCTCCTTAATCTTTGCATAGTCCGGTAGTTGACGGTAGTGCCAGTTCATGACCACCTTACCGTTTTTCATCAATACCAGGCCCGGATTTGAACGAATGATGGTTTTCAGCAGGATGTCGTCAGCCGTGTAGAAAGGATATTCTGCGCCAATTTTTTGACGAAAGCTTCCGATGGTTTGCGCATCCAGATAAGCCGTGATGACGTATCCGTTCAACCCTTCTTTTTTACCAGCCATCAAAACCGGGTTAATTTTTTCTTTCCATGCTTTCAGGTAACCTTCATCCTTCCAGGTTTTTGTTTTGATTGTATCCCTTCGTTCCTGCACTCCGGCTGCTTTCCGGCTGATTTGAATGGTATTGGCCATGCGAATCGTATCCGGAACATACAAGGTGTCTATGGAAGTGACAATCACGGTGGTATCTTCGCCGCCGTATAATTTGTAGGCAATCACCATGAAACTGTAGTTAGAATCCGCCAGAATCGCTTCTGTAACGTTCTCTCCATTGAGGTCAGAAACTTCAAATTCGCTGAGTTTGGTTTGAGCTACTGTCGGTTCCGATTTCACTTGTTCCAACTCCCACTCTTCGCCCGGATATTTCTGGAATTCTTTCATGTATTGGTCGTAAGGCAACTCTACGACCTCGCCCGTTTTTTTATTGGTCATTTTGTACGCCAGAATATCTACTGCATTGAGGGCATCAAGCTCCGCCTGCATTTGCTCGCGAATATTAACGCCAACTTTGAATGGGCGGAAATCAACATCCGGCAGGTTCCAAACAAAATTGCTCATGCAATACACCGTCAGCAATATCGTAGAAATAACGGCAAGCCCCATATTCACCGGCGCACTGAACAGCGCGTGCATGTGTTTGGAACGGAACAAAAACAGAAAAGCAGGAATGAGCAAAAACAGGTCTTTGAAAAACGAAATTTTGGGTTTTAGCTTGATGAAATCGCCAAAGCACCCACAATCCGTCACTTTCATGTTGCTTTCCACATAACTGCCCCATTGGCCAAACTGGAAAAAATTCACGCCTTCCGGTACGTAACCGGTGAGGTAAGTAAAGCCCGTGAGGAACGTGAAAAAGACAACCAGCAAGAGGAATGCCCAGGCGGTAAATTTGCGGTAAGCGCCTATAAGGAGGAAAAGCCCAAGCACGATTTCAAAAACGATCATAAAAACCGAAAAGCTGGCAGAATATTCCGCAAGTTTTGGAAACAAGGGCGCCAGAAAAGAGAACCAGGTGTCTTTGAAGACGACCTCGAATTGTTCAAAATATTGCTCCATTTTATAAGCCGTGCCCAGTGGGTCAATGGCTTTAACAGCGCCGGAAAACACAAAAAGCGCCCCTGCAAAGTTCTGAAAAAAACTGAGGAACCAGTTTTTTACCTTGTGGAGTCCGAAGTCCATGAATGCCGTAAAAAGGAGGGCCACAATGGCCGTTGCGATGAAAATTGTACCTAAACCCATGATTGGTATATATTTGAACCCCGTAGGGGCTCTGGAGGGGCTGAAAATTTTCAGCCCTTACAGCCCCTACGATAGTTTAATAAGTGCAAAAATAGCATAGTTAATGATATCGCGGTAATTCGCGTCTACTCCTTCCGAAGCAATCGTTTGTCCGCGGTTGTCTTCGATCTGCCGGATGCGCAGCAATTTCGACAAAATCAGGTCGGTCATAGAGCTGACGCGGAGTTCGCGCCAGACTTCGCCGTAGTCATGATTTTTCTGCTGCAACAACCGGCGGGTTTCGGCTAATTGTTTGTCGTAAAGGGCGCTGACCGTTTCAAGCGACAATTCCAGTGGCGTGTTTTCGGGTAAGTCATGCTGAATCAAGGCAATGATGCTGTAATTCACCAATCCCAGAAATTCGTCTGCAACCGAATCGCTGACCTGCTGAACCCCTTTTTCTTCGATGCTGCGAATGCGCCAAGCTTTGATGTAGAGCTGATCCGTCAACGAACTTGGCCTCAGAATACGCCAGGAAGTACCGTAGTCGTGCGTTTTTTTGATAAAAACATCGCGGCATTTGGTTGCGATGGCATCAAACTGTTGGAGTGTAAGTTCCATTCTTTTTTTGGTAAAGATATTCAGCCATTAGGCTAAAGTGCAGTTAACAAGCTGTTATTGAATTGTAAACAAGGTTGACTCTATTGAAAAGTTCTTTCCAGGACATTAAACCAGGTCTTTCTCATCCCAGTTTTTTCCATGTTTTTCTTTGATGATTTCCTTCAATTCGAGTGATTCTTCCGGTTCTTCGCGGGGAGGGAGTTCGCCCTTGCGCTTCATCTTTTCCATTTCTTTTTGAATGGCGCGCTCTTCCCAATCTTCCGCTCCATGCTCCATGCCTGGAATACCAAACACGCTCATAAAATGGATGGCCAATCCAATTCCCCAGCCCATCATCGGATACATAAACCACCAGTCTCCAAAACTGGTCACGATGTTCAGCACCAAAAGAAATGCGCCAACGCTTACATAAGAATTGAAGTGCTGGTAAAATTCTTTTTTTGCTTTTACCCGTTTTCGGGCTTTTTCATAAGGATCATTTGTTTTCATACCCGGAATTTTTTTTATTAAGTTAGCAGTCTTTCGGGTTTAAGTTGGCCGTCTTTCAGGTGGCAGTTGGCAGAGGACTTGTACTTCTGAAAAAGCTAATCGTTTAACGATTAACTCATTGAAATCTGAAACAAGCCTGCCAACTGAAACCCTGCCCACTGCCAACTATATCTTTTCCTGCCAACTGTTTCTAGTCAAACGGCGTTTCGTACCAACTTCCCCGTCCACGCCCCCAAACCGCCATACAAGCCCCCCAACACAGCCGTAAGTACAATCGCTCCCGTAGCGCCAATGCCGCCAAAGAGGCCACCGATGCGTTCGCCAAGGATGCCGCCATTCAGCCCGCTAAGATACGATGCATGGAGTCCCCAAAGGAGTATTCCTCCTAAAAAACCTGCCGCAAATACCCATTTTTTTAATCCGTCTGCAAAAAACAGACCGCCCAGCAGGCCTAAAACAAGCACCCGCCACCACGGCAGCAAAGTCGCAGTATACCAACCGCCGACTGCAATCAGCAACACAATTGCCGTCAATCGCATCAGGCCGGATAATTCATTTTTTTTCATGTGATAACTATTTAGATCTCAATTCTATGCGCCCGCGAATCTTCCCCCGCCCATCGTTCACATCCTTCATGAACAACAAGTCGTAATAACGGCCTGCCGCCCAATCCGCCACCGAATTATCGTAATACGGGCTGCCTGGATTGCCAGATTGCCCGCCGGGATAAACCCCATGGGCTTTTGGCGTGTCGCCCAATTCAACAATCATGCGCCAGGAAGGGCCGTTCGCTTTACTGATTGCATTCGGGGCTTCGTAATAGCCGCCGCATTGGACATCGTTGGCAGAAAACGCCGGAATATTGGCCAAATGCGAAATGCTCGTGCCTCTTTGTTTCGACCAGTTGAAATCGGCGGTCTCATAGCGATCGCGCAGGGTTTCCACCATCTCGCCAAAGGCCGTGGTCACAATCTCTCCGGCTGTTTCATTGTGATTGGTGCAATAGTCGTCAAAAACGGCGTGTTCCGGCTGTTGCTCCAGCATTTCCAGCAAACGCCAGGTTTCGGGGAATAATACCTCCATGGAGTCCCGGATTTCAAAATCAAAAAGGTCTTCGAAAGCGCGCCGGGTGGTTGCCCGGAACCAAACCTCAAAAGCAGCCGGAGTTTTAGCGGCGCCATCGAAACGGAAATCCCATTTTTTTAAATCGGCCAATATCTTCCTGCCAAGCGGGTCTTTCACTTGCGATCCGTCCAGCAACCTCAACAACAAAGGCGCACCCTCTTCCGCTTTGATGCTGTAATTATCATTTTGCAACGCCATCATATCCTCCGCCGTTGCGCCTTTCATGGCTTCGATGCGCCGGTTGATGTACCGGCCGCGGAAGTCGTCGAAACCACCATTGTAATAATAAGGA
Source organism: Saprospiraceae bacterium (assembly GCA_022841505.1). GTDB lineage: Bacteria > Bacteroidota > Bacteroidia > Chitinophagales > Saprospiraceae > JABWAJ01. Next base: position 4,145 of record JALHRK010000129.1, on the reverse strand, counting down.
TAATCGGGACCGGTGGAGTGTTGGTTGGCGGATGCAACAAACCCGCGACCCGGATTGAGTACTTTAGGAATTTGATCTGCGGGGATAAAACCCTGCCAGGCATTGGCCGAAAGGCTGCCATCCTGAACAAACCGCCCTTGCTCCTGCTGCTTGATGGGAAATTTTCCGGCGACTGTGATCGCAATATCGCCGTTGCGGGAAGCAAAAACGATGTTTTGAGCCGGACTTTCAAGGCAACCAACGCCTGCTTCGTAGGCAGCGTAGTCTTTGGCTTTCATCAGGCCCAAAAACAAGCCGACTTCGTGCGGGCATCCGTCCGAAGGAACGTCGTGGGCAACCCAACGCATGGCCATATCTAAATATTCCGAAGGCTCCGTTTCGTAAACAACAGGTCCCCAAATCGTATATTTTACCTGATCAGTCACCGGTTCTTTCCGTCCGCGTACCCGAATGACCTCCTCCCGGAATTCTACCAGCTTTGACGCACCATCAAGCAGATAGCTGCTTTTGCTGGCATCTGCCCAACGGATGCGGTACCAGTCGAGCACATCCTGCCCCACATTGGTCAATCCCCAGGCGATGTTTTCATTAAACCCAATGACAATGCCTGGAACGCCGGGCAGGGAAACCCCATAAGCATTCAACTCCGGCGTATGGATCTGCACCTCGTACCAAATCGAAGGCAAGGTGAGCCGAAGGTGCGGATCGTTGCAAAGGATCGGGTTGCCCGAAGCTGTTTTACTGCCCGACAAAGCCCAATTGTTGCTGCCGATGCCTTCCGGCGATTGTGGGATGTTTTTAAAAGGAATCAGGCCGCTGAGTTGGGGCTGGAGGTCGCGTTTACCAACAGGTTGAAAAATCCAGCTCACCTCTGCTGGGATAATCGGCGATTGTTTGGGATTGTATTCCGGGTACAAAAAACGGAACAATTCTTCTCCAAACAGCTCCATTGAATTGGATGCGGCAATGTCATCACTGCGGGAACAAAGGGTTTCGGCCATGTTTTTCAGCATGAGCGACGTCTTGAGCGGGGTCCAAAGCTCAGGCGTATACCCCAGCAATTTGAATTCCAGCGGGTATTGCTCCGGTTTCAGAGAAGCCACCCAGGCGTTGACTCCAGCGGTGTAGGCTTCAATGATTGCCATTTCTTCCGGATTTTTTTTCCAGGCTTCCAGCGCTCGTTCAGCGGCAAAGACCATGCCTTTGCGGCGTTGCAGCCGGTCGCGTTTCAGGGTGCGCTCGCCCAGCACTTCCGACAACCTGCCGCCCACAGAGCGTGTGGCAATGTCCATTTGCCACAGCCGGTTCTGGGCAGTGATGTAGCCCTGGGCAAAAGCGGCATCGGGTTCGCTTTCTGCAAAAATATGCGGCACCATGCGGTCGTCAAGCAGGATGGAAACGCGTTGCCCCCGGACGGGTAATTCCAGAGCCCTGTTGACCAAAGCGCCCAACGGTTCCGCATTTTGCCAGAAGCCTTTTGCCGGGTCAAAAAATGAGCCAATAGCCGGCAAAGGCGCCCCGAATGGATGGAACCAATTGCTAATGAGGGCAATAGCGAGGGTCAGGACGAGGGCAGCGCCCGCTTTCACGCGCGGCGATCTGTTTTTGAAAGATAATTTGGTTAGCGTCACTTTCTGCATTTTTTCGAGGGCAAAAAGGTACGCATATTATGGCAAATGTTAACAGAAAGCCATTATATTTGCCATATTCAAAAAAGTAGTTTTTGTGTTTATTTGTTTGGGTTAGAAGCCCTTGCTTTTATTGGCAAGGGTTTTTTTATTTTTTATACCCTAATGCGTTTTTCGGGGAGCGCTTTCAGATGCTCAGCGCCATCCACATCAATATCGAGGTCGTTCAGGTCGCTGAAGTGTAACTTGCATTCCAGGTGCAGCATCAAAAACTCATCCGGTTCGCTTACAAAGATGAGGATGTCATGGATCAGACCGTCCTTTTCCCGGATGAGCAGGTTCACTTTTTCAGCGCCTTGCGACACCTGGATCAGGTCTTCAAATTGCGCGGCTTTCACATTTTTCATCAGGCTGTTGAAATCTTCCCGGGCAGGATGTTCTCCGTTTTCCAGGATCAGCAGACTCAGTTTATTGATTTTTTTCAACAATTGCTTTGCCGGTGCTTCGTCCGCAGCATTGGCCGCTAATCGAATCAGGAAGCCCTGTAGGCGGAGATCCGTTGCGTTGGGCGAATTGCGGTATTGTTTGACAAAATCCCGGATCGGATCTTTTTGTCCATAAGAAAACGTGCTGCAAACTACAGCAAACAAGGCGATGATGAAGGTCTTTTTCATGGTGTTTTTTTTTGACGGTGGACGGTAGACGGTGGACGGTAGACGGGCCGTCCACCGTCTACCGTCTACCGTCTACCAAATTAATCTAATCCTCTTTGCGCTTTTCGTTCTTCTCAACCGTTCTGGCCAATTTCGAGACCTTGCTCAGGTTGATTTTGCCGATAAAACTGATCAGCACGAACTCATCGTCATAAGACAATAACAGCAATTCATCTATGGTTTCGCCATTGCTCCCTTTGGCCAAAAATTCGAGGTTGCCACCGTCTTTTTCTTTCACCGTCATCAGCACTTCGTATTCGGAGGTGTTGATTTTGGACTTAAACTCCTTGTAGAATTTGTCGGGCGTGGCTTCAGTCGTCAAAATCCGGAGCGATTTGATGTCTTTGGAAATGTCTTTGAGCACCACCGCGTCTTCGTCGCCTTCGAGATCCAGTTCATTGATCTCGATTTCGCCAATCATCTGGAACATTTTCGGGCTGATGTAAACCACCGAAAAACGGTCGTCTTCCACATATTGTGAAAAATACTTATCAATGGCGTTGTCCTGCGCGGAAAGCGCAGTTGTCAAAGCCAGGGTGAGTGATAAAACAGTCAGGAATGGTTTCATGATTTGAAAATTTGATAATTTGAAAATGGGTGACAATTTGAAGATGTGACAATTTGAAGATTTGAAAATTTGAAGATTTGAAGATTCGCATAATCTTCAAATTACCGAATCTTCAAATCAATCTTCTCTGCTGCAAGGTTAGCCCCGCGATTCATTTCACTTGATACTTTCATCAAGGCTGCCCGCGTGATTTTATAGGCTTCTTCCGGCGTTTTGGGCTCGTATTTCGACCAGTCTATGGTTGCTACCGGTGCATCTTCGGGTACGGGTACGACTTCCCGATAAACTAAGGCTCCGACCACCAGCAACAGTGCAGCAATGGCGGCAGCAGCGGCAATGCGGAGCGGACTTAAGCGGAAACGGCGTCCCGGGTTCGTCAATTGAGCTTCCACTTGCTGTTCAAATCCGGTAGGCAAAACGCGTGCTTGCTCGGCTTCAAAAAACCGGAACAGGTGCGCATAGCCTTTCAGCCCGTCTTCCACCGAAGCTTCGTTCCGGAAATAGGCTTTCAGGCTCTTTTCTTCTTCCAGCGTGGTTTCGCCGGCAAAGTATTTTTCAATCAGCGTTTTATAGTCCATGTTTTTCTGTTTGAAGGTACAAAGTCCGAACCTGATTCCGCGCACGGAATAAGTTGACTTTCACCTGGTTCATAGGCATATCCAATAGTTCAGCAATTTCCTGATAACTCTGCTCTTCGATGTCGCGCAGGTGCATCACCAGGCGTTGGTTTTCCGGCAACTGTTGCATCAGTTTCACCAAATGCGCCATCGTATCTGAATATTCAGCTGCCGCCAGCGGTGACGGTGAATCGGCAGCCAAACCCGGAAAGGAAGGCGCTTCCAACCGTTCCGTCCGGCGATGACTCCGAATCTTGTCAATGGCGTGGTTTTTTGTCAGTTTCATGCACCAGGCCTCCACGTTGCGGATGGTTGGCCAGGTATCCTGTTGTTTCCAGGCTTTTACCAAGACCTCCTGCACCACATCCTGTGCCTCCGCGTCATCACTCATGATGCGCAGGGCCAACCGGTAGAGTTTGTCTTTAACCGGAAGTATGTGCTGCTTGAAGTAGGTTAAGCTCATTTCTTTGGCACGACGATTGTAAAGAACAGAATGTTACAGGGTCATTGAAAATATTTTGCGGTTGACGGTGGACGGTAGATGGTAGACGGGCCGTCTACCGTCTACCGTCCACCGTCAACCATCAACCGTCTCTCGTCCTCAAAAAAAGTTTGGCAC
>JALHRK010000128.1 GCA_022841505.1 Saprospiraceae bacterium | reverse complement strand
TTCAGGTTGAGCAGGTAGCGGCGGCTGCCGTATTGCTGGTTTTGTTGCGCAGTTGAAATTGCAGGAAGCAAACCCAGTGCAGCAATGATGAGTAGAATTGTCCTGTTCATAATACGCTTATATTGAGATGAAAAATTGATGATTATATTCGTTTAAATTGGCAAGCTCGCAAGTAGGCAAAGGGCAATTTTGCTTCCTAATATTCGATTTACTTTTTGCCTCTTGCCAATTTGCCCCTTGCTTCTTGTCCTTTGCCAATTTGCTCCTTATTTCTCCCTTCCCCATATGTTCCACCTCACCCCAGCAAACCCATAAACCGAATACATCGGTTTGGTCCCTTTGATCGAGGTGTGTTCCTGTACGCTGAATTCCCCGCCGGCCACGACTGAAAATTTGCCACCGAAATTGACCGGAACAGAACCGCGCAAAAACCAGCCGATGGACGGCACCACTCTTGGGTCGCGAAACTTTCCAAAAACCACTTCCTGGATGGCGTCGGCAATCCGGTCGGTGGTGTTTTCCACGGGGTTCAGCAAACCGCCTTCCATGAGGGCGTCAATTTTTTCGCGGATAAACAACACATTGCCTAAATCCACCACCGGCGAAGGGTCCGCGCTGAAGCGGAAGCCTGACAAAAGCTCCACATCCACCGTGTTGTCGTTTTTATTTCCCCATTCTGCCAAAAGTTGATCTGGCATAAAAAGCCTTTTGAAATCAACGTATGCCTCCAGGTCGTAGCGTTTTGCAAAAAAAGATTTGGTGCGGGTTTCGTCGGCCAAGGCCATTGCGGCCAAATGCTCAGCCAGCGCTTCTGCATCGCCCGATAAAGAGAGACGCAGGGATTTTAATTGGTTACTTGTTTTTTTCGATTCGGCCTGCTCCGCCAAACGCGGATCGGAAATACTGAGGCTTGCGCCCAACCAGTCGTAGCGTGCATAAAACCGCACCGAGTTGACCGGGCGGCTGAGTTTTTTTACGACCTCCTGATCCACCTCAATGCTGATGCCAGGGAAGAGGTCTTTTAACCAGCGCGGCGCATCCAGGTCGAAGCGCGCAAAAGCCGTGTCCACATCCGCACGGGAAATTTCCAGCGTTTCAAACCCTACCATCGTGGCTAAGTCGCCCTTGAATGTGGTATGCGCTCGGCCAATCGTCGTCTCCATACCGACTTCCAGACGCTGTTGCGCAACCGCATTTTTAGCCAAAAAACCAATCAAAACAAGGAATGCTATTTTTTTCATTATTGCTATTTCTCTATTTGTGGGCAGTGACCGGGTGACTCGAAGTCACCCGGTCACTACACTCCGGTTCATCTCACCAAAACCACATCCCCCTTCAACTCCCGCAACGCACCATTGCCAAAGCGAATGACGGCTAAGTAAGTGAAGACCTCCGGTTTTGCCGGTTTTCCCCCGACCCGGCCATCCCAACCCAATCCTTCTGCGTTCAACGGGATTTCTTTGGCTTCAAAAACCAAAGCGCCCCAGCGGTTGAAGAGGAGCAGGGACTCGATGATTTCTCCGGAACCATTGTCACTGTAAAGGGTAAAATAGTCATTGATGCCGTCACCATTGGGCGAAAAAGCCGTTGGCGCGTAAGTGTCGCCCAACACCACCTCCAGCCGAAACCCGTCGGAGGCTTTGCAACCCCGGTCGTCCTGCACAACAATGCGCACGTCTAAGCTACCTTGCGCCAAAAAATCCGTCATCGGTCCGCCGCTGTCCAGCGCTTCCGGCAGCCATTGCCAGATTTGAATGTTGCCGATGGTCGTTGCGTTCAGCGAAACCGGGGTATTGGGCCGCACAACCAGGCGTTCCAGGTTGAGTTCTACGCCCATCGTATCCGGCGTTTCAATCGAAACCGGAAAAGTCTGGATGCAGCCCAGTACATCCTGCACCGCAAAGGTGTAGTCGCCGGGAAGCAGTTTTTCAAAGTAGGGTAAAAGCTGGTAGGTCGCGCCGCCATCGGACGAAAAAATCATCGGTCGGTCTTCGTCTGCGGGGATCAATTCCACCGCCCCAAAATCGCCGGGACAGAATGGGTGCAGGACTTCAATAGCGACGTCTGGCCCATCGGGTTGCGGCGTTTCAATTTCCCGAACCACCGCGCATCCTACGGCGTCGGTCACGGTTACGCTGTACGTATTGCCTTCCGCGGTGGCAAATACCGGGCCGGTGGCGCCAGTACTCCAAACGTATTGATAAGTATCCGGCGTGCCGTATACCCGAACGCTGTCGCAGCTTTCTTCGATCTCGAAAACCAGATCAGGAGGTTCATTGCCATTAATAAGCGTGGATTTTGTGACGACACAGCCATTGAAGTCTGTGGCAGTGAGCAGGTAATCTCCTGCGTCGGCTAATTGAAAATCGGGTACAACTGGTGGATTTAGAGGGTTGCCCTGGGGATTCAGCCAGGACAATTGTGCAAAAGCTGTACTATTCAATACTTGCAAGGTTAAGGTATCGCCAAGACAGGGCGCCGAAAAACCGATTTCGGGATCGGGCGGAATATGAACTGTTATCTGAAGGCTGTCCGTATCCTCACAACCCGTTTCATTAAAAGCATGTAACACATAGACCCCCGTGTTGGTTGCCTCAAGATTAGTAAGGACAAGGATGGAGTCGTTAAAAACCGCGCCGGTTTCAAAAGTCCAGAAATGCCCGGAGCCGCCGGTTCCTGCAATGCTCAGGCTTTCACCGCCACAAAGTGCAACATCCGCAGGCGCTTGCGCAAAGGGCGGATTGGCCGCAGGCAGAGAATCTACGACCGTGCAGCAGTCGTCCTGCACCGTCAGGTAATACATGCCGAGGTTGCCGTCGAGGGGTAAGGCCGCTATGGCGGAATTGCTCGTCCACCCGTTGCTGTTTGACCATTGCACGGTGGCTTGTCCATCAAAACAGCCTTGTGGCAACGTAGCCTGCAGGAATATGCTGTCTTGCTGACAATCTACTTCAAGGCTTTTCACAATCGGGCAGGCAGATACCACCTGCGGGCAAAAAATACGCGTGGAAAACTCGGTAGAGGAGGTATTGGGATTGCTGTAGACGCTGTATTCGACCATCCATCCAATGGCGCAAAAAGGCAGCTTACCGCTAATACGCCCGACCCCGGCCAAGGTTTGCAGGTTGCCGGGCAAGCCAAAGGACGGCTGATTGAGCGATTGAAGCCACATGTTCATTTCCGCCGGTGTAGCCACATTTTCAACCAGCAACTGATTTTCGTGCATAAAAGCAAAGCCGGTCACACAACTGCCGCAGGCTCCAAAAGCAAGGTTGCCCATCAGCTTGAGGCTACTGTCGGGAAGAATGGCGTAAACAAAGGTCCGATCCGTTTGCGACCCCCCGAATGCATTGATGTCCACATAAAAATTGCGCACCTGGTTGTTTTCTGTAAAATATTCAAGGTAGCGCAAGGTGTCCTGCTCCGGCTGGGTGCCATCGTTCACGTCCTGCGGGTCAATATAAGAAACGCCACAATCTGTCAATTCGATGACGGATTGTGCCTGAATAGACAACCAGGGAAGCAAAAGCAAAATGCTGAAAAGCGGTTTCAAAATGCCTGTATTTGTAATGGGTTTCAAACTCAAAACGAACAAAAAAAACGATCACAGAAAAGCGCAGGGCTTTCCTGATGTAACTAATGAACAAACATGTCGTCTGAATAGCGCCAACAGATTGAGGGCAGGCAATGTGGAGATTATGACGTGTTAGGCGTTGCAAAAGTAACAAATTTTGCTTAGCCCGTACCCGCTCAAATTTGAATTTTTCGAATAGGAAAAAAATGCAGAACTGTTTTTCCCCAATTTGTTTTACTTTTGCCCCTGTTCCCACAAGGCGTCACCCTTCATCTGCGAAAACGCCATTCTGCTACGACAAATCAACTTATCTCAAGGAAGACATCACTTTCGGATTTTCCAACGCTTACCGCTTTGGGAAAGCCCCATTTCTGACATTAATAAATTTTTTAAGACATGAGAAAAAGCTTCATCTGCTTTGTTTGTTTAGCGCTCTTTATGGTTCCGGCAACCCAGATTCATGCACAAAATCTCAAAGGACTTTTCGACAAAGAAGAGGCTGTTTTTTTTGTTTCGGTAGCCCCGGCGCCCGATAGCGGGGTGGCGATGGTGACGTTGTATTTTACACACAGCAAAGCGCCTTCCATTGAAGCATCCCTGTGGATCAAAGACCTGGGGACGAACCTGGCTACGGTGAGCGGCTATCGCCTGGTGAAAGACCTTTGGGAAATGAACAACCGAAAACAGGATACCATCTACATTGAGGGATTGGCTAACCTGCATTTTTATACGATTGGCCTCGACTACCGGACGCCCACATCGGCCTCTTCCCGGTTCGCTTCAAAAGTGTTGAGCGACAGCTACCGCTACGAGTACGCCGGAAAAAAAGCAACAGCCAACAACAAAAAAGCTACGCCCTCAGACAATATGAATGCACCCCGGCCATGTGAAACACCGGATCTCATGGTTCGGTCGGAAGCAGATGGCTATTGTGGCGCCGATAACCGCCCGGCGGTGGTCATTGAATGCATCAATTGCAAAGGACAAAACTGGTCGTTTAATGTAGATTACAGCAGCAACGGATCGGGCTGGAAACCATTACGCAGTGACGGCAAAAGCCAGATTGCTTCCGGGAATGCCACCCGTACCGAACCCTTGTGCATTTTGCCGGACGGCGAATACAACATCCGTGTTTCCGCAACGGGCGAAAATTGCACCACGCCCGTTTATCATTACCTCGGCGCCATGCTCCGCATCGGAGCGCCAAAAGTTGCAACAGCAGTTGCACCACCAATGGAGGTTCCGCCTGTGAAAGAGGCTGCGTCTATGCCCGACACCTGCTCGGCATTTGCGCGGGCCAGTTTGGTTGGAAAAGAAATCCGCGGCGCGGTCACCCTCGCGGCCGGTTCGCCTTGCGGTGGCAGCCAGCCATACGCTCAAATTCGCTACGTTCACCCCGGTTACCGCGATCAGCAGCTTGAAAATGTGCCTTTGATTGCCGGAGAGGGGATGCCTTTTCGATTCGAATTGGACGAGATTGACCTCGACCGCAGTATTCATACCCTGCAGGTGGTGGTTTACATCAGTTCCGGATCTGGCAGGGGCGCCATTCCCGTCAGCACTTTTTGGATCAGAACCGATCAGCAGCCAAGTGGGCTCGCGATGAACCCCGACAAAGTACAGGCAAAAGGCGCCGACGACTTTGTGCAAAAAACGGTGGAAACCACCCCTAAAAACTACAACCGCCTCCAGGATTTGCGCCCGGTTTATTTGTCGGTACAATCTGACATTCCCGCTTACATTGCCTGGACCAACCCGGCAGAGTGCATCAACGGCGGCTGCACCTACACCGTGTGGGCAGGTAAGTCGAACGGCCCGATTCGCCTGTTGGCACAAGGCAAACAAGGCGGTTCTTTAGTGAAAGAATCGCTGCAGGGCCTCACGGTTGAAGAGCGCTATATTGAAGTGGAGGTGGAGACAAAATCGGGTTCCAGCATAGGCGCTTATGTGTTTGGACAGGGGCCCGGATACAGTTTCGGCGAAAACTACGTTCACCGCGAACGCCTCGCGCCCGTAACGAATAAACCCGAAGCCGACCCCCAGAATAAGCTGGTAGAGCAACCTGCTCCTACACCGGTGGAACAAATGGTGGCCAAAGGGAAGGTACAAAACAGCGAACCGCTTGTCGCGGAAGCCCAGCCTGCCGCAAATACCGAAAAACCACTGGTCGTGGCCGGCGCTACCGTCGTTTTTGAGCAGCCTCAACAGCCCATTTCAACGTTTACCCATTGCAAATACCAACGCGAAATTTCGGTGGTCGGCGACATGCCCATTACGGAAGGCGATTGGCTGGCAATCAAATACAATTTGACGGAACCAGGCTATAAATACACCCTCTACTTCCAACCGGAAGGCCAGGAAGAATGGTTCATTGCGCCTGGTACAAAAGAATTGCAAAGCAAACCGGAGTTTTATTTGGAAATGACCAAATACCACACCGGACGTTACGCGGTACTGGCATACAGTTTCAAGAATCGCTGGGGCTGCCTGTCCACGCCGCTGTCGGAAGCGCTGCGGATCAAGGTCGAAAGGTAGGGGCTCAACGACATAGTTTTTTATATTACCTATGTGGTAAAAAAAACAATCTTGACCGTACCCTCTACCCTCTACCCTCTACTTAATACCTTCTACTTAATACCTTCTACTTAAAATGAACAGACTTTTATATTTACTTTTTTCTATACTTTGCTCCACTACTTTAACCGCGCAACTCGTTGATGTAAAAGGAGTCGTGGTTGCGTCAAACTCCAACGAGCCGTTGATCGGTGTGAATGTTGTCTTGAAAGACACGGAGGTCGGCGCTTCAACGGACGCTGCGGGTGGTTACAAAATCACCGTCAACCAGAATGTTTACGGGAACGCTTTGGAAAGTGGCAAACTGATTTTTTATTGCATTGGCTACAAAGTGCAGGAAGTGGAACTGCGGGGCCGCACCAAAATCAGTATTGCAATGGAACCGATCGTTACGCAACTGGAAGACGTGGTGGTCACTGGTTCTGCGGTTGGTCGTTCGCCCAAACTGATGAGTTATTCTGTGGGTTTTCTCGATGAAGCCGCGTTGAATACCGTACCGGCAGCCAATGCCGGCGCAGGTTTGCAGGGAAAAGTAGCCGGATTGCGGGTGAACCCCGTGAGCGGTCAGCCTGGGCAAGGCGCTTATTTTCAAATTCGTTCTGCCGATGTGATTGCCAATGGCCAACAACCCCTTTTGGTTGTGGATGGCATTTTTCTGAACGGCGCTACGCTGGCGGATTTTAATGCAGAAGACATCGAACGGGTTGAGATCCTGAAAGGCTCGGCGGGAACTTCGCTTTATGGCTCCCAGGCCGCCAACGGAGTGGTGCAACTCTTTACCAAACGCGGAAAAAACCTCGAAGTGGGCAGTACCCGCGTCATTTACCGGGGAGAAACCGGCTATTCCGAATCGGTAGGCCGGTATGACCTGAACACGTTTACCAACCGCGAAATCCTCGACCCGGAAGGCCCCCAACCCATCCTCGGGAATCCTTCAGCCACCGGCATCCATGATACGCCTTTGCCCAACCTGCAGGACTACCAGGAGGACGTGCTGTTCCGTCGCGGTGCTTTCCAGGCGCATTATCTGGCGCTTCAGGGCAAAACAGCACAAAGCAATTTTCACACCTCGGTGCAGCGGTACAGCGACGAAGGCATTTTACAAAATACCGACGGCTACCTACGCCATACTTTCCGCGCGAATATGGACCACCGCCTGAGCGAAAAGCTGGAATTGCAGGTCAGTTCGATGTACGCAACGTCCAGACAAGACCTGTTGGCGCCTGCCTCCAACGGGCCAGGCAGTTATTTGGCTTCCGCGTTGTTTTTGACCCCTATTTTTAACCTCGATGTGGGGAACGAAGAAAACGGCGCCGCTTTCGACTGGGACATTGACAATACGGGGCAGGGCGTGACCAACCCGCTTTACGATCGCCTCAATTCGCGCCAAACCGTGCGCCGTTCGCGGTTCACCGGCAGCTTAGGCGCCAATTATTACGCAAAAGAATGGCTGACGCTGAGCTACGCTTCCACGTTTGATTATACGGTGAACGACTTTGAACATTTCGTAGAGAAGGGATACCTGAGCGCCAACGTTCCGGGCCTTTTCGGCAATTTGGTGACGGCAGGCGTGCAAGGCAGCAGCGGTGGCGGCATCCACAAAAGCAGGCAGTCCGGAAAATACCTGACTTCCCGCGCGAATGTCACCATTCAAAAATCGTTGGGTAAGCTAAATGCGGCGGTTCGGGGCAGCTTTTTGTACGAAGACCTGACCCGGCAATACGACGAAGCCATTGGCGAAAACCTCGCAGTGACGGGCATTCGCTCGCTCGACAATGCGCGCAGCAACATCGCCATTGCCTCGGAAGCCGAAGAAATGGTGGGCTATACTGGTTTCCTCATCGGCGATGTTGACTACAAAAAGACCTATATTTTTAGTGGATTGATCCGGCGGGAAGGCGTGTCGCTGTTCGGCCCGGAGTCGCGTTGGGCCAATTACCACCGCCTCAGCGCAGCCTGGCGGGTGTCGGAAATGGTGAACCTGAAAGGCATCCAGGAACTGAAACTGCGCGCTTCTACAGGCACGTCGGGCATCCGGCCTGCGTTCGGGCAGCGCTTCGAGACTTTTGAGTTGATCAATGGTACGCTGACCAAAAGCACACTCGGCAACGAGTTCCTGCGCCCGGCGCGTTCCATGGAAGTAGAAATTGGCGGCAACATCACCTTCCTGCGCGCCTTCGACCTGGAGGTCAATTATTCCCAAATCAAAACCGACGACCAAATTTTGCTCGTGCCGCTGACCGGCGCAGCGGGTTTCAAAGGGCAATGGCGCAACGCCGGGGCCATTGATGCCACGGTGTACGAAGCAGCCCTGAATATTGATTTTAAAAAACTATTCCGCATCGCCATCCCCGATTTTCGATGGGAACTCATGACGACTTTTGACCGCACCGAACAAACCATTTCCCGGTTAGACATTCCAGCTTACGTCACCGGCCCGGGTCTCCAGCAATCCAGTCTGTTCCTAATTGAAGCCGGCCAGCCATTCGGCACGATGGTCGGGGAGGTGTTCGCTAAAGACCTCAGTGAATTGGCTGATCAGGAGGGCCTCGATCCCAACGATTATACGGTCAATGCAGTTGGTTACGTGGTGCGCAAAGAGGAAATCGGTACCCCTGATGAACGCCCTTATAAATTGCGGGATGTGAACGGCAACCCAATCGTGCGGGCCATCGGCGACATCAACCCGGATTTCCGGATGGGCTTTGCGCATACGATTGGCTACAAAGGGTTTCAACTCTATGCGCTGTTCGACTGGAAACGCGGCGGCGATGTGTACAACCTTAGCAAACAATGGCTGTACCGCGATGAGCGCCACGCCGATGTCAGCGAATACGACAACGTTACTGGAGGCTTTTACGGCAGCGAAGGGTTGTACAATGTGCTGGTTGCCAACAACCATTTCGTGGAAGACGGCACCTTTTTTATGTTGCGGGAAGCAGCGATTTCCTTCAGCATCCGCCAGGGCCTTTTCGGCAATTTTATTAAAAGTATGCGCCTGAGCCTGATCGGCAGAAACCTGTTTACAGTGACGGATTACAGCGGCCTGCACCCCGATGTAAGCGCGGCGCCCCGCGACGAAAACATGCTGACGAACCGCTTTCAAAACGCACCCGGCAGCAACGCCCAAACGCCCAACGGCGACCCAAATTTGTTTGCGGTGGATGCATTCAATTACCCGCTGGCGCGGACGTTGACGTTTGGCTTGCAGTTGACTTTTTGACATTCTTTGTACCGCCGAACTCCAGTTCGGCGTACCAATATTCAAAACAATCAAAAAAAGACATGAATAAATATTTTCCCCACCTCGCAATCTTGTCCCTGCTGCTGTTTTTCGCAGCCTGCAAAGACTTAGACACGATCAACGAAAGCAACCCCGACCGCAATGCCGTGCTCTCCACCGGCGCGGACCTTGAAATCGTGCTGGGCGGCGGTTATGTATCGTGGTGGCAGGGCGTACACGGCGAACACCCGGTCATTGGCCTGTCGGTGGCGGCGGATGCCTACGGGATGTCGTGGGGCAATTTTGGGGCGCAACGCATGGGGATGGAACCCCGCGCAGCCTACAACAACCGCACTACCGAAGACCCGGATTACCGGCTGGTGGTGGAAAACCCCTGGGCAAATTGCCTTTCGGCGGTATCGAGTGCGAACGACATCTTCATTGCGATGGACAAAGGCATTTCCATTGACGACGGCGGTCCGCAGGATCAGTCGGTGAAAGCGGCCGCGCATTTTTTGCGGGGGGTCAGCTGGGGCTATCTGGGCCTGATTTTCGACCAGGCGTTGCTGGCGGATGAAAATACGGACATCGAAGCGGCAATCCCGTTCACGGACTATCCGGAAGTCATTGCTGCGGCTGTTGCCGAATTGGAAGCGGGCATCGCGATTGCGGAAGCGCTGGGGGATGATTTTGTGCACCGTTATTTCAACGGTCTGACTTTAGATGCGGACGGTTTTGTGCGCCTCAGCCATTCCTATGCTGCGCGGTTTTTGGCGCAAGCCCCCCGAACCCTCGCCGAAAATGGCATGGTAGATTGGACCGCCGTATTGATGCACGCCGAAGCGGGGCTGAACCAAAATTTTGCGCCTTTGGCCGATGGCAAATTCTGGGTGAGCTATCAGCGTTACGTTTTTGCGGAAGCGGGCCAGGGACCGTTCTGGGCGCGGGTGGATCAACGCCTGATTGCTGCGCTCGACCCGTCGCAACCTGCGCGGTATCCGGAAGTAGTCGCATTGGGAGAAGCGCCCCTGTCGAACCCAGTGGCGACCTCCACCGACGCCCGGTTGGCTTCCGATTTTCTGTTTTTTGCAAACAATAACTTCCCTGTCGAGCGCGGGGAGTGGCATTTTTCGCACTACAAACACAACCGGAACATCACCGACCCATCCTTTGCCGGCGACGGCGCTACGTCTGGCCCCATGCCCGTCTTTTTGGCTGCCGACAACGCGTTGCTGCGCGCAGAAGCGTTGCTGCGCCTGAACCGCAAAGCCGAAGCCATCACCCTGCTCAATCTCGGAACCCGCGTGACGCGTGGCCAATTGCCTTCCCTGAATGCGTCCGCCACTGCCGATGCCGTGGAGCGCGCCATTTTTTACGAACGCGCCATCGAGTTGCTGAGCACAGCCCCAATGGGGTTGTGGTTCGACCGCCGCAGGATTGGCGCCCGGCAGGATTATGACAATGTGGATGCGCTGGGCGGCTTGCAAAAAGGCACGCCTGCGCAGTTGCCGGTGCCGGCGGGGGAGTTGAGGATACATGGGTTGGAAGCTTATGGTTTTGGGGGCCCAATGGACTTGGATGGTATAGCACGCGTTTATTAGTGATATTTGGTTTTTCCTATCCCATCAATGGCTAATCATCCGTCTTTTCATCGGATGGAAGTAATGCATTAATCAGTTTGAATACGGTTGTGTAACGTGCAACAAATATTTGCGAACCCTTTTGTTGTATAAAACAAATTGTATATCTTCGCGTGCAGAGCAGGAGGTAAACCTTCCAATTTTTAATCTCAAAATGCACTCCAGGATGTTCACATTGACCGTCATAGAAGAAGTTTTCGGCTCCGGCAACATGACCAATCTTCAGGTTCCCTTGCCCGGCGAGCGACTCACCTTAACGGAATTGATCACAGCCAAAGTCACCGCTAAAGTCTACGCCATCAACGAAGACCTGGAAGTAAAAGAAGCTTCGGGTTATTTCCTGACCCCGGCAGAGAAGCTGCTGAATCAGGAGGTTATGGAGCAAAGGGAAAAAAAATACCGCGATCACCTGAAGGCGCTGCAATTGGATGCTGAAAAAGCGGTGTATGAAGCGCTGGCGGGTTTCCAGAAAAACGCTTTTTTCGTCATCATAGACGGTGAACAGAAAGCCGACTTAGCCGAAGAAATTGCGCTGACGGATCAAACGCAAGTCCATTTCATCCGGTTGGTGCCTCTTGTTGGCGGATAGCGCCCGAATTGACTGCAAAACGAACGACAACTCATCCTCATGAACAAGACCCTTCCTGAAGTCTGGCAGGACATCCTCCATGGCCGCACATCCGATGCCCCAGCCGAAGCTAAAAAAGGCTTGAAGGATTTTCTTTCCAAGCCTGTGAGCCCGTTAGCTGCACACCTGGCGCGCCTCCAAAGCACGCTGAATAACGGACGCTACAGCAGTTATTATGTCCCTCAAATTATTAAGTGGTTGTACGATTGGATCGGCAAACCTTCCTGGATTTTCCAATTTTCGCCCACCGAATTTCAAAAACTAATAGACGGGTCTCCGCTGATCTACCTTTCCGATTCGAATTATATGGAATGGACCAAAGAGTTGTCGGAACGAGGCTGGCTTGAAGGCGACAAACGCTTGTGGTTCCGCTTTTTCCCGCTGCTATTGGGCTACCGGTCCCAACAACCGTCGCATTACCCATTTAATGCATTAAAAAGTACGCCGGAAGACTACCGCCGCGAAGTTTTTCTGCTCATCCTGACCGGCTTTCTCAAAAAAGGAGATTTCGACCGCGCCCTGAAGTTTGCCCTGCAAGCTTCCCGGGAATACCTGGACCTTGACCTGGAAGAAAAAGCCTGGCTGTTTCAACACATTGAGTCTGAATCCGGTCCGTCTTTCGGCGGGCAACTGCACAACCACGTCGAATTGCTCTATGCGGCTGGCGAAGAATTGAACGCTTTAAGCAAAACATTAAACTGGCCTGTCTTTATGGCCCATCCCATTGAAGACCTGCAAGCCTTTGCCCAAATTGATGCGCTGACTGATGAAGCACGGACTGAGCTGCTGTCGCTCTCCCCAACTGTAATTAACTTTTTTGAGAGCCAAAAAAGCAAATTCGAAGCCCTGGTACAGCATTTTTTGAAAAAGACGGTTTGGGATGAAACCCTTGCCATAAAGTTCATGCAGTACCAAAGTAATCCAGACAATAATCTTCAGATTCCCGGAAGTTTACCCCTGTTTTTGAGTTCAAAATTGGAGCAGGGCGGTTTTTCCCAACCCCTTTACGAAGCGACCTGGGATTTTCACTATACCTTAAAATCCCACAACAAAACCGTTCCCAACCTCGAACAAATCCTCCGCCAGGAAACCCTGCGCCGGTTGGACGCATCAGGCATGGAAGCGAGCCGGGAAGCCCTACTAATGAGTGGGTTTCATCCGTTGCCGATTCCGGGCAACCACAGCCCTTACCACGGCCTGCACCCCGACCAGGTACGCCCGTTTTTTCAGTTGATCCGGGCGGTGACAGACATAGACATCATCAAAATATACCGGGTAGAAAAACTGTACCGGGTGCGCTTTTTACTGCTCGGCGAGCAGTTTGACCTCCACACCGGAGAGGGTTTCGGCCTGGGGTGCCTGCCTGGCCTTAATGCCTTGCTGTACGAAAAAGGCATCCCCTATCAGTTGGTGGTGATGGAAATGACTTTTTTTAGTCCGCACGCCCGGCCCAATCCTTATCGCCCGTTAAAGGTTGTGACGCTGATGGACAGCGTTGTTTTTTCCGAATTAAAAGACCAGGTGCCGCCACAATATTTGGCCGGTTTTGCGAAGGCTGCCAACCCGGTTCCCGTTTTTTTGAAAAACATCAGCGAGCTTGGCGCATTGAAAGAAAAGCCCAACGAGGATGTAATAGATTTAAAAACCGACCCCAAGTTTGCAACCATTCGCGAGCAACTTGGCAAGCTGGAACCTTTAGATGCCTGGACGCAACTGATCCAGCATTGTCTGCGCTACCCGTTCGACGGGAAACCGGCATCTGCCTGGCAAAAAGAAGCCCAGGCCCAGGCAAACGGCTTGTCTCCCGATCAATTCCGATCCGGACTGGCCTTAGTGTTGGACAATTTAATCAAAGGCGACGAATGGTTTTCTGATGAAGAAAAGGTCTGCGGGTTGCGCGGATTGGCCTGGCTCTGCCGTCTTCATCCGGACGCCAATCAGCTCTACCTGCTGCAAAAAATCGCAAACCGGGCTTATACCAAAATCCCTGGCGGCCCGCTGAGCAGTAAACTTGGCAACCTCGCCCTCGAAGGGCTTGCCGCCATTGGCACCGTGCAGGCGTTTGGCGCGCTGAGCAACCTCAAAGCGAAGGCCAAATACCCGGTTTATGTGCGTGCCATTGCTTCGGCTGAGAAAAAATTCTCCGGCCTGCTCAAGCAATACCCGGAATCAGAGCTTCGGGACCGGGTGATCCCCGATCACGAAATGGTGGATGGGCAAAAGAAAATTCCGGTCGGGACGTACGAGGCTGTCCTGCAAATTGAGGGCATGAAGGTGAAGCTCAGCTGGCTAAATGATGCAGGCAAAGCCATCGCCTCCGTGCCTGCTGAATTGCGCCGCGATTTTGCAGGCGAGTTGCAATCCATTAAAGTTGCTGCCAAAAGCATTGAGGAGACTTTGCTTGCGCAAAAAATGCGGTTGGAGAACAGTTGGCTGGAAGACCGAAGCTGGCCGTTTTCGCTCTGGCAGGAATGTTTCCTGTCGCACGCGTTAATCGGACCCATGGTCAAAAAACTCATCTGGCAGGCCAAAACAGCAACCGAAACCGTTTCTTTTATGCCTTTGGGAACGGGACTGGCAGACAGCCATGGCAATTCAGTTTCCATACCTGACGACGCCACCATTCGCCTTTGGCATCCTGCGCTTGCCGGCTCTGTGGAAGAGGTGGTGGGCTGGCGAAACCGGCTGTTTGAACAGCAAATTGTGCAACCATTCAGGCAGGCTTTCCGCGAAGTGTACCTGATCACGCCCGCAGAAGAAGCGACGTTTGACCACTCTAACCGGTTTGCGGGCCATAAACTCCGGGGCAATACCCTGTACAGCCTTGGCAAAAACCGTTCGTGGATCATGACGTACGAACAAGCACCGCTCCGTAAGTTGCCTGAAGCCGGCCTCACTGCCGAACTGGCGATCAATGGCAGAGTCCTCTACGATGATTGCTCCACGCTGGCGCTCAGTTTCAGAAAAAACCAGCCCGGCCTGAAAGAACACCAGCTTTACAGCCAACCCCGCGTGCCGTTGGCAGAAGTTCCGCCAGCCATTTTAAGTGAAATCATGCGGGACGTGGATCTGTTCGTGGCGGTGAGCAGCCTCGGCGCCGACCCTTATTTGGGTCAAAAAAATACAGATCCCCTGCTCGGCTATTGGCAGGAAGTGGCTTTTGGTGAAAAATCGAAAACTTCAATTGCCGATCTCCGGAAAGACTTGCTGGAACGGCTATTGCCGATGACCAAAATTGCAAAACAATGCAAATTGGAAGGCAACTACCTGCACATCGCCGGAAAAATCCGATCTTATAAAATCAACCTCGGCAGCGGCAACATCCTCATGGAGCCCAACGATCAGTACCTCTGCATTGTGCAGGACAGCGATCCCAAAGTGGAAAAACAAATCTGGCTCCCTTTTGAGGGCGGGGATCATACCCTGATGCTGATTCTGAGCAAAGCTTTCCTGTTAGCCGATGATGATAAAATTACGGATGGTCAGATTTTGGGGCAGATGGGGAGGAGGTGAGAGGGGGAGACGGTAGGGGCGACCCCAGAGGTGATCAGTTCAATAAAATGATGCTTAACCGTTCATTTTTATTTTTTATTGATGATTGACGATTACATGATTGATGATTGTTAATGTAAGAGATCCGTAAACATCAAATTTGTATGCTTTACATTGTCAATCATCTTTCATCAATCCTTCTTCAAAAAAAG
>JALHRK010000127.1 GCA_022841505.1 Saprospiraceae bacterium | reverse complement strand
CTATTGAGGTTTATGCTCAAAATACACCTACCCTTTCCTATATTGACGAGTGGGTAGGAGAATTCTGGAGCGACGACCTTGTCAACCTGACGTTCAGCCCCGGCCCGCGCTGGATTGCCATTGCGAGCCAGGTGATAAAGAACGAATCCAGCAACTTAGAAACAGCCATTGAAGCGTATGCAAAGGTTGGTATGGCGCTCAACGATGCCGCTGTTGCTTGCTGGCATTCCAAATACTACTACAATGTAGAACGCCCGGTGACCTATATTGTAAACGTAATTGACCCAACCTGGAAAACAAATCTGTACAATCCTTTGACTGGAGATGAAGGTATTTCGCCTTCTTTCCCTGCCTACCCATCCGGTCACTCCACGATGGGCGCCGCCGGTGCAAAAGCATTGGAAAGCGTTTTTGGAACAGACTACTCTATGACGGACAACTGCCACAGAAACCGTACGGAGTTTGAAGGCGTGCCGCGCACGTTCAGCAGCTTTGAAGAAATGGCTGAAGAAAATGCCTGGTCACGCGTTCCACTTGGCGTACACTGGCGCATGGACAGCGACGAAGGCGTTCGTTTAGGAAAGGCCGTTGGCGTAAAAGTTAATGCCCTGCCCTGGAAAAATTAATCGCAGACACAGGTAACGACTCAACAAAAAAGCCTTCCGGTTGAAAAAACCGGAAGGCTTTTTTGTTATTGTCAAAGTTTAGTGTCTGTTTTTTACCCTGCGTCTGGCGGGTAAAAGGGAGCTTCGGCGCGAGCGGGTAAATGTCAGAATCAGAATTCTCAGGATTAAAGAATTCTCGGAATCGGGCGTCCGGGGAGCCGAATTCTGGAAATTTTAAAATTCTGAGAATTCTGATTCAAACAATAAGTAAGGCGAACAGTCGAAGCCGAGTCGAAATGAACGCAACCGAGGTGACTGAGCGACTTGTACTAAGCGAAGTCGAAGTAAGTCGCTGCCACCGACTATAAAGACTGACACCTAATTAGCGCCTTTCCGGTTGAATTCAGCGCCAACAACCCCAGAATCCTTACGCACCAATTCAATCATATCCTTTGGCGGCTTCAATGACGTATCATAAGAAATGAGCCAATGGTAGCCGTCGTTGGACAGGCTTTTCAGGACTTTCATCCCTTGCTTCGCGTATTTTTCCGTCCAGGCATAAGCGTTGACGCCATTGTTCAACTGAACAACCAATTCATTGGGAATGGCGTCTTCAGGTAAATCCGCAGGCGGCGGGCCTTCCTTGAGGATCCAATCGGCGCCGGCAGCAATGCGGTCGAGTGTTTGCTCCAACTTCAGTACGGCCTGCGGGCGGCCTTCTTTGCCGGTAATCGCCTTGATATCGCCTTCTTCGTAATAGGTAAGCGTGACGCTTGCTAAGTCGGCAATACGGCTTTTGTAAACATTCTGGTACTGCCAAAGATTGGCTTCCCTGAACTCTTTTTCCAGATTGGCAAAGACTTCTTTATCCAATCTTTTGACGTAAAGGCCCATGCGGTCTGTGTTGCGTTCGCCCTGGTAACTGGCAATGCCATCCTGGTAAATGGTAAGGGTAAAAACCGGGCAACGGCCATAGCAGGGGCCTTTACTGATTTCAACCACCTTATTCAGTTCCTCTAATCTGATTTTTCTCACATCAGTTACGCAAGAAGCGAAAGAACATGTAATACAGACCATCATAAAAAGCCTCAACCCCCGGGGGTAGTGCATACTTCTGAACATGACAACGGTTTTGAATGTAGAATGAGTTGCAGAATTGGGATAAGAGTTTATTCGGGATTTCATTGATGAATTCCCGAATAAACTCTAAAGTCGGGCAATAATAAGCATTTTAGTAATCATATTTCTTTCATTTTTAATTTGGAGAATATAAGCGCCAGGGGGCAAATGCCCCACGTGAATTTTGTTTTCAAGTTCCTGATAAACAGGCCATAATGCACCATTTACTCCAAAGCATTGCACGTCGTATCCTGCGCTTAGGCCCTCAATGACAACGAATTGGTTTGCCGGATTAGGGTGTAAACCGATCGGCATATCCGGCGTCGGCTCGAACTGATTCGACACCGGCAGGCAGGCGCCACTTTGAGACACCAACTCCAAACGAGGGCCGTTAAGTGCTGCCCGCATCCGCAATTTTTGCCCCTGGGTAAACATCACCATACAGGCGTCATCCGTGTAATTCATGTAGTTGCAAAACATATCAGGTGTATTTGCGATGCAGGAAGATTGTAATTCAGAAAAAGACGGGCACTGATTGAGGTAATTTCCCGCCTGCTTTGGCGTGTCAGCTACCTCATCGTCAAAAAGACAATCCGGGTTGCTGTTGCCCGAGTTTCCCCAAACGTGGTACAGGTTAAAATAGTGACCAATTTCGTGCGTAGCTGTGCGGCCTAAATGGTAGGGCGCATTGATCGCTGTACCTGTAACGCCGAACCGTTGCGGGGCAATACGCACGCCATCTTCTTCCGGAATATCCTGGCCGGGAAAACTGGCTTCTCCGGCAATCCCGGATGGGAAAGCGCCAATCCAGATGTTCAGATAATGATTGGAGCACCAAACATCGTGACCGCCCAATTCTTCGTAACAAATGGCTCTTTTTCCCCCTATCCGCAAAAGGCCAATTTCTGGTAAGGTCGTTTGCGTTCGGGTAATTCCGGTCGTAGCATTTCCGAAAGGATCAACCTCAGCGAGCTGGAATTCAATTTCCGCATCTGCGATGGCATTTTGGAACGGTGGATAGGTAACGTTTCCTAAATCGGTATTCATACTTCGGAAATCTCTGTTCAGTACCTGAATCTGGGACATGATCTGTTCATCCGAAATATTTTCATTAGGATTGTTCCAAACCACATGCACCACAACCGGGATAATTGCGAGTTCCCGCGGCGCGCCAGCGTTGTGTTGCGGAAGTTCAATCCAGTTTCGGGTAAATGCTTCAATGCGCGCCCGGTCTCCGGTCACAATGGCATTTTGATGCAGCTGCGCATTTAGCAAGTCCTGCGAAAGACAAGTTTGAGCCCCGATGTAATCAGGCATTGCAGCGATCATGACCAGAAAAAAAATGAAGCGCATATCTGTCGTTACCCGAAATTGGTGAACCCAAAATGTTGGTCATTTTCCTAAGAGCAATGCATTTAGTGCCTCGTTGTTCGGCGAGATGATGATTTCTGTTCTGCGATTCGCAGCGCGCCCCTGTGGGGTTGTGTTGGAAGCCACCGGCACATAATCGGCCCGCCCGGTTGCCGTAATGCGCTCGGGAGGAATGCCGTAGGCGGTAAGGACTTTGGCGACTGAAACAGCCCGAAGCGTGCTGACGTCCCAATTGCGCTCTGCAATGGCTTCCGAGTTAACGTGTCCTTCGATGCGGACGTCCAACTCAGCAATGCGTGGGCTGATCACGTCGGTGAGCTGCACTAAGGAACGGCGGCCATTGATGTCCACCTGCTCATTGCCCGAAGGGAAAAGCAGGCTTTCGCTGAAAACGACCGCAATCCCGCCATCTTTTCGGTCGATCACCGAGATATTATCGCTGTTGTACCCCAAAAAGGCGCTTTGCAGTTTCTGTTTCAACTCAGCAATCATCACCCGTTTATCGTAGAGATACCCCGTGACTTTTGCCTGCTCGTTTTGTTGATTGTCGTACCCTTTCGGTGTTCCGTCGAAGTTGTATTCCAACTGGCTGATGCGGGCGTTGCGCTCGGAAAGTTCGTATTCCATCGTCGCAGCCGTTTTGCGATGGCTATCCAAATCGCTTTGCTGTGCCGACAATTGATTTTGAAGGTTGGTTTTTTCATACGCGCTGACTGCAAGTACTTCGTCGCCTTTGGCCACCAGGCCATTGTATTTGCCCAGCACTTCCAGGTAGCTTTTATTCAGGTTGATGTTCGTGGCAGTCAATTGCTCAACTTCGTAGGTTTTTTCTTTGATCATGTCTTCCAGTTCCTGGTTGACGCGGTCGAGTTCCTGGTTGTTGTTGTTCAGAGAATCTACGGCTTGTGATTCTTTTTTGTAGTACGTGAGCGATTCCTCCAGCTCATTGTATTTTTGTTGAGTTACACACCCTGTTGCGAAAAGGGCTACACTCAAAATTGACAAGAAGGCCATAGTTGGTTTCATAGAATTTGCGTTTGTTATAACACCAAAGATAATGCATCTTAAACAAAAAGATACAGAGACATCAATGCAACGCCCTGCCAGAAAAGATTATTGCCTCTCGGAAATAACCGGCATTTCCTAACTTTGCGCCTGTTTCATCATTTTATCTTATCGTCATGAACCATAAATTCATTTTTGCAGCGCTTTGGATGTCTTTTACTTTTTGTAGCAACGAACCGGCAAAACAACCGGACGGGCAGACTGCAACGGAGGCCGTGCCGGTCCAGAATGCGCAAACCAGCCCCCCTGCCACGGTTGGCAACCTGACCCTGATTGCGCCAAGACTTGTTGCCTCATCAGGAGAAACGGTCTGTCTGGACATCACGGTGGCAGGCTTTCAGCAATTGGTTTCGATGCAATATTCTGTGCGTTGGGACAGAAATGTGCTGGAGTTTAAAGAGTTAAAAAACTTCAAACTGCCTTCCATGGACGGTAATAATTTCGGAACCAACAATGCTCAGGATGGCGTGCTGACTGCTTTGTGGATCGAAAACTCGCTCAAAGGCATCGCAATAGCCGATGGCACTTCGATTTACCAGATTTGTTATAAAGTCAAAGGCAAATCCGGCCAGTTTTCTTCCATCAATTTTGTAGATAAACCAACGCCTTTCGAAGCCGTAAACACCCGGGATGAGATCGTTGGAATTAAAGGAATGGACGGGAAGGTTACGGTGAAGTAGGAAATGGAAATTTGAAGATTTGATAATTTGAAGATTTGATAATTGCACGCATCTTCAAATCTTCAAATTTTTCAAATCTTCAAATTCATCAGCTTAATACTTTATCTCCGAAAGATTCACCACAAACCCGTTGACTTTGTGTTTCTTTTTGATGTTCGAAACGTAGTTTTTCGCTGCACTTTCGGTTTCAAAAGGACCGAGTATAATTTTGTACAGGTTATTGGGCGCTCCTTTTTCAATGCTTACTAAGATGTTGTCGAAGAATTTTGCCTGAAGGTCGGCAACCTGCTTTAAAACATTTTCGTAGTTGCTCAGCGACGCTACCTGAACGCCGTAACCTTTTTGGGAAGGACGCTCCAGCACGATTTTGTACAAACCAAACTGCGTGTAATCTTTGCCAACCAATTTTCCCCGCGAAGGAGAAGCTTTTGATTTCTCAGTCAGGTTTGTTTTTTTTGCTTTCTCGGTGGTAGAAACTTCTTTTGCAGGTGCTGGTTTCTCCGTTTTTGCAACTGGTTTTTCTTCCTTTACGGCAGTGCTTTTTTTAGCTTCTGCAGTTTTGGAGGCGGTCGTTTCTTTTTCCGTCGGATCATTCTCCACCTCAAAGCTGTATTCAGCGGGTTGATCGGATTTCGCTTCTTTGACTGGTTCTTTTTCTGTCGGTGTCTCCTTTTCTACGGCAAGTTCAGCCGGTGGATCGTCTTCTTTAGTCACCCGTTTTACAACTACAATTTCAACTTCAGCTGTTCCATCTCCAATCATGCCCAATTTTTCTGCGGCCTTTTTGGATAGATCAATGACCCTGCCTTTGATGTACGGGCCTTTGTCCGTTACTTTGACGACAACCGACTTCTTATTATCGAGGCGGGTGACACGGATCATGGTGCCATAAGGGTGGCGTTTATGGGCTGCGGTGAGCTTGCTTTTGTCATACGTATCGCCATACGCAGTCCGGCGCCCCTGAAATTCATCCCCGTAATAGGAAGCGAGGCCAGACTCAGAATCCTGCGCAATCGCAGCAGAACCCAAAGCGGTGAAAAATAAAAGTGTGAATAGTTTGAACCGGTTTCTCATGATATCTGAGCTTTAATGAATTTAACCAAACGCCCAAAGATAGGCCTTATTGAACGTTCAGACAATAGTGGTGATAAGTGCAGTAACGTCTCAACGCCCCTCCTCATTGTCCAGCGCTTTTCGATCTGTTTTATTTGAAGTGAACCAAAAGGCGTTGCATTTTGTAATTTTGCACACAAGACTTGTCGGTTTCTGGCCAGCAAGCCCATTATTTAGACCTCGCGTCCCGACCACGGTCGGGGTGCGAATCCTTTTTTGTCATACTGAACGCTGGGAATCGTATGGTTAATGCAAAACTCAGCAGCGTGAAGTGAAAAGATAAACTCCGTTTTTATGAGCAAGCTCGGAAAGGTTTTGGTAGCCATGAGCGGTGGCATTGACAGCACGGTAACCGCCATGATGCTGCACGAGGAGGGGTATGAAGTCATTGGCATTACGATGAAAACCTGGGACTATGCCAACTCCGGATCCTCCAAAAAGGAGACCGGGTGTTGCAGTCTGGATTCTATCAACGATGCCCGTCAGGTAGCTGTGAACATGGGGTTTCATCACTTCATTATTGACATTCGCGAAGAATTTGGCGATTATGTGATTGACAATTTCGTAAATGAATACATGGCTGGCCGAACGCCAAACCCCTGCGTACTCTGCAATACCCACATCAAATGGAACGCGTTGCTGAAACGCGCGGATGCGCTGGATTGCGAATTCATTGCTACCGGCCACTACGCCATCATCAATGAAGCCAACGACCGGAAATTCATCAGCAAATCTGCGGATCTGAATAAAGACCAATCCTATGTGCTTTGGGGCTTGAGCCAGGAATGTTTGAACCGAAGCCGTTTTCCGCTGGGGCACTATACCAAACCAGAAGTTCGCCAGTTCGCTTTCGATTTTGGTTATGAGGAACTTTCCAAAAAAGCAGAGAGCTACGAAATCTGCTTCGTTCCGGATAATGACTACCGCAGTTTCCTGAAACACCGCATTCCTGAATTGGAAACACAGGTTGCAGGCGGTGATTTTGTGAACAGCCGGGGTGAAATCATCGGCAAACACCAGGGATATCCTTTTTATACCATTGGCCAGCGGAAAGGCCTGGGCGTTGCCTTCGGACACCCGATGTTTGTAACCGAGATCCGCCCGGATACGAATACCGTCGTTTTAGGGCTGGAAGACGAGCTCATCCGGAACGGCATGATCGTTGGCCAACCCAATTTGATGAAATATGCCACATTTGAAGACGGAATGGAGGTCGTAGCCAAAATTCGCTACAAGGATGCAGGCGCTATGGGCCGGATGTACAACGAAAATGGCAAAATTCGCGTGGAATTTGACGCCAATGTAAAAGGTGTTGCACCGGGGCAATCTGCCGTTTTTTATGAAAACGATGATGTGGTCGGCGGTGGCATCATTTATGGTAGTCTCAACTCAGGCTTATCATGAAATACAACATCAACATAGATGTGCAAACCAGAGCTGTTAGCTTTTTAAAAGCTAACAGCTCTAAAACCGCAAATGCCCAAAACCTATTGCCATTGAATATAACCAAATTCTTATGGTTCCTGGCCGTTGTAGTGCTGATTGTATCTTCCTGCAACAAAAGAGAAACCGAGCCTTTGGATCTGGATTTCGGGTATGCATATTACCCGCTTCAGGTGGGGCAAATCCGCGAATTCGCAGTGGACTCCATTATTTTCGACCCCGCAGCAGGCGGAACGAAAATTGATACCAATTCGTGGTTCATCAAAGAATCCATCGCCGATTCTTTCCCCGGACAGGATGGCCTGACCTGGTATCGAATCGAACGCGTTCAACGGCAGTCCGATACCCAACCCTGGCAAATCGGCAAAGTTTATGCCGCCGCCCGCAGCTCCCAACAGGCTTACCGAACCGAAGAAAACCTGCGTTTTATCAATATGATTTTTCCACTGAAGGCCAATGAAACCTGGAATGGAAACGCCTTTTTCTCCAACGCAACTTCCGTGGAAGTTGCAGGAGAACAACTTAAAATGTTCAAAGACTGGGGCGATTATCGCATGATTTCTATAGCCGAACCCTTCCAGGTAGGTGGTATATCATTTGAAAATGTGTGTTCAATTCAAATGGCCGACAGCGAAAACCTCGTTGAATACCGGCAGGCGGAAGAACATTACGCCAAAGACATTGGATTGGTATACAGGGAATTGCAAATTTTAGATACCCAATGCGAAGTCTGTTGCAACGGCGATTATGGCGTTTGCCCGACCATAGGCTGGGGACAAAAGGCAGAAAAAGGGTTTATCCTCCGCCAGCGACTGCTTCGCTGGCAATAACCGTAACCGCGAATTTTTATGGACGCAATGGTCAAAATTGGCAGGATTGGTAAAGCGCACGGCCTGCTTGGAGAATTAAAAGCATTTGTCGAAGACGCCTATTGGGAGGATTTTTTGAATGCAGAAATCATTTTTTTGGAAATCAGGGGGCAACACCTCCCCTATTTCGTTGAAGATGTGCGCGCCGGCAATGCCATCTTAGTCAAATTAGAGGACGTGAACAGCCGCGATGACGCACAACTGCTTCACCACAAAGATATCTACCTTCGAAGCGAGGATATTTTGCCCGATGAAGCACGAACGATTGTCATAGAACCTGGTTATGAACGCTTTACCGGTTTCACCATTGAGGATGCCACCCACGGATTGGTAGGCAAAATTGACGAAGTGATCGAAATGCCCCAGCAAATGATGGCGGTTGTTGTTTATCGCAATCGGGAAATATTGATCCCGCTCAACGAGCAATTTATTGTAACGGCAGACGAAGCGCAGTCCGTGCTGCACATGGATTTACCAGACGGTCTATTAGAGTTGTAACTAACGCCGTTGAACAGACCTACTCCAAATCACCTGCCCTTCCGTTTTGATCATAACGGAATAAATTCCCGCAGGCTGGGCTTCGATATTCACTTCTTTTTGCACAGCGCCTGCTTCTATTGGTTCTGATAAAACGTTTCGCCCAAGGGCGTCGCGCACTTCTATCCGGGTGTTTTCAGCGGTTGGATTTTGAAATTTCAACCAAAAACTGCCGGTTGTCGGATTTGGAAACAACAGCACTTCCTGTTCATTTTTTAGGGTAACCGAACGGAGAGGCGAAAATTCGACGGTACCATCCAGGTCGAGCATGCGCAAACGATAGTAGAGTGGCTTGTTGAATACAGGATTTTTATCTTGAAACTGGTAGCTACGCGTTGTTCCATCCGGTGTTCCCGCTGCGGCGACCCAGCCAATTTTTTCAAAAAGTCTTCCATCTAAAGATCGCTGCACTTCATAACCTGCAAAATCAACTTCGTTGGCCGAAGCCCATTGGAGGGCAACCTGCTTATCCTGCGGCGCCACCTCAAAGGAAAGCAAATCAAGCGGGAGGACACTTACACCCGTCCAAACCGCGTACCCAAACGCAGGCACGGTGAGGTTTACCCGCCCGTTGGTAACGCTGACGCTGGCGCTTGCACCGGCTGAACCGGCCACCTTGAGGAGTTCGTCGCCATTGCTCAGGCCCGCGCCGCTGGTGTTTACGCCGTGTGTAGCGGTCAGCGGCGTTCCTGCAAAATTGATGGCGACCAACACGTTACGCCCTGTAGAAGAATTGATGATTTGGTAAAAAAGCGTCGTGGAAGCGCCACCTGCAGAAAAACTTTGGTAATAAGGCGTTGAAAACCGGCTCAGGTAATCTATCTGATCAGCGCCGAAGATATACGCTTTGTGTGCGCTGATCAAAGCGTCAATATCGCTTTTCAGCGAAGGCACGGTCAGTATGGAATTGTCATCCATCTTGAGCGTAGCGCCGTAATAATCCGGGTAAAAAACGCAGGGCAAGCCGATCTGGTTGTTCGTGAGGATGTAGGCATACCCAAGTATGGGGTTCATGTCGTGGTAAACATCTTCGTAGCGAAAATCGTGGTTGTTGATCATCGTCACCACAGAAAACGGGCTGGCGCCGGCGCCATTCCGCATGCCCGCATTGAAGATATTCCGCACATCTGCTCCGAAAGATTCACAAGCGACCCGCAAATTGTCGCGCAGGTCAAAATCAAAAGCCCGCACATTGATGGCATTTCTGGCCGCAAAGCTCAAATAGGAATTTACTTCGTTTACCCAGCCGGTCAGCACGCCTGCATTGGAGGTAAAATGCTCTCCTACGACCATGGCCGGTTGAAGGCTTGGGGAATTTGTGTATAACGCATTGATCAGTTGGCCCACAAACGAAGCCGGGAAGTGTTTCACCGCGTCCATCCGCAAACCTCCAATCCCCACGTCCGTCAACAACCATTTTGTCCAGTCGTTGTAAGCAGTTTGTGTGCTGAAATGCCCCTGTTCCACGTCAAAGAAAAAGTAAGGATACTCCTGGTCGCCGGTCATGCAGGTGAAATTGACGCCATTGGGTTTGAAATTTAGGTAGTTCATTGCGCCTTCCCCACTGGGCATACCGGCGTAGCTGGTTCGCGTTTGCAAAGCCAGGTCGTTGATGATGTCCATATTTCTGGAGCCCGACCAAATCCCATAAGGCCGCTGGTCAATACCGGAACCGCCGCCGCCTACTTCTTCGATGTAGATCTCTAAATTATCGCCGGCTGCAAGGAAATCTCCAGCCCCAAGGGCAAGGTAGAATTCGTCGGTGTTGCAAGACCCGATTTCCTGGTTGGCAAAAATATCGCGGCCTAAATATATTTGGTTGTTGGGTTCATCCGGATTGCAATCTGCTCCCCCATTCGGCTCCGATTCATTGATTACAGTGGGATTGTGCATGGTAGTAGATGTCCGGAAATACAATTTATAATTACGCCCGTTAAACCCACCATTCCCGGAAGCAGAACTAAATTTAAAATAATAGTTCCCGGCGCCATTGCCGCTGCTGCCGCCTAAAGGCAGGCGATACCGTACCTTTCCGTTTACCGGGTAAGGGGTGGCGGTACCATTGCACCCTGCCGGCGGGAAGTTCATGACGTAGCTGCGCACGGCTGGGTTATCTTCATAATCTCCGCCATCGCGGTGGTTGTAAACGACATCGGCAACGGCAATGATGCCGTTTGAACTCAATGCCCCGAGTAGCGCAGAGACCTGAGCGCCCGTACCCAAACCAGTTTGGCCGCTGACCTGGCCATAGTCGTATAAATCCTTCGGGTCGTAGCCGTTGCTGCAATCGCCAAAACTGGCCTTGCTCATGGGCGGCAGCCAGAGCATGGTAAACCCGGCGTTTTTCAGCGCGGCTGCCTTGCCCGCCAGTTCGGTAGCAATGGAAGGGCTTACATAGCCATTGCAACCAGGTTTGGGATAATCCCAATACCAGCCCTGCATCATAAAATCCTGTGCATGAACACCATTAGGAGTCAGGAAAAACAAGCCAAACCACAAGCCTGCACAGCACGCGCGTCTCAGTCTATTCATTTTCAATGTTTTAGAAATTGCCAGTCACATTTCCAAGGGAGAATACCTTAGAAAAAACAATGCTTGCCTTCCGTTTAGTTGGTTTGGGAAACGTGTGGTCAGGAATGACTGGTAACAAGACAGGACTAATGCCGTAGATAAGTGTCAAAAATACAGTTAGTGCGGTTAATGTTGCAGCATTTGGAATAAATATTTTTTTTAAATGCAAATGCGTGACAGCCTGAACAGACTGCCACGCATTTGCCACCTAATTTTTATAAAATGTTACTTCAATTTCCCCAGCGCTTCACCAATGCGGCGAATGGCTTCTGTGAGCTTTTCGTCAGAAGTGGCATAAGAAATCCGGAAGCAATTATCGGCACCAAAAGCGGCGCCGCTCACCGCTGCCACATAAGCGTTATGCAACAAGTATTCGCAAAAATCATCCGCATCGCGAATCACCATTTTACCATCCGTTTTTCCAAAAAAAGCGCTGATGTCCGGAAAAACGTAAAAGGCCCCTTGTGGGTGGTTAACGTTCATCCCGGGAATTTTTTTCATCAAACCAGTCACCAATTCACGGCGGCGCAGAAACGCATCCCGCATCTCCCAGGTCGGCGTCATGTCCGAACCCAATGCAAAAGCAGCCGCCTTCTGGCTGAACGCTGCGGCGCCTGAAGTAATCTGTCCCTGCATTTTATTGCAAGCGCTTGCCAACCAGGCAGGTGCGCCAATATAGCCCAAGCGCCAGCCCGTCATCGCAAACCCTTTTGAAAAACCATTTACCGTAACGGTCCGGTCTTTCACCTGTGGAAAAGCGCCGATGCTGGCGTGCTTCCCGGAAAAATTGATGTATTCGTAAATCTCATCCGAGACAATGGTCACCTGTTCGTGGCGGACGAGCATTTCCGCAATGGATTCCAGTTCTTCATAGGTATAAACCGAACCGGTTGGGTTGCAGGGCGACGAAAAAATGATGAGTTTGGTGCGTTCCGTGATGGCCGCTTCTATTTGAGATGCGCTGGATTTGTAATCGTCTTCAATGCCTGCATAGACATACACCGGCGTTGCTTCGGTTAATTTGACAATTTCTGCGTACGACACCCAGTAAGGGGCCAGTATCAATGCTTCATCGCCTTTTTCGAGCAGCGAAAGGCAAACGTTGGCAATGGATTGTTTAGCGCCATTGGAGACGACAATCTGATTGATTTCGTAGTCAAGGTTGTTGTCCCGCTTGAATTTTGCCTGTATCGCTTTCCGCAATTCAACGGTGCCGGGCACCGGCGTATATTTGGTGAACCCGTCATCGAGCGCTTTCTTAGCGGCCTCTTTGATGTGAACCGGGGTGTCGAAATCGGGCTCTCCAAGGCTCAGGTCAATCACATCGTGGCCTTGAGCAGCGAGATCACGCGCCATTTGCGCCATTTTTATGGTCGCCGATTCCTCCATCAATTGAATGCGCTGTGTCAACAGCGTCTGTACCAATTCTGCCATTATTTTGTTTTTTCAAAATTTAAGTGCAAAAGTAGAGAATATTTGCAATGAATACTGCTTTTTATTGCCACTGTGACAAAAAAATTACAACACCTCGGCAACAACGAAGATGCTTCCCGTAACAAAAATCAAATCTCCTGGCTTGGCCTGCCTTTTGGCAGCTTGCAGGGCGCGTTTCACAGAAACGTAGGCCCGCCCTTTTAATCCTTCCTGCGATGCACGGACTTGCAGTTGTTTAGCGTCTAATCCCCTCGGAATATTTGCCTTGCAGAAGTAGTACCGCGCAAGTTTGGGGAACAATTCCAATACCGGTTTCAGCTCCTTATCGCTTACCGTCCCCATTACGATGTGCAGGTTTTCATAAGGATATTGCGCTACCTGATCCAAGGTTACCTTCAATCCGCCCTCATTGTGCGCGCTGTCGCAAATAATTGCAGGATGCGTTCCGAGCACTTGCCAGCGCCCTATAAACTTAGTGAGCGTTTTAAAATTAAAAAGGCCGTCCCGAACGTTTTGGGCGCTTATATCAAACGTATTTTGAAGCAGGTAAACAGCTTGCGCAACGGTTTGCAGGTTTTTCGACTGAAAGCGTCCATGCAGATTGACATCCAGATCCAGAAACGCAGGTTGGCCTTCGTGCCATAAATCATAGGTCGAATGCGTGCCGGTTTCCCCTTTCCACTCCGCCCGCCAATGCTCATCTGCAAATACAATTGGCGCCTCCATTGCCGCCGCTTTTGCCTCAAAAACCGGTTTTGTTTCAGGGTGGGTTTCGCCAATCACTACGGGCACACGAGGCTTGATGATACCGGCTTTTTCGGCGGCGATCAAGGGCAGCGTATCTCCCAAAAACTGTTGGTGGTCAAAGCTGATATTTGTGATGACGCTCAACTCCGGGGTCAGCACGTTGGTAGAATCTAAGCGCCCCCCCAGCCCGGTTTCCACGACGGCAACTTCTACTTTTTGCTTGGCAAAATAGTCGAAAGCCATGGCTACCGTAATTTCGAAAAAAGAGGGTTCGATGCGGTCGAACAAAGCCCGGTTGCTTGCTACAAAATCAACAACATAAGCCTTGCTGGCGTATTGCCCATTCACTTTGATGCGCTCCCGAAAGTCTTTGTAGTGGGGTGAAATGTAAAGCCCGGTGCGGTATCCTGACGCCTGTAAAATTGCCGCCAGCAGATGCGCAACTGAACCTTTTCCGTTTGTGCCCGCAATGTGAATGGCCCGGAATTGCTGCTGCGGATTTTCCAAAGCTTCTAACAACGCAATGGTATTGCCCAATCCTTTTTTTAAGGCAGGGGGCCCGATGCGCTGAAACATCGGCAACTGCTCAAACAGGTAATCCAGCGTCAATTGATAGCGTTCCCGAAAGGTCATGCGTCCTGTGTATTTGGAGTGCAAAGGTAATCAGGGTTACGGCTCTATCACACATCCAATTGGCGTCGTCCTTGAAATTTTTGGCGCTTCTCCCCTACTCCAGGCTTCAATGGCTTCGATCAGGAAATTTTCGGTAGAGCCTGGCCGGTGTTTGCCGAGGGCAAAAAACCAGTTGTCTATGGCGCCGCTGTACAACAATTTCATGTTTTCGTTAAAGAAAAAAACCTCTGGGGTCACCTTTGCCTGAAGTCGGGCCAAAAGCCGATGCCGTTTGTCTTGCAAAATGGAGAAAGGCAGTTCATATTCCCGGATAAATTGCCTGATGGCGTCCTGGTTTTCCCACTTCGTCATCACCCCAACGAATTTAACTGAAGGATAGCGGGAAGCCAGTTCCCGCAGCGTTTTGCTGTATTTTTGGCAAATCGGACAATCAGTTGAAAGGAATATAAAAACAGCAGGCTTATGGTCTGATTTTTCTTTCACCCGTACTTTTTTTCCATCAAGGTCGGCTAAGCGCAACCTTTCCAGTGGCTTTGTACAAGCGCTTAGCCCCCCGATCAGGAGCACCGCGATTAAAATTTTAACTCCTGTTTGCATGATCAAAAAAATCAAAAGGCGCCCCATTCAAGAACAGGGCGCCTTTTGTTAAAGATTATGAATACCAATTAAAGCGGTGTATACACAGATACCCCAGCTTCATTGTAGCCTAAACATTTCCAGCTGATGGTGATCACCCCGGTAACAGGGTCAACCGATGAAGGTCCGTTAATGATTACTTCGCCCCACGGATCAGACTGCCCGAACAATTGTATTTGTCCGCAGCCATCAACAAATTGAGCATCGAAGCTATCCGGGCCGGTTCCATAAGCGCCAACATATGGTCCAACCGTGTATAAGCCACCCGAAAGGTCCTGAACGAAATACGTCGCAGCACTCAATTCAACGAGGTCTACTTCCATCGTATGGGTAGCAAAATCAGGCAGAAAGTCGTGCTGTGAATAAGTCGTTGTCACAGAATATCTGCCTGCCAGGTCAGAAACACATATCGTTCCCCAGCCTACTGAACAACTGGCGCCCGGGAATTCAGAACACACCGAAGGCGACCAGGAGTCGAAATAACGACCATCGGCCGTACGCATCGCCCAGCGAAGTTCGAATGCATCGCCCGCAACGAAAC
>JALHRK010000126.1 GCA_022841505.1 Saprospiraceae bacterium | reverse complement strand
AATGTGCTGGATGTGCTGGACGAGCACATCAACCAATTGTCGAGGTTCCGCAGTTTGCTGATTAAAAAGGACTTCGACGCTTTTTATCGCTTAATTGAAGAAGCGAATGACATTAAACGGGTGTTGGAACGATAGGGAATGATTTGAGGATTTGAAGATTTGAAAATTTGAAGATTCGAGACTTCCCGACAAAGGTTTGGTTCCCCTCGAATACTCAGTTCCTTGAAGATTTGAAGATTGAGTATTTGGTGATTTGAGTATTTGAGGATTCGAGACTTCCCATCAAAGCTTTGGTTTCCTCGAATATTCAGCTCCTCAAATACTCAAATACTCAGTTCCTCAAATACTCAAATCTTCAGCTTTCCATAATTTCTAAAATTTGAATTAAAAACATAACCATGACAACAATGAATTTCAAACCCATTTTTGGCAACGCAGAAAAGCGGCCAATCATCATTGCAGGGCCTTGCAGTGCCGAAACGGAAGAGCAGGTGTTGCAGGCGGCCCACGAATTGGCGGCACAGGACATTGACCTGTACAGGGCAGGCATTTGGAAACCGCGCACCCGCCCCGGAGAATTTGAAGGCATCGGCACGGTTGGCTTAGGCTGGCTTCGGCGGGTGAAAGAAGAAACCGGGTTGAAGGTCACGACTGAAGTCGCAAAGACCCAGCACGTTTTTGAAGCGCTGAAATACGGCATTGATGTGCTCTGGATTGGCGCCCGCACCACGGTCAATCCTTTTTCTGTGCAGGAGGTGGCCGATGCGCTCGAAGGCGTAGACATTCCGGTGCTGATCAAAAACCCGATCAACCCCGATCTCAAGCTCTGGATCGGTGCGATTGAACGGATGTACCGGGCAGGCATTACGCGCATTGGCGTCATTCACCGCGGGTTTTCGCACCACGGAGAGTCGAGTTACCGCAACGTGCCCCGCTGGCAGATTGCCATTGAGCTCAAGCGCCAGTTCCCGGATTTGCCGATGATTTGCGACAACAGCCATATCTGCGGTCGGCGCGATACCCTGCAGGCGGTAGCGCAACACGCCCTCGACCTCAACTTCGACGGCCTGATGACGGAGGTACACCCTACGCCGGATGCTGCCTGGAGCGACGCTGCGCAGCAGATTACCCCTGCACAGTACCATGAATTGATCGGGAAATTAGTCTTTCGCAAAGCGGGCTCCGATGACCCTGAGTTTTTGCAAAACCTCGACCACCTGCGCCATGAAATTGATGAGATTGACGACGAAATCCTCAACCTGCTTGGCCGCCGCATGGGGCTTGCCGAAAACATCGGTCAATACAAATCCCGGAACAACATTGCCATTTTGCAAACCGACCGCTGGAATGAAATCCTCGAGCGCGCCATTGCCAAAGGCATGAAAAAAGGGTTGAGCGAAGAGTTTGTCGGTGCTATTTTGCGAAGCATTCACAAAGAATCCATCAGCTTGCAGTCAAAAGTCATGCACCAAAAGGAGCGCAATTAAGCAAGGATTGTTGCCGCTGGTGCGCCGCAATATGCTAAATTTGGCCTTCAAACAACTGAAGGGCCATGGGATCGCATACGATTTGGTTTTACCTGCTCATTGCCGCACTGCTGGTGGGCGTGCTGCAGAGTATTTCTGTGGGCGGGTTGTTTTTTCTCAAACAATCGGGTGAGAAGCGAGCCAACGGGTTCTACGGCTTGCTGCTCATCACGATGGGGCTAACGCTCCTGCACAACATCCTGCTCATCAGCAATGTCTACGTAAGCTACCCCAGGCTTCAGTTTTTACCTATTTATTTTACGCTCTCTTTTCCTCCGCTGTTGTTTTATTATGTGAAGTTGACGCTCTATCCGGCCTATCGCCTGCAGCGGAGCGACATCAAGCACTTTATTTTTCCGGTGGGCCAAATGTTGTTTTTTATCGCCATCTTTTTCAATCTGGTGGAATACAAAGGAACGCCGGGGCGCTATTTCTACAGCCCTTTTTATGGCGCCTTTGAGCATTTTTTGTACATCACCACCTTCTTTGCTTACCTGTATTTTGCCTATCGGTACATCCGGCACAAAGCCCGCGAAGGCCGTCGGAGTGTCGTAGCCCGGCAGGTTTTTTACCTCAAAACCCTGGTCAAGGCTTTGTTTGTCCTGTTCTGTATCCATACTGGCTTCCTCGTTTCTGATTTTGTTTGCTACGAGTTCTTTGACGTCAACCTGCGGGCAGTAAAACTGTTCGCAGGAGCGGGCGCCATGTCCTATGCAGCCTTAGTTTTTTGGTGCGGCGTTTATGGCTTTCAGGTCCTGTTGTGGGGCAGAAGGGTATTCCGGAGGCCGGGTTCCGAACAAAGTGGCAATAAGCGGAAATAAATGCAATAATTTTTTTATTCGGAGGGGTAAGTCAGCTTCGGAGCTAAATTTTGAAAATACACATTAATCAGAATAAAAATTAAAAATTATCCTTTTCTAAAAAATTTAAAAACCAAAAATCGCAATTTTTTACAATCTCGTAAAATAAAATTTGGTTCAACCTCTTGACAAGTACGGTCTTTTGTCCTACTTTTGCATTGCAATCCGGTACCAGATACCCCTTTGCAAATCCTAAAACAAAAGACAAGACCATGTACAAAATCCTGCTCTCGATCACCATTGTTGTCATCTCCCTGACCACCATCCAAGCCCAGTTTACGAAAATAAATAAAGGCGACCTTGACTTAGCTGCCGGCATCGGCCTCGTTCCTACTTTCGCAGCTGATCGTGGCAAAACCATCGTTCCTCCGGCCAGTGTACGTTTGGATTACCGCGTGACCAAACAGTTCTCATTAGGTGCTTATGCTGCTTTTTCTTCAACAGAAAGCAACATCATCACCCAGCCCAACGGCTCGGTTGAGCGCTTCGAAACCGATTACACCATTGTGGGCCTCCGCGCTGCAGCACACGGCAACCCGCGCGACAACTGGGATGTTTACGGCGGTTTCATGATTGGCTACAATATGCCTTCTGTAAACCACATCATCATCACTCCGGCAAGCGACGTCAAAGACGCGGAAAACCAGCCTTCTTTCACGCGTCCGGCGAAAAACCAGGTGACTTACAGTGGCTTTGTAGGCGCCGCTTATTACTTCAAAAAGAACATCGGCGTTTTCGCTGAACTCGGTTACGGCATTTCCCTGCTCAATGCAGGCGTTCAGATAAAGTTGTAAACTCATCATCATTTTTTTTTCGACAGGCATCAATCTTGCTACAAGCGGTTGATGCCTGTTTTTATTTTTGTACCTTCGATTAACCAATTCCAACCGCATCATGCAATTATCTGATATTCCGAAACTGAGTTTTACCGACCACGGCAACTTCTTTCTCATTGCCGGCCCCTGCGCCATTGAAGGAGAAGACATGGCTATGGAGATTGCCGAAAAAGTGAGCGCCATCTGTACGCGACTGCGCATTCCCTATATTTTTAAAGGATCTTACCGGAAAGCCAACCGTTCGCGTGGCGATTCTTTCACCGGGATCGGCGATGAGCAGGCACTCCGGATTCTGCAGGCCGTTGGCGAACGCTTTGGTTTGCCTACAACGACCGACATCCATACCGAGCCGGAAGCAGCCTTAGCAGCCCAATACGTGGACGTGCTCCAGATCCCCGCTTTTTTGTGCCGCCAGACCAGCCTGCTCGAAGCTGCTGCCCAAACCGGCAAAGTCGTCAACATCAAAAAAGGCCAGTTCGTTAGTCCGGAAGCCATGCAATTTGCCATGCAGAAAGTGATAGACTGCGGCAACGACAACGTCATCCTCACCGAGCGGGGCACCACATTCGGATATCAGGACCTGGTAGTAGATTACCGGAGCATTCCGGTGATGCAAGGCTTTGGGGCAACCGTTGTGCTGGATTGTACGCACTCCCTGCAGCAGCCCAACCAGGCTTCCGGCGTGACCGGCGGGCGCCCTGCCCTGATTGAAACCATGGCAAAAGCAGGCATTGCAGCTGGCGTAGACGGCATTTTCATCGAAACCCATCCCCGCCCTTCCGAAGCTAAATCGGATGCGGCCAATATGCTGCCATTAGACCGGCTTGAGGGGATTTTGGAGAAGTTGGTTCGGATTCGGGAAGTGGTGAAGTAGTAGGCACGAATACATACAGTTGGCAGTCTTTCAGGTTGCAGTTGGCAGAAGGTTGCACTTTGCAACGTTTTGGTTACTATATAATTGAGTTTTTTGTGTTCGATTTAAAAATGAAACCCGATCAGAAGCAGGAGCAAGACTGCCAACTGAAAAACTGAAAAACTGCCAACTGAAAAAGAATACTTAACATTTCCTTGAGTTACCATACCATCCATTCCAGAGTCATAATGCTACAAAAACAGGCAATTTGCTGAATCTCGTTATAGACATAGGGAATACGCGCTCCAAAGCGGGGCTTTTCCAGGGTGGCGAACTCGTGGAGCAATGGTCGTGGGCGCATGAAAAGTTTTCTTTTGAACTTTTGAAAACGATTGCAACCAACCATCGCGTGCAAAACATCATCTTATCTACAGTACGCCAATTGCCGGAAGACAGCGGGTGGGCATCCATAGAGGATGATTTTTTCTGCCTGTTGTTGTCCGAAACAACGCCCTTGCCTTTTCAAAACCTGTATCGCACGCCGCAAACCCTCGGTAAAGACCGGTTGGCTGCTGTGGCTGGCGCGCAGGCGCTTTTTCCCGGTCAAGCTTGCCTCGTCGTGGATGCAGGCACCTGTATTACCTACGAAGTCCTCACGGCCGAAGGCGCCTACACAGGAGGAAATATTGCACCGGGACTGCGGATGCGCTTGCAGGCCATGCATACTTTCACGGCAAAATTGCCGTTAACGGAGCCTGGCGGAACTGAAAACCGGATC
Organism: Saprospiraceae bacterium; assembly: GCA_022841505.1. Taxonomy (GTDB): domain Bacteria; phylum Bacteroidota; class Bacteroidia; order Chitinophagales; family Saprospiraceae; genus JABWAJ01. Next base: position 10,681 of record JALHRK010000126.1, on the reverse strand, counting down.
GGATACAACACCCAAAGCGCTTTGATGAATGGTGCGCAGGAGGGAATTTTATTCGAGATAGCAGGTTATGCAAACTATTGCAGGGAACAATTCGGGACTGTGCAAATATTGTTAACAGGAGGCGATGCTGATTTTTTGTCAAAAAAATTGAAAAGCGAGATATTTGTGGATCAAAATCTGGTACTTCGCGGTCTGGATCAAATTTTAAGCTATAATGTTCATCTTCAGAAATAGTATACTAACCATTGCGCTGGTGATTGGTGCGTTTGCATCGCAGGCCCAAACCAATGCCATTCAGCCGAAAAGCAATTCCCCTTATTCCCGCTTTGGACTGGGCGATCTCAACGACCAGTACTTTGCAGCTTCGGGGGGCATGGCAGGGCTCAGTGCAGCTTTTTACGACGCCTCGCACATCAACCTGCTCAATCCGGCGTCGCTGGCCCAATTGCAGGCAACTGCTTTTGAGGTAGGCATGTTTGGCAAATACTCCAAATTAAAAGACGGCGACAACACCGACGAAATCTGGAGTGGCAACCTGAATTATTTAGCCCTGGCTTTTCCCCTCAGAAACACCATTAACGAAGCGCTCGACCGCAGCAAATCGCCCTGGGGGGTGGGCATGGGATTTGCCCTGCTGCCATACAGCTCTGTTGGGTATGATATTGAGAGCATCACGACCAGCCCCGATTACGGCACAACGTCCAATACGCTTAAAGGCAGTGGCGGCACGTACCGGATTCAATGGGGCACCGGCGTGCGCTATAAGAAATTTTCAGTTGGGGTGAATGCCGGCTATCAGTTTGGAAAACTGATCAACAGCCGCTTAGTCACCTTCGACAGCTTAGATAATTCTTTCAGCACGGATTTCTTAGATGAAATCAGCCTGAGCGGCTTTGTTTTTAATGTTGGGGTTCAATACACCCACGAATTCAAAAAAGCCGGACCAAACGGAACCACCGTACCCAAAGGGGAGCGGTTGATCTTCGGCGCCTACACGGGCAACGGGGGGAACTTTAAAACCAATAGCAGCAAACTCTACCAGCGCGTCAACATTGTAGATTATGTTTTGTTGGATACGATCCTGCAGGAGTCTGGTCGCAGACAGGAAGGATCAATGCCATCCGAGTTCAGTGTTGGCATTATGTATGAAAAAGTTAATAAATTGCGCCTTGGCGCTGAATACAGCGCAGCCGCATGGAGCGGTTACCGCAATGAAGCCAAACCTGAAAACCTGCTCGATACCTGGCGTGCTGCTGTAGGGGTGGAGTACATTCCGGACATCATTTCCTACAACAAATACTCCCGCAGAATCCGTTACCGGGCCGGCGCTTTTTATAGCCTGGATCCGCGCAGCATCAGTGGGGAGCAATTGAAGCGCTATGGTGTGACGCTTGGATTCGGTTTGCCGATTATTTTGCCGAGGCAGCAAACTTCATTCGTCAACATTGCGATTGAAGCAGGCCAGTTTGGGCTGACTGGCGATACCGGACTCCGGGAAACTTATGCAAAAGCAACGATTGGTTTCACCTTGAATGATAATACCTGGTTTTTCAAACGCAAATTCAATTGATCATGAAAATGGTTCGCAGTTTTTTTGCAGCAGTCGCGCTGCTTTTTGTCATGACCAGCAATGCCGCTGGCCAGTGCCAAACGTGGAACGACTCTCCACGTAAGTCGGAGGCAGAGGATGCTCACGTTATTTATCGTCCCTTTTTGAAAGGCAAGGATGTTCCGGATCTGGTTAAAATGGATGATGCCAATTTCAATATTGCTTATGACAACTGGAAAAAAGCATATGAAATTGCGCCTGCCGCCGACGGTCAACGCCCTTCGCATTATGCAGACGGTCGCCTCTTCAACAGAGCGCTCATGGACCGTACGACGGATGCCGCCAAAAAAAAGGAATACGCAGCTATGGTCATTCGTCTGTATGACGAAGAAATCCAGTGCTACAAAAACGAAGCGTATTTGCTGGGACGCAAAGGCTACGATATGTTTTACTACTTAGGCAACAGTTACTCCATCGAAACGTATGACGTTTTCAAAAAATCGCTGGACAAAGGCGGTAAAGAATCTGAATACGTGATCCTGGAGCCCATGGCAGAAGTGGTCGTTTACCTTTATCAGCAGAAAAAATTGACCAAGGAAGAAGTTCGCGCTGTTCATGAAAAACTCACGGAAGTTGGCGAGCACAACATCAAAAACAACGAGCGCTACGGGCAGTATTACAAAGACGCCCTGACCCGTATGGAGGCGCCTTTCCGCAAGATTGAAGACGAAATTTTCGATTGCGCGTTTTTCAAAGGCAAACTGTTGCCTACCTTCAAGGCAAATCCGGACAGCATTGATATCGTGAAATACGTCTATGTGAAACTCCGTCAGCAAGGTTGCGATTCCACCGATGTGGAACTGGTGGAATTGCGCCAGAAATACGAGTCGCTGGCTTCTGCCTACAATGCGGAAGTTGAGGCCCAACTGCGCAAAGATAACCCTGCTTACGACGCCAACAAACTCTATGAGGAAGGCAAGTATTCGCAGGCGCTGACCCGCTACCGCGAAGCCATTGACAAAGAAACCGACGCTTCCAAAAAAGGCGATTACTACTACCGCATTGCAACCATCCAGTTCCGCGAACTGCGCAACTTTGACAGCGCCCGCGACAATGCGCGCAAAGCTGCCAGCCTTAAATCGGGATGGGGAGCGCCTTACATGCTCATCGGCGATATGTACTTGTCCGGTAGCCGCAGCTGTGGCGACGACTGGAACCAGCGCTTAGCCGTTATTGCTGCCATTGACAAATACGCGCAGGCTCGCTCTATAGACGGCGACGTTGCAAACGATGCCAACAAGCGCATTGCCAACGCCTCAGGCGCCCTGCCCAGCTACGAAGATGGCCACATGCGCGGCATCAAGGAAGGACAGACGGCTACGGTAGGCTGCTGGATCGGCGAAACGGTGCGCATCCGCTTTAGCAAATAAACAGATCGAGTTTTTCGTTATAAACAAACCAACAAAGCTTCGCTTTCACAAAAAGCGAAGCTTTGCTGTTTAATTTTGCATGCTAAATAATTGAACCATGAGAAAATTGCTTTTTCCTGCCCTTTTTGCAATCCTGCTTTCGGCCTGTACGCCCAAAACGACCGAGCCGGTGGTACAACCCAAGCCTGAAGAACCCGTTCAGCCGACCGGGCCTAAAGAATGTGCGAAATTCTCTGATTTATCTGCACGCGATAAAGACATTGCAGAGACCAATTTTGTGCTTTACCGGGATTTTATGAAGATAAAAGATTGGCCGCAAGCTTTCGACTATTGGCAAAAAGCATACGCCCTGGCGCCTGCCGCCACAGGTGAGCGGCCAACGATGTACACTGATGGCATCATTTTTTATGAGCATTTTATTTCGGAGTCGAAAGACACGGCCAAATACCTGCCCGAAATCGAAAAGCTTTACGCGGCCATGGAAAAATGCTTTGCCCAGGGAGGCTATATCCAGGGTTTGAGGGCTTTTGATTATTATTACAAATATCCAGACAAACCGCGCGAGGAGGTGTATGCGCTTTTCAAACAGTCCTTCGACGCCGATTACCCCAAAGTGCGCGATTTCATCATCAACCCCTTCACAGCGTTGCTGGTGGATCTCTATTTTAAAGAAAAAATACCGATGGCGGAAGCCCAGCTTTATGCAGCCAAAATTAAAGAAGTGGTCGCTGCGGGCATGGCCAACTGCAAAGACAAGGAGTGTGAACGCTGGCGGATAATAGACGGCTACGCGCCGATCTTGCTGGAAAACTTTGAAACGGTAGAGCTTTTTTACGATTGCACCTACTACGCTGATAAATACTACGCTCAGTTTGAAGAGAACCCGACCAATTGCGATGTCATCCGCGAAGTATATGGTCAGATGCGCTGGGGGCGTTGCTCGGAAGTTGACGAGCGTTTCAAAAAAGTTGTCGCAGCCGGCAATACCAACTGCGTCGTTGTTGGGCCGCTCCAGAAAGCTTACCAGGCCCTGCAGGATGCCCGCTACCGGGAAGCGGTTAAACTTTTCCTGGAAGCTTCCGAAACGGAAAAAGACAAAAATAAAAAGGGCGAAATCCTGCTGCTGGTTTCCAAGATCTACTACGGTCACTATAAAGACTTCCCCAACGCACGCCGCTATGCGTTGCAGGCTGCCGACGTCCGTCCAAACTGGGGCGAACCCTTTATCCTGATCGGGCGCCTTTACGCATCCAGCGGCCCGTTGTGCGGCCCGGGCCAGGGTTGGGACAGCCAGATTGTGACCTGGCCGGCCATTGACATGTGGAACCGCGCCAAACGCGTGGATTCCGGCGTGGCAGCGGAAGCCAACAAGTGGATCAACCGCTACAGCCAGTACATGCCCACCCGCGAAGACGTGTTCCTGCGCAACCTGACGCCGGGGTCTTCTTTCAGGATTGGGTGCTGGATACAGGAAACGACGACGATCAGGACGGCGGATTAAGTGTGTCTGTCTTTAGCGTCCGATAGCTGCGTTATGCTTGGCCCAAAAAACGGTCATTTACGCGAGTAAACTCCCGTTTTTTGGGCCTTAGCATGCCTTGCTCTCGAACCCTAAAGTTCAGACACGGGGTTGTGGAAAACTACCACGTAATCTCCAAGTGTTACTCTAAGTATTTGAATTATAGTCAACAGAAAAAAGCAACTCACCCAAACCCCTGCAACGCCACCAACTTCCGGTACTCCCCATCCTGCTCCAGCAGCGCTGCATGCGCGCCGCGCTCCAGGATGCGTCCGTCTTTCATCACGACAATTTCATCGGCGTGCTGGATGGTGGACAAGCGGTGTGCGATGACAATGGACGTGCGGTTTTTCATCAGTTCGACTAAGGCGGATTGCACTAATTTTTCCGATTCTGAATCCAGAGCCGAAGTTGCTTCGTCGAGGATGAGGATGGGCGGGTTTTTCAGCACCGCGCGGGCGATGGTGAGCCGTTGGCGCTGACCGCCGCTGAGTTTGTTGCCGCGGTCGCCGATATTGGTTTGGTAGCCATTTTCGGTGGCGATGATGAAGTCGTGGGCATTGGCGATGCGGGCGGCGCGTTCCACCTCGGCAGCCGACACGCCTTCCATTCCAAATACGATGTTGTTGTAAATGGTATCGTTGAAAAGAATGGCTTCCTGTGAGACAATACCCATCAGGGCGCGCAGGTCGCGGATTTTGTATTGCCGGATGTCTGTGCCGTCAATCAAAATGTTCCCGGCGGCCACGTCGTAAAAGCGCGGCAAGAGATCGGCCAGTGTGGATTTTCCTGCGCCTGAAGCGCCCACCAGCGCCACGACCCGGCCTTTTAGAATTTCTAGCCAGATGTCGCTGAGCACTTTCCCCTCTTCTGCATTGTAGGCGAACGTGACGTCGCGGTATTCGATGCTGTGGTTGAAACCGGTGATCGCCTTTGCGTCCGGCGCTTCTTTGATGTTGCTTTCGGCGTCCAACAATTTCTCTACCCGCAACATGGCCGAAATGCCTTTTTGAATATTGTAAATGGCCCGCACAAACTGCTTGGCCGGCTGGATGACGTTGTAAAAAGCAAAGATGAAAGTCAGGAAGGTTTCCGCGCGCATCGCCCCACTGAACACCTGCCGCGAACCAAACCACAACAGCACCGCCACCACTCCGATGCCGAGAAACTCCGACATGGGCGAAGCCAGGTCGCGCCGCCACAGCAGCCGGGTGAGGATGCTGCGGTATTCGTTGTTTTCGCGGCTGAATTTATTGCGCTGGTAACCTTCCGCATTGAAACCTTTGATGATGCGCAGGCCGCCGAGTGTTTCTTCGACAATGCTGACCAACGTGCCTAGTTTTTCCTGCACGAGGGTCGAACTTTTGCGCAGTGTGCGTCCGATGCCGCCGATGACCACGGCTGTGAAAATGAGCAACAGGAATACAAAACCGGTCAGTTCCGGGCTGACGTAAAGCATGAACGCCAGGGAGCCTGCAATGACCAACGGCTCACGGAAAACAGCTTCCAGCACGTTCAGGATGCTCCATTCCACCTCCTGCACGTCGGCCGTGATGCGCGACATCAGGTCGCCTTTGCGCTCGTCGGAGAAATAGCTGAGCGGCAGGGTCAGGATTTTTTCAAACAACTGCTTGCGGAGGTCGCGGATGATGCCGTTGCGCACGGGCGCCATAAAAAACAGCGAGAGGTAGTGGAAGAGGTTTTTTAGAAAAAATACGCTCAGGATACCAATGCACACGTACACCAGCGCCTGTTCCTTCCCCTGTGTGACGATGACCTGGCTAAGCTGGTATTTGATGGAAGCCGAAACGCCGTCAATGCTAAGTTCCCAAACCGGCGCTTCTGTAACTAAGTCTTCGCGCCCAAACAGGATTTCAAGGAACGGAATAAACAGCGGGATGCTGGCCGCAGTGAATACGGCGGTCAGGATATTGCTGAGAACGTTTAATGTGACCGACGATTTGTAATCGCGGAGGTAGCCCATGAGGCGCCAGAAACTGCGCATGCTTTTGATGTGGTTTTAAGACAAGGGGCAAAGATAGCCGGTATTTTGTCTGGGGGAGAACAAATGGAAACCCTGTGGGGTTGAATGAGTAAGATCCAGGGATAAATAAATCTTTGATCTGTGTTCTTTGTTGCGTAAAGCATCTTTGATTTTCTTAAATTTGCAACATGAACTCAAAAACACAGCAGGACAAACCTATACATATTACTCCGGAAATGGTGGCTCAGAACAGCCAACCGGGGTGCAACGTGCAGCGCTACGCTTCTTCTGAAAACAAAATGATCCTGCCTTACAGCCGCAGGGACTATTTCAAAATATGGATTGTTAACGGGGAAAGCATGTTGCACTATGCAAACAAAAGTGTGCACATTACCCAACCAGCGCTCATTTTTTCCAATCCCCTTGTGCCGTATTCGTTTGAGCGCATTTCCGAACACATGTCGGGATATCTGTTTATTTTCAACAACGATTTTTTGAAAAGCGGCCCCCAACAGGAAAGCATGGTGCAATCTCCGCTTTTTCAAGTGGGCCACAATTCGGTCTTTTTCCTGAACGAGGAGCAATTGTTGTTAATATCAGCCATTTACGACAAAATGATCGCAGAAATTGACGGCGATTATCTCTACAAATACGATGTGATCCGAAATTATGGCAGCCTTTTGGTGCACGAAGCCATGAAAATGCAACCGGCCTTGTCGGCATTTCGCCACCACAACGCCACCGCCCGCATCGCCAACCTGTTTATCGAATTGCTGGAACGCCAGTTTCCCATAGATTCGCCCGACCGCATTCTGAAACTGAAAAAGCCGTCGGATTATGCAGCGCATCTTTCCGTACACATCAACCACCTCAATTTTGCGGTGCGCGAAATTACCGGCAAGCCCACCTCTGCCCATATTGCGGAACGCATTCTGAACGAAGCCAAAGCGCTATTGAAAAATACGAGCTGGAGTGTTTCGGACATTGCCTACAGCCTTGGCTTTGAATATCCCACCTATTTCAACAATTTTTTCAAAAAAAATACCGGCGTCACGCCGCTCTCCCTGCGGAAGTAATTCTTTGATTTTTATACTTTTTACTTTGAAAACAGTTAGCCTTGCCAACCGCCAGGCCGATACCTTTGTGGCTGAATCGGGATACTTTTAAGCATCCTTTAAACCACAACACAAACATGAAGTACAATTTATTGGGCAACACCGGATTGAAAGTCTCCGAACTTTGCCTCGGCACGATGACTTTTGGCGGAAGGGGCTTCTGGACGGCTATTGGAACCCTCGATCAGCAGGCAGTAGATCACCTGGTGCGCACAGCGGTGGACGGCGGCATCAATTTTCTGGATACCGCAAACATATATTCCGAAGGACTGTCGGAAGAAATGACCGGAAAAGCGATCCGCAACCTGGGGCTGAAACGGGAAGACCTGGTGATTGCCACCAAAGTACGCGGCCAAATGGCCGGCACGCCAAATGGTACGGGCCTGAGCCGCAAGCACATCCTGCATGAAATTGACGCCAGCCTGAAGCGGCTTCAGGTGGATTACGTGGACTTGTACCAGATTCATGGTTTTGATCCGCTGACCCCATTGGAAGAGACGATAGACACGCTGGACACCCTGGTAAAAAGCGGAAAAGTACGCTACATCGGATGCAGCAACCTGGCCGCTTGGCACATCATGAAGGCTGTCGGATACAGCACGCAGCACCGCCTCGCCAAATTTGTATCGCTGCAAGCCTACTACACCATTGCAGGCCGCGACCTGGAACGCGAGCTGGCGCCCCTGCTGCTGGATCAGCAAATCGGTTTGATGGTCTGGAGCCCGCTGGCCGGGGGCTTTTTGAGCGGAAAATACAAGCGTGATGGTACAGGCACACAGGATGCCCGCCGCATCAATTTCGATTTCCCTCCAATTGACAAAGACCGCGCGTTCGACATCCTCGACGTGCTGGAGCCGATGGCAGCAGAAAAAGGCGCCACCGTGGCGCAACTGGCACTTGCCTGGCTGTTACACCAAAAGGTGGTGAGCAGCGTCATCATCGGCGCCAATAAACCGGAACAATTGGAAGACAACCTGAAATCGGTGGGCGTGACGTTCACACAAGCTGAGTTGCAACGCATAGACGAAGTGAGCAAGCTGCCGGCAGAATATCCGGGTTGGATGATTGAACGGCAAGGGGGAGACCGGAAGAAACATTAAATATTCGACAGCAAATGCCCTGGTGCAAGGTATGGGTGGTAGACTAAGCACCGGAAGACTTCCAAATAATCTGAAACACGTCTAAGCAGCCTTTCGCTCCGGTTCCAATGCTTCGCCTTGCGCCGCCACTGGTTGACTGATGTCTTTAAACAACAGCATATCAGCAACCTTCAGGGAAGCATCCTGATAAAATCCGGTTTCGTATTCAAACCCTTTTGGATTGTGAAAAGTACCAAACAAAAGGTCGAAAACCGGCAGGTCGGAGTAATTGTTCCGGTGAATGCCGGTTGCGTGGTGGTACGAGTGGCTCTCCGGTCGCTGGATCACATAACCCAGCCAATGCGGCGTCTTGATGTTAGCGTGCTGGAACACACTCAGGAACGTTGTAAACAACAGGATAAACGTGATGGCTTGCGCGCTCAACCCCATAATCAGGCTGAAACAGACCGTGCTTAGCGTTGTGAAACCGATCATGTCGAATGGACTGAAATAGAAGGCGCCATAGGTATCCAATCGTTCGGCACTGTGGTGCATCTGGTGAAACGTGCGCCACAGAAAGTCGAAGCGATGAAGGCTGAAATGCCAGACATAAAGGCCGAATTCGTAAAGCAACAATCCCAGAATTCCTCCTGAGAAAGCGTCCAGGTGCGACAAATCGAGCAGGCGAAAAGGCTCCAGCAACGGCGCGATGAACATAGGGAGATACGAGGACAACATAAAATAAACGCCAAACGCCAGCAAGCCGCGCAAGACCCAGTACCGGGCGTAGGGGAGTTTTTTTCCCGGGAAGATTGCTTCCCAGAGCATCAATGTTCCGTACATCGCCAGGATAATGAGCGAAATCGGATCCAACAAAATTTCCAATGGTGTAGGCATAACAGTCAGGTTTTGATTATGCCCTTATGGCGTTAGTTTTCGCCTTACGATGTGAGTTAAGGTCGCTCACGGGGAAAAAAATAAAAAAAATCAAGCTTGCCAGTGCAGGATTTTTTCAGGGTTGTAGGTGCAAAAGGTTCCTGTTTTAACGGACACTTTCAAATGCCGTCCCAGCGCGGGGTGCGCTTTTTCAATGGTTTGAATGGCTTTGCGGATGCGCCAGGTCACCGCCAGCCTGGCTTTTTCAACGCCATTGTTTGTCTGCCGGATTTTACCCTGCAACCCTAAGCCTTTTGAAAGGTGTCCGAGCAGGTCATCGTATTGTTTTTGGACCACTACAGCCCTTTCCAGGTCATTGGAGGCCTCGGCTTCGCTGAGTTCTGCCTGCAGTTCCAAAATTTTGTGCTGGTATTGTTTTTTGGCCTTTTCATCAAAAAGCAAGGTTTTGCCTTCCAGTAAGACCGGGCTCCCCATCAATTCCAAGCAATGGATGGCTCGACCGGATTGGGAAACTAGTTTAGCAAGGTCGTGAAACCCTTTTGAGCCGCTCATGCGCACCGATTGGCCGTCATACACCAGCAACCACAAATCTGCTTCTTTTTGAAAAACGCAGACCTCTTCTACCGTATTCACTGCAAGGGAACTGGAAACCGGATGTTGGTTTGGATCCGATTGGAGGATGTATTCCCAAAAGGCATTCATCTGGGTTTTTCCCCGATAAGGGTTGATTTCTTTCATCCATTTAATGGCCTTTTCTTCCAGGTTTTCGACCGTCCCAACTATTTTTTTCTCAAAAGCAGTGAGGAATTTTTGCCAGGCGATCTGCATATTGGTCAAATCCCCGGCATGGTAATAAGCAGCGGCCAAAAAGCCCGGAAAATCCACCCAACTGGCATTGTGAAGTTTTACCCCCAGTTCGATTGCTTTTTGGAAGTCGCCCAATTCTAAAAAAATAACCGCCCCTATCTGATGATAACCGGTTTCGTTTAGGGGATCTAATTGCAGGGCTTTATTGTACAGCGCTTCTGCTTCTTCCGGATAACCCAAATAAAGAAAACAGATGGTAATCTGGAGCAGGTTTTCTGTATCGTTGGGGTTAAGTTTGAGG
>JALHRK010000125.1 GCA_022841505.1 Saprospiraceae bacterium | reverse complement strand
CCAGCGGGTAATGGATACCTACGTACACCTGGCCGTAGGCAATAGATGCGGCCCAAAGCAGCAGCGGCAGCCGGATGCGCCGGTACAGCCGCCCCAAGGTGAAACAAAGAAAAACCGCCACGGCAAAATGGTTGGCTGCGTGTGAAGAAGTGAAACTGTATCCGCCGCCGCAATGCACCAGCAAATTCACCTGCTCCTTGATTTCAGGTTCGTTGCAGGGACGCAGGCGTTCTACGTTTTGTTTGATGAGCCGGCTGCTGGTCAGGTCTGCCAGGCTGGCGGCTACGATGACCGCTAAGATAAAAAATGCCCCTTTTGCCGTTCCAAATTTCCAGACCACAAAACTTGCCAGCGCAACATAAAGCGGGATCCAGAAAAACCGGTCGCGCCAGTACGGCATCAGGGCGTCCAACCAGGCGTTGTGCCCGGCGTCGTTGATGAGAAAAAAAAGCGCGCGATCGAATTCAAGCAGTTCGGACATAGTTTTTTACAGTATGAAATAAGCCGGGACTGGAATGGCGCAAATATATGCACCACAGTGTCAGAATTCCTGTTTCAAATCTTAATTTTGTGTCTTACTAAAGAATAGGAAAGAACCAGTGGCATTAATCAAATCTATTTCCGGCATTCGGGGCACCATTGGGGGCCCGGCAGGCGACAATCTTACCCCGCAGGACATCGTGGACTGTACGGCAGGATTCGGCGAATTGATCCTGCAAAGCGGCGCCCCGGCTTCCGTGGTTATTGGACGCGACGCACGTATTTCAGGCGAAATGGTCAGCCAGTTAGTCATTCAGACCCTCATTGCACAAGGCATCTCTGTTTTGGATTTGGGACTGTCCACCACCCCCACAGTAGAAATGGCGGTTACCCATTTGGGCGCCGGCGCCGGCATCATCATTACAGCAAGCCACAATCCGGCCAACTGGAACGCGCTCAAGTTTTTAAACCAGCAAGGCGAGTTCATTTCTGCTGAAGCAGGCCTGCAACTCCTCCAATTTATTGAAGCGGGCAATATCCGTTATGCCGAAGTAGAAAACCTCGGTCAATACCGGGCTGTGGAAGGGATGATTGACTACCATATCGAACAAATTCTGGCCTTGCCTTTTGTGGAAACAGAAAAAATCAAACCGCGCAGGTTTAAGGTGGTGGTGGATTGCATCAACTCCACCGGCGCCATTTCGGTGCCTCCCCTGCTTGAAGCACTGGGATGTAAGGTCGTTTTAATAAACGAGGAAGTGAATGGCCGTTTCGCACACAATCCGGAGCCCTTGCCGGCACATTTGGAAGAATTGTGCCAGCGGGTTGTTGCAGAAAAAGCAGACCTCGGCATCGCGGTGGATCCCGATGTGGATCGCTTAGCATTGGTTTGCGAAGATGGCAGCTTGTTTGGAGAAGAATACACCTTAGTCGCAGTGGCCGATTACATCCTGCAAAAGCGCCCGGGCAATACGGTGTCGAACCTCTCCTCTTCCAGAGCATTACGCGATGTGACTCAAAAGCACGGCGGACAGTATTTTGCCGCAGCAGTAGGCGAAGTGAACGTCGTTGCCAAAATGAAAGCAACCGGCGCAGTGATTGGCGGAGAAGGAAACGGCGGCGTGATTTTGCCGGATTTGCATTACGGACGCGACGCATTGGCGGGCATTGCGCTCATATTGAGCCAATTGGCAGCATCCGGCCACTCCCTGCTCGCGCTGAAAAAAACCTACCCTGATTATCAAATGATCAAAGACAAAATTTCGCTCCCTCCCGGCACGGATATGGCCCAATTGCTTTCAAAACTGCATAAAAAATACGCCGCTGAAAATTGCATCACCATTGACGGTTTAAAAATTGACTTCCCGGAGAGTTGGGTACACTTGCGTCAATCCAATACGGAACCCATCATCCGGGTGTATGCGGAAGCCTTAGAAGCAGCAACGGCGCAAGGATTAGCCAATCAAATTAAAAACGATGCCATGGCGCTCTTATGACCAAAAACTTTTGATCTATTAACAGTTATAAACAAAACATCCATGAAAAAAGTCATCCTATCCCTCATTGTCCTACACACCCTTGCTTTTCAATGCGATCCAGGAACCGGTATTTACGACCCCACGCCCCGGGACATGGAAATTATCACCGGTTTGCAAGTACGCGCTTCCAACGGCGTTGAATTACAAAAATTTGGAAATCCAAACTCCAAAACCGGTATCATAAAAGCGTTCCCCAATCCGGCCAACACATTTTTGTATGGTACAGGGTCAGACATTGTAAGAAGAATATGGTTTGTTCCCGGAGAACTGGAATACGATTACCACGGTGTAGAGTTTGATGTTTTATACCAAAATTTCCTTTACCCCGAGGCTGACATTCAGGCTGACCAGGTTAAATATTATACGCCAAACTCGCATTTTTTTGCGATTAATGTCAGCGACGTTCCATCGGGCTATTACCGCGTTTTTTTCATCCTGGACAACGGCGAAATGTATTGGGACAACATTTTCATTGACCACGAAAAGCCTTTCCAGGAAAGCGTAGACCAGGTGGCAACCGATTGGGATTAATCATCACCTTACTTCGCCTTAACCAAGACATACATACAACATGAAAAGAGTTTTTTTAGACAACGCCGCAACCACTGCCCTTCACCCTGAAGTGATTGATGCTATGGTAGAGGCCATGGACGGGCGCTATGGCAACCCTTCTTCCATCCATGCGGAAGGCCGCGCTGCCCGGGCAGCGCTGGAGCAGGCCCGAAAAACGGTAGCCCGGTTCATTGGCGCTTCCATCGGCGAAGTTTTTTTCACATCAGGCGGAACGGAATCGAACAACATGGCGCTCAAATGTGCCGTGCGCGACCTCGGTGTGGTGCGCATCATCAGTTCGCCAACTGAACATCATTGCGTACTCCACTCTCTGGAAGCCATTGAGCGCAGTGGCAAAGCGCGGATTGATTTTGTCAATATTGATGCAAAAGGGCATATTGTGGTTTCCCATCTCGAAACGCTCCTTCAGCAAGACGCCGGCAAAACGCTGGTTTCGCTGATGCATTCCAACAACGAGATCGGTTCGATGATTGATCTGGACGAAATCGCTGCGCTGTGCCAACGCTACAACGCCTTGTTCCACACCGACACCGTGCAAACGATGGGTTTTTTCCCGATCAATGTTTCCCAAACGCCGATCAGTTTCCTCAGCGGTTCAGCACACAAATTTCATGGCCCGAAAGGCGTCGGCTTTATTTACATCAATAAGGAGAACATCGTGCGGCCTTTTGTGGATGGCGGCTCTCAGGAACGGAATATGCGCGGAGGTACGGAAAACTTCTACGGCATTATTGGCCTTGCCAAAGCGCTGCAAATTGCCTACGACAACATGGACAACACCCGCCGGCAAATTACGGAGGTGCGCAACTATTTTGCTGAACAGCTCCAGCAATACATCGAAGGCATTCTGTTCAACGGCGACCCTTTTGAGCGGGGGCATTATAAGGTGCTCAGCGCAAGTTTCCCGGCTTCGTCAAAGTCCGACTTGCTGCTGTTGAACTTAGATGTAGAAGGCATCAGCGCTTCCGGTGGCAGCGCGTGCAGCTCAGGCGCCGATGCCGGCAGCCACGTCATTGCTGCCCTGGGGGGCGACATGACTAGAATAACGGTTCGGTTTTCTTTTTCTGATTTGAATACGCGCGAAGAAGTTGATTTTGTAATCGAAAAACTGCGCAAGCTGTTGCCCGCTGCCAAGGAAATGGCCATCGTTTAGGCTTCTTTTCGTAAGTTGTTCGTTGGCGGTTGATCGTTATTCGTTCGACACGCCAACGAATAACCCCTTTCTACCTTCTACCCTCTACTTTCTACCTTCTACTTTCTACCCTCTACTTCCTACCTTTTGAACCTTTCAAGCATTTTTTTTGATCAAAAAGGGCTTTTTTTTTGCCATTCACCCCTGAAAAAAGCACATTTTTTTTGGCCAAAAAAAATAAAAAAATCACAATCTGACCAAAATAAATGTCTTAACTATTTGATTAACAATTTTTTGATTAACCCGACAAGCGATTAAAACATTTCACAACGGCTCTTTTTTGTCTTTGTTCTATGTGAAATGCTGTCGCATATTTGTATCGTGAATGAGGGACAAGTGAGCTGGAAAGCAAAGCCGACAAAAAGTTAAGTTGGCAAACAAGATTGACAATGTTCATGGGATTATAAAATTGGCCGGTGCAGATCGTCCCGACATCCAACACTCCGGGACGATCGGCACACTTTTAAACGGCCCACAAAACGATTCGCGCCAACACCAACAAAAAAAGAAGGCGAACGCTCTAACGTCCGCCTCCGAATTAGGTCACATTCATGGGATTATGTCGTCTTTGCGACGAGAGATTACAATTTTGTTCGATATTAGGTTAAAGTAATTCCAATGATTATGGTGCGAATTTATGCCAAGTTGTTGTCATATTCAAAAAAATGACAAATATTTTTGGCAGAAAGTTTTTGACGATTTGGATATGTTCATGGGATTATAATGGAAAAGGCCGCGCAATCTAAGCGCGGCTTTTTTATTTCCCTTCTTCGACGTCGGTTTTAAAAAAAGTCACATCTGTTCATCGGCGGGTTTAACAAGCTCTTTCACATAAAAAGCTTCACAGGAATTGTGCCCAGTGCATCCCATCGGGCCGTCAATTTTCCGGAATCCCATGCGTTGGTACAACAAATTTGCCTGCCACATGCGCGCAACGGTCTCCAGATAGCAGTACCGGTAACCCAGTTCGGCTGCTTTTTCCACACAGATAGTCAGCAGGCGTTTGCCCAACCCAAGCCCGCGAACAGCCGGATAAAAATACATTTTTTTCAACTCACACGTCCCGGCCTCTCCGCCTGCCAGCGCAGCCACACCACCGCAGCCCAATATTTCATCGCCTTTGGCAATCACATAAAAAGCAGAACCCGGCGCCTGGTATACTTCATACATGTGATCCACTTCCGGATCGAGGATGGAATACCCCTCCCCTACTGCGCCAAATTCAGTCATCACAGACCGGATGAGCCGGGCCACTTGTTCCTGGTCTTTTTTTTCAACCGGCCGGATTTCATAATCTGCCTGCTGACGGCTGTGTCTCAGCGCCCTGGCGTACAAGCGCAACCCGTGAATCGCAGCTTCCCGTTCTGGTTCATCCAAAAGTCCGAGTGCGGCAGCAACCTGGTCGTCGGAACGGCAATTATTGGTCGTGACGGCGGCAAGCCCCTGCTCCGTGAGGCTAAGGCATTTTTGGCGCTTGTCATCCGGTCGGGGAATGATTTGTACATGCCCCTGATCTATGAGTTTGCCGACAATCCGGCTGACCGTAGATTTGTTCAACTGGATTAATTCAGACAACTCCATCATATTCAGCAGTTTGTGCTCATTTAGTTCAAATAGCACGTGGCATTCGGAATAGGAAAAACCGGTATCCTGAAACTGTCCATCCAGAATGTTCAGTTCCCGCACCAATTCGCGGGTGTGTTGGCGAATTTTTTTGATCGTTTGTTGCATTAGAAACTATTTAGTTGCAAAATACAACTTTATTATTTATCTCCAAATAATGTCCAACAAATAACTCAAAAAATTGATGCCTTTTGGTGAATATGGCTTATTTTGCTAAATCAATTTTTCACAAAAAACAATCAATATGGAAGACCAAACTTTAATGGACAACGCTATGGAAGACATGCGCGTTACCGACCGGATGAAAAGTATGCTTGCTGAAATAGCCAAATGGGCCAAACTACTTTCAATAATCGGGTTCATCGGGATTGGGTTTCTCGTTCTTGCTGGCATTTCTGTCGGCGCGATGTTTGCATTTATGGGAGACGCCCTGGGAGAAGGCGCAGGGATTGGCGGTGGCTTTTTAACGCTTCTTTACCTGTTGATGGCCTTACTTTACTTTTTCCCCGTGCTTTACCTTTATCAATTTGCGGCAGGCACACAAAAAGCATTGGCTTCCGGAAGTGAAACACATATAGAAATGGCTTTTGAAGCTTTGCGGAAACACTACCGCTTCCTCGGAATCCTGATGATCATCATCTTGTCCCTTTATGCCCTGTTGATTGTCATCGCAATAGTCGGGGGAGGTATGGGCCTAGGCGCCAGCTTATTCCAATGAAAAAAATAGGCCTGCTCTCTGACACCCACAGCGATTTGGACGAAAGTATTTTCCAGTACTTTTCGGCATGCGACGAAGTGTGGCACGCGGGCGATATTGGGAGCCTTCAGGTGGCAGACCGCCTGGAGGCTTTCAAATTGTTGCGCGCCGTACACGGAAACATTGATGGCAACGCCATTCGGGTGCGTTACCCCGAAGACCTCCGGTTCAACTGCGAAGGCATGGATGTCTGGATTACCCACATTGGCGGTTATCCGGGGCGCTACAGCAAACGCGTAGCGGATCAGTTAAAGTTGAATCCACCGGATTTGTTCATCTGCGGGCATTCGCATATCCTGAAAATTATGCCCGACAAAAAGTACAACTTGCTGCACATCAATCCCGGCGCCTGCGGCAATCATGGCTTTCATGTGATGAAAACCATTGTGCGGTTTGCGATTGATGCGGGGAAGATCCGGGATGTGGAAGTGGTGGAGTTGGGAAAACGCGGCGCGATCACTCCCCCCTCGCATCATCATCCGGATTCCTGAAATCCCCTACCCCATGCAACCTTCCATCCGGCAGTTTTAAAATCGCTTTGATCACGGCAATCCTTTCTACTTCCTGAAAACGGTGGCCCATCCCTTCAAGCGCCTGGCGGGTGGCGGGATTGAATGCGCCGCGCTCTGTCATGATGAGATCCGGCAGCCACTGGTGGTGGAAACGGCCGGCATTGACTGCTTTTTCGAGGTCCATGCCAAATTCGGCCACATTCAGAAAGACCTGGAAAACGGTGGTGATGATGGTGGAACCGCCCGGTGTGCCGAGCACCATGAAGAGTTTACCCTCTTTTTCCACAATGGTGGGCGTCATCGAGCTGAGCATGCGTTTGTGCGGCTGGATGGCGTTGGCTTCGGCGCCGACCAGGCCAAATTGGTTGGGAACGCCGGGCTTGACGCTAAAATCGTCCATTTCGTTGTTGAGGAAAAAACCGGCGCCATCCACCCAAACTTTACAACCGTAGTTGGAATTGAGCGTGGTGGTCACCGAAACTGCGTTGCCATACGCATCCACCACAGAGGTATGTTCCGTTTCAAAGCTTTCCATGGATATTTTGAAATTGCCGGCGCCAACGGCTTCGCTGCTGGTTGCTTTGGACGCATTAAAATCCGCCATCCGCTTCAACAAATAGCGGTCGTTGAGCAGGGAATCAATCGGAACCGGGAAAAAATCACTATCGCCCAGGTATTGAGAGCGGTCGGCGTACACCCGCCGCGAAGCCTCAGCCATGACGTGTACCGCTTCTTTCGACTGAAAACCCCATTGCCGCAAAGGAAAGGGTTCGACCATTTTCAGCAATTGGAGCAACGCGACACCACCGCTTGACGAAGGCGGCATTGAAATCACTTTGTAGTCTTTGTATTGGCCAATCAGGGGTTTGCGCCATTTCGCCTGGTAATTTTTTAAATCTTCATGCGATACAATGCCGCCCCCGCTGTGCATTTCTGCCACAATCTCGTCTGCAGTTTCGCCCGCATAAAACCCGGTTAGCCCTTTATCCCGGATGAGCCTTAGCGTTCGGGCCAATTCTTTTTGAACCAAGCGGTCTCCGGCAGTCCAGTTGTCTTTGAGAAAAGGATTGGGTGCTGCGTTGAATTTGCGGAAAGCGGACTGAAAGCTATTCAGGCGGTCGGCTTCGGCGCCGCTGACGGGAAAGCCTTCTTCTGCAAGGCGAATGGCGGGCTCCAGGAGTTTTTTGAAGTCCAATTTACCGTATTTCTGATGCGCTGCAATTAATCCGGCCACCGTTCCGGGCGTCCCCGCAGCGAGGTGTCCGTCGGTACTAAGCCCTTTGATCACATTGCCGAGGCTGTCCAAATACATGTCGCGGTGGGCGCTTGCTGGCGCTTTTTCGCGATAGTCTAAGGCATCCGTTGCTCCGTTTCCCAGGCGGATGACCATAAAGCCGCCACCGCCAAGGTTTCCGGCCCGGGGAAAAACCACCGCCATCGCAAAATGAACAGCAATGGTGGCATCTACCGCATTCCCGCCTTGTTTTAATACGTCAAGTCCGGCCCGGGTAGCCAAAGCATGCGGTGTCACGACCATTGAATTTGCCGCAACGGCACTTTTTTGTGGGATGTACTGGTGAGCAGCATCGGATAAAGCACGCTGGCAGGCCAGGGCCATCCCTAAAATTACCCCTAAAAACAAAATACTTTTGGCGAATTTCATTTTTGGTATGATAGTTGATTCCATAAAGCAACGGATTGAGGGAAGTGGCTTCCCGTGTGCAAGTTTGCAGCAATTTAGTAAACTGATGTGATTTTTTACTACAACTTGTCCCGCATAAAGCGGGATAGTTCACAGGAGCTGTTTTCACAATAGTTCAAATAGGAGCAAATTGCGATCTATGTAGTAAATGAATACGCTTTTTCTGTAATGAACTTAAGGAGTGCGGCGTCTCGAACGAAGGGGCAGGCAGTGAGAAAATGGGGACCTCATCATAAAACTTTGCTTTGGCCGCACTCTTTTTATTCTTTATTTTCTGCACTTCATCCGGTTATACCTGCGCTTCGGTACAACTAATTTGTATTCCATTTCCTGCTTTCTCATCTTGTGGCCATAAATAATCGCCATAAATGAGTCGAACATTCACTCTTCTGTTGATCTTGTTTTCTATTCGGTTGATGTCGCAATCCGTGACACTTTCCGGATCTGTAAAAAGTACAGATGGCGCGCCGGTTGTGGGCGCCAACGTTTTCCTCAAAGATACCTACGACGGCGCTTCCACGGATGGCGATGGCAATTTCACCTTTACAACTGACGCTACGGGTGAGCAAATACTGAGCATTACCTGCATTGGGTACGAAAATTATGAACAGCCGGTTGCCCTGACCAGCCAAGCGCTCGAAGTTCACGTCCAGATTTTACCCGCTGCCACCGAATTGGACGCAGTCGTCATCACAGCGGGCGCGTTTGAAGCCAGCGACGAGCGCAAAGCCGTCGTATTGAGGCCAATTGATATTGTGATGACCGCCGGCGCCCTTGCGGACATTGCCGGCGCCATGAACACCCTGCCTGGCACTCAAATTGTGGGCGAAGAAGGCAAAATTTTTGTGCGCGGCGGCGCTGCCCACGAAACGCGCACGTTTGTAGATGGTTTGAATGTGCAAAATCCTTACAGCAGCACGGTGCCCAGCATCCCTGCACGCGGGCGCTTTTCTCCTTTTTTGTTCAAAGGCACCACGTTTAGTACCGGCGGTTATTCAGCGGAATACGGCCAGGCTTTATCTTCCGCCTTGCTACTTGAAACACAAGATCTTGCGCCCAAAACAGTTACTGGTATTTCTTTGATGACGGTGGGGCTTGGGCTTTCGCATACCCAAAATATGGGCAAAGCTTCTTTATCCGTATCCGGAGATTATTCCAATCTGGCGCCTTATACCCTGCTGGTGAAGCAAAACGTTGACTGGGTCAAACCTTTTCATGGATTGGGCGGCCAATTGGTATTCCGTTACAAAACCTCGGAAACCGGAATCCTGAAAGTACAGGCCAGCGGTAGTGGCAACGGATTTGCCATGCAGTATCCCGATGCGACTAATGTAAACCAGCGACAGGAATTAACTTTAAACAACGACAACTATTTCGCCAATGCATCTTGGAAAGAAATTGTCGGCGAAAACTGGACTTTTTTTGCAGGCGCTGCGCTGTCTCAAAACACCGACGATATCCAAAGTGCTTTTGGCTTGTATTCCCGCGAAACAGCCGCCCAAGGCAAAATGACGCTCAAATATTCGGGTAAAGACATCGGCATAAAATTTGGCGGAGAATACTGGCGCAGCAGTTTTGAAGAACGGTTTCAGGAGGACACCGGCGCACTTTACGAAACGAACCTGAACGACAATTACAGCGCTGTTTTTGCAGAATCGGAAGTAAGTATCTCACCCAAACTTGCGCTCCGTGCCGGGTTGCGACTGGAATACAGCGCCCTGATTCAGGACTGGAGCTTGGCGCCCCGTTTGTCGGCAGCGTTCAAAACCGGTGATCACAGCCAGGTTTCGCTGGCGTATGGTACGTTCTATCAGAAGCCGGAAAATAGCCTATTGCGCTACAATACAGGCCTCGCTTTTGAACAGGCAGAGCACTATATTCTCAATTACCAATACATGCACAACCGACGGACTTTCCGGGTAGAGGGGTATTATAAAAACTACAAAGACTTAGTCCAATACGCTGAAAATCAATTTATTCAAAGCAACAACAAGGGCTATGGGTATGCATGGGGGATGGACGTTTTCTACCGGGATCAGAAAAGTATTGAATACGGCGATTTTTGGGTTTCGTACTCTTTATTAGACACCAAACGGAAGTACCTCGGTTTTCCGGTGGAGGCCATGCCAAATTTCGCTTCCCGCCACAATTTTGCCGTGGTGTACAAACACTGGATCCAGCGGCTCACGACTTCGGTTGGGCTCACTTATTCCCACTCCAGTCCGCGCGCTTACGATGACCCAAACCAGGACGGGTTTATGACCGGACGTACCTCCGCTTATAATGACCTGAGTTTCAACGCAAGCTACATCACCAATATCTTCAGCAACTTCACGGTGCTGTATATTGCGGTGAACAACCTGCCGGGTTTCAACAATACGTTCGGGCAGCAGTTCAGCAATACACCCGATGCGGAAGGGAATTATACCGGAATCGCGGTAAGACCGCCTGCTAAGCGGTTCTTTTTTGTCGGGCTATTTGTTTCAATTGGGGAAAAATTCGGCGGAATTTAGTGTCTGGTTTTATAGTCCGATAGCGGCGTTATGCTCGACCCCAAAAACGGTCATTTACGCGAGTAAACTCTCATTTTTGGGGTCTTCACATGCCTTGCTCTCGAACTCTAAAACCAGACACCTGGCTAAATTTCGATAGCGGTGTTATCATTCTCAAAACAATATAAACATGAAAAAGCACATCTTGATTGCCATTAGTTTTTTGTTCGCGATTGCATTATCTGCACAAAATGAACGCTATACAGCGGCCATGCAAAAAGGAATTGCGTTATTGGACACTGCACGGAGTACAACTACCTTCCTTCAGGCAGCCAACCACTTTGAGCGGATTGCCAATGCGGAAAAGCAAGCCTGGCTGCCCGGCTATTACGTTGCTTATTGCAACATGATGGTTGCCACAGGACTCATGCAGGAAGAAAAATTGGACCAGTGCACCGCTTATTTAGACAAGGCACAAACGGCGCTGGATGCTGCAAAAACGCTGGCGCCGGAAGAATCTGAGGTTTATGCATTGCAGGGTTATATTTACCAGGGTCGGATTTGGGAAAACCCAATGGCGCTTGGCGCAAAATACAGCTCAATGTCGTATGCGGAATTGGATAAAGCCATTGCGATGAATGAAAACAATCCGCGGCCATATTACCTGAAAGGGCAAAGCATTTTGTTTACACCAGTTTTCTACGGAGGTGGTCCCAAAAATGCATTGCCATTGTTGCAAAAGGCGGCTGAAAAATTTGAGTCTTATCAGGCGTCTTCTCCTTTACATCCCAACTGGGGCGCCGGCGCCAATAAGTGGATGATTGAAAATGCTGAAAAAACCATGAAAGAAGGAAATTAAATGATCGCCTTTTGCCCGAGGGGCAACGGCCATAAAAATCCAATTAAAGATGACCACAACAGGAAAATGGCTCGCATTAAGAACTGGTTTGATCAAAATGGGCCTGATCTTCGGCATTACCTTTGCCATTTCCATACTTTTCATGTGGTCCTGGATGAGCCATAATCTTTATGCCTTGGTTGTTAATGCCACCTACAACAGCCTGTTTACGATGCTGTTGTGGGTGGGCAATGAGTGGCTCGCCAATAACATTAATATTTCCTGGGTAGAATATCCGTTGAAACGACTGGCGGTAAGCGCGATCCTCACCATAATTTATACCCTCGCTGTCATCGTCGGCGTGCGCGTCGGAATGGCCTGGCTATCCTATGGCGCCCTGCCGTCAGATACCCTGAAAGACATTGGCGGCGATACGGTGATTGTGACCCTGACCCTGACCATGCTCATCAGTACTTTTTTGCACGGGCGGGCATTTTTATTTCAATGGAAAGAATCGTTGATGGAAGCCGAGCAACTGAAGCGGGCGCACCTGACTGCAAAATACGAAAACCTGAAAACCCAGGTCAACCCGCATTTTTTGTTCAATAGCCTGAATGTTTTGTCCAACTTAGTCTACAAAGACCAGGATCAGGCGGTGCGTTTCATCAAGCAGTTGTCGAACGTGTACCGGTATTTACTGGACATGCGCGAACAAGAGGTAGTTTCGCTGGAAACCGAACTGGAAGTACTGCAAGACTACATTTCGCTGTTGAAAATCCGTTTTGGCGAAAGCCTGAACATTAACCTGACGCTGGAATCAGATGCCCGCATTGCCATTCCGCCGCTCACGCTGCAGATGCTGGTGGAAAATGCGGTCAAACACAACATCGCTTCCCGGAATCTGCCACTGGACATTTCGATATTCCGGCAAGGCGACCAGATTGTGGTGGAAAACAACCTGCAAAGCCGGCTGAATAATCCGGAATCTACCGGAATCGGTTTGATCAATATCCAGGAACGGTACCGCCATGTGAGTGAAAAACCGGTGGCTATCGAAAACGGGCCGTATACTTTTCGGGTTATTTTGCCAGTATTACAAATAACAAAAGTATGATGCGCGTCCTCCTCATAGAAGATGAAGCGCTCGCCGCCGAGCGCCTGCGCGAACTCATTCTGCAGTATGATTCCAGCATTGAAATTGTCGCGCAATTGGACAGCGTTGCTGACTCAGTGCAGTGGCTGGCTTCAAATCCACCGCCCGACCTCGCCTTTTTCGACATCCACTTAGCGGATGGGCTTAGTTTTGAAATATTTGAGCGCAGCGAACTGCGTTGTCCGGTTATTTTTACCACCGCTTACGATGCTTACGCCCTGAAAGCGTTCAAGGCCAATGGAATAGATTATTTATTAAAACCCATTGACGCTGCGGAACTTGCGGGTGCATTTCATCGCTACGAGCAGTTGCGCGCCAACTTCTCCTCCCCTGCCCTTCCGGAAATCAATGCATTGCAAAAAGCCATGCAACAACTCGTCGCACCGGGTTATAAAAGCCGCTTTGTTGTAAAAAACGGCCCGTTCCTGCACGCGGTTCCAGTGGAAGAAATCGCCTATTTCTACCACGAAAATAAATTGGTTTGGATAAAAAAAACCGATCATAAAAAACACGCCATAGACTACACGCTGGAACAAATCGAAGAAATGCTCGATCCAAAGCGTTTTTTTCGGCTTAACCGCAAGTACATCGCTGCTTTCCCGGCCATTCGGGAAGTGGTGGTTTTTTCGGGCAGCCGGTTGAAGATTACGTTAATTGATCCGGTGGATAAAGAGGCTATTTTGATCAGTCGGGAGCGGGTGGAGGCTTTTCGGAAGTGGTTGGATCAATGATTCTCCTTGAAACACTCAATATTTATTTGCATATTTGTAGTTGTATACGTAATTTATAGAATAAAATGGAGTTAGGTTTCGACGAAAGAGGCAATCTTAAGCCTTACAAAATCAACGAGATAAGTCTAATTGAATTTGAGGCTACTTTCGTCAACCAGTTTATTTCACAATCAACCAGGAAAGACCTTTTTCATAATTATAGAAACTATCTAAATGGTATTCAAGATCTTTTGAAAAATGATTTTTTTCAATGGATTGACGGAAGTTTCATTACTCAAAAGGTTAATCCAAAGGATATTGACTTTATTAGTTTCATCCATTTTGAAGACTATAAAGAGTCAAAAGAGGTTATTGAAAAAAAGTTTTCACCACAGAAGGCAAGAGAGCTTTATGAAGTGGATGCCTATATTGTTCCAATATTCCCGGAAACTCATCCAATGTACTTTTGCTTTCAATCGGATAAAGCTTACTGGGAAAATCTTTTTGGGAGAACACGAATAAACAGAGCCAAAAAGCGGTTTGAAAAAGGAATTATTCAAATAAACTTCAATAAGTGACAGAGCAAAACTTGATTGATGGAGAATTGGCAAGAGTTCTTGAAATTCTGGAACAAGTCAAAGAATTAAACAAGATGATTGGTTTACATCAGAATCAGTCTAAAGACTCGTTCATGATTAGTCAATACGAAGATATGAAATCTCGTTTTCTTGAAGACCTCAAAGAAATCCTTCAGCATTATGAAATTGAAGTAACCATTAAGGATAAAGCCGCTTAATAAAACATACATCCTCCTCTGTCTTTCAACAATTTAGGCTCCTAAGTCAAATTTATCACGGCCACTCCCGTCACCACCAATGCTCCGCCCACCAGCACACTACCATCTATTTGCTCATTCAGCAACAGTACCGAAAACAGCACGCCAAAAACGGGCACTAAGTTGTTAAAAATAGCCGTTCGCGCCGCGCCAATGGCCCGGATCCCTTCCGCGTACCAGACAAAGCCGAGTACCGTGCCCAAAAGTCCCAGGAAAATCAACGCGCCCCAGATTTGAAAAGGCACTTCTCCGACGGAATGCATGCCTTCCCAATACGCCAGCGGCAGCAGCCCAATCATGCTCAACAGACAACTGTACGTGGTAGTCACCAACGGTTCCTGCGCAAAAGAAATTTTGCGGCTCAGCAGGGTGTAGACCGCCCAGGAGGCCGGGCAACCCAAAGCCAGCCACTCTCCGGGGCCAAAATGGTCAAAAACATGGCTCAATGCTCCACGCGTGATGACCACAATTGCCCCAAAAAGCGACAACAAGCCGCCCAAAATTTTTGCAGGTTTCAGCGGTTCTCCAAACATAAAAACAGAGGCAAAGAGGATGATGGTCGGGTTCAGCGCCACCAGAAGGGAAGCGCGGCTGGCCGGAATGAGCTTCAATGCACTGAAAAAGAAGAAATTATAGACAATGATACCCGACAGCGCCAGCAGGATATTGTAGCGCAGCGTCCGGCGGTTCATTTTCGGGAGTTTGGTTTTGGTGAGCCATACGACGCACAACAAGCCCAGTGTTGCAAACAAAAAACGCCAGAATGCGCCTTCAAACGGCCCCATGACCTGAGCTGCCATCCGCGTTGCAATGAAGGTGCCGCCCCATACGCAGGCGACCAGCAGGAGTTTTCCGTAAATCATGGGGCGAAGGTGGGGATTTTGAAACTCTTTACCACATAGTCTACATAGGTATTTTCACTACTTGTCCCGACTTGGTGGGATAGTTCACATAGGCATTTCACTACTGTTTTTTTACTACAAATGCCCCATTTCCAGTACCGATTTGCACCCAATAAACGCCACCCGGTAATTCGGTCAAATCCAGCGTTCCTTTTTCCAAACCGGCCGAAAAAACGCGTGTTGCAAGCATCACCCCCAAACCATTAAAAATCTGCACATGAACCGGCTTTTCCAAAGGCTGTCCAAACTCCAGAAAAACGACGCCGGAAGTTGGATTGGGGAAAACACGGAAGG
>JALHRK010000124.1:4109-15629 GCA_022841505.1 Saprospiraceae bacterium | reverse complement strand
CTTTTCCATGCCCGTCAAAGAAGCGGACAAGTTTGTCGTGCAAAGGCAACCCTTCTGTATCAACAACCTGTGTCGGGAGTGCGCTGTCCGGATGCAGAAAAAAAGCGGACAAACTGCCTGGCAGGTTGAGCAAATCTAAGTGGTTGGTCACGTTTGCCTGCGCCGCAGCATATCCTGCCGTAAAAAAGCGCACGCCGGGATGATGTATGCGAAGGTAATGACTCCAAATTTTTTCCGCTGCGATGTATTGCCCTTCATACAAAAAAGGGGTAAAAAGCAAAAGGGTATTCACTGCCTGCCAGTCCGGATCTGCCCAGGGTTTCCGGGCATCGTGCAACAGGCGGAACTCCAGTCCTTCCGACGCCGGCAGCGTTGCAAAGCGTTCCGCTACCTTTAGGTTGGAAGCGATGTAATGCACCGTCATACCTCAGATGGCTTACTCCGCTTCCCAATGAACTGGCTGATGGCTTCCGGCTTTTGGATCAGGCCATAGCCCAAAGCTGTAAAAAAGGAGAACATGGCGTATACCAGTGCCGGTTTCAACATGGCTTCATTGCCGATCAGCGTGCCTGCGATGAGGAATGCCAGATTGGTATTCTGAATACCTACTTCAATGCCAATGGTAATGCGGTTTTTTACAATTAAGCGCTGCGAACGGGCCGCGAAGTACCCGGCGGCAAGTCCCAATATATTCACCGCTAAAGAAAAAGGCAGCAGGGTCAGTATTTCTGAAAGCGTGATGCCGCTTCCGCCCTGGTCTTCACCGGCAAAAAACTTGATGGCAAACAGGGTGGCCAGCAAAACTAAGGTAATCCATTTCAGCGGATTCTCTACCCGTTTTGCAAATTCCGGGAGTTTATGCCGGATCAGAACCCCTGCTACAACAGGCAAAATGGTGATGGAGAAAATTTGCAGGACCGTATCCCAAAACGGCAACGTGAGGTGGGTGTCCTGCCCCATAAAAAACAGCAGTGCCCCGTTTACGATGAGCGGAACTGAAATCAATGCGATGAAACTGTTGGTGGCCACCAGAGAAACAGATAGCGCAGCATTTGCGCCAAGCAGATAAGAAAGGAAACTGGAGGTCATGCCGCCCGGGCAGGACGCAAGGATCAGGATGCCCACCTGAAACTCCGGAGGCAAACCCGAAAAATAGGCTACACCAAAGGCCAGCAAAGGCAGCATAACCATTTGTGAAAAAACGCCCGTAAAATAAGCGCGGGGCCGCCTGAACGTCGTGGCAAAGTCGCGTTCGGTCAAAGAGAGCCCGACGCTGACCATAATGAATGCCAGAATGCCACTAATGAGAAGGTCAATATAAGTCATGATTGCTTAGTGTCCGGAAGGGGTCGTCTCATATAAGGTTCAATCCTCCAAAATGGTTGAATAACCCGCTGAAAAAACAGGATATGCTTTCAAACAGCTTACCCCTTCCGGCGCTAAAGATAGAATGGATTTCGGGCTTTCTGGTTATCCCGTCAAAACAAATGCTTGAGCTTGTTAGGGGAATTGGAATCCCTGACAAGCGCTTACGAAGGTTTCTGGCTTTCCAGAATCTGGTCTACGGTAATGGCTTCGCGGTTCACCGCTTTGATGATGTCAAACGTGGTAAGAATGCCTACCAATTCATCATTGTCAACAATCGGAATGGCGTGAAAACGGTTGGTGAGGAAAATTTCCAGCGCCACGTCAATGCGCTCATTCGGCGCTAATTTAGCCAAACCCGTGGTCATGATGTCTTCAACAACATAAGCGCGAAGCCGGGCTTCATTGACAAACTGGTCTTCTGCCGAGTTCTGGAATCCACGAATAAAATAAAGAAAATCGGTTTTACTCACCAGGCCTACGATGGCTTTGAAGCGCACAACAGGGATGTGGTGGATGTTGTGCTGCTCAAAAATCTCCTTCACTTGCGACAATTTGTCTTGCGGGCTGAGGGTGATTAAATCCGTTGACATGATACTTTTTACAGGCGCGAGGATATTCATAATCAGTTTTTTTTGTGTTACGAAACAATTGGCAAAATTAAACAAGTACGGCTAACAAGCGCTTAAAGCGCGTACTTTTCTGCTTTGCTTGTCGTACAAAGTTAGGGAGAATTATTAAAATAAAAAGAGTTTTTTATCTTTTTTTATTGTGATGTTTCCCAACCGCTCCGTCAATTAGCGGACAATTAGAGCGCCGCCACTAGGAGAAGTACCCGAATCCCTTATATTTGTTGTTCGTTCCGCTTTTACGTCTTATCATCTAACACCTAATCTAGTATGAAATCAGGTATTTTGTCGTTGGTGTGCTGGCTGGCTGCTTTCAGCCTTATGGCACAATCTTTCGATGCCCGAATTGCGCCATCCCAAAAGTCGCTTAACGAAATTGAACGCATGGTGATGCCGCCGTTAAACAACGAAGCGCTTCGTCAGGCTGAAATGGCGCGGCGTGGTCCGGGCATTGCCGCGCGTTTTGCGGAAAGCATGGTCGTGCAGGCCAGCCCTCAAACCCACGGCGCCTGGGAAACTTTGCCAAATGGCCGCGAGGTCTGGCGATTGCGAATCCTTTCAGCAGGCGCTTTGTCGCTGAACCTGGGCTTCAACACGTTCCGCATGCCGGAAGGTGGTACGATGATCCTGTACTCGCCCGACCGGAAAACAGTGATGGGCCCGTTTACGCCCGCCGATAATGAAGAACACGAGCAATTGTGGACTCCGGTACTTGATGGGGACGAATTGATCGTGGAGGTGCAGGTGCCGACAGAAAAGCGCAATGAACTGGCTCTGATGCTCACCAGCGTCAACCACGATTTTATGGGCTTTTCGCAAATGGTTGCTTCCGGTTCCTGCAACCTGGATGTCATTTGCGGTGGCGCTGACGGCTGGGGAATCGTGGATCGCTACCGCGACATCATCCAGTCGGTGGCCATTTACGGATTCAATGGCGGTACGATTTGCACCGGTTTTCTCATCAACAATGCCAGAAACGATTGCACGCCCTATTTTATGACCGCCAACCACTGTGGGGTGAACGCCAACAATGCCCCCTCAATGGTCGTCTACTGGAATTTTGAAAACAGCGTTTGCCGCCAACCCCTGTCGCCACAAAGCGGCGGTAATGGTAATGGAACGCTGAACGATTTTAACTCGGGCGCCCTACTTCGCGCAAATTATTCGCCTTCCGATATGACTTTGGTGGAATTGGACGATGCGGTTTCCGCCACGGCAGATGCTTTTTTTGCGGGCTGGACGATTGCGGAAACGACACCCCAGGATTCCGTCATTTGCGTCCACCATCCCAGCACAGACGAAAAACGGATCAGCTTCGAATTTAATCCTACTTACCGGGGAGCCTGGGGCAACGGCTCCGGTGAAGTACCAACCGGAAACCACATCATTGTTCCGGATTGGGACATCGGCACCACAGAGGGCGGCTCTTCGGGGGCTCCGTTGTTTGACCGCCACAAGCGCGTCGTTGGCCAACTACACGGCGGGGCAGCCTCCTGCAACAACAACTCTTACGACTCTTTTGGCTGGTTCACTACTTCGTGGACCGGCGGTGGCGGCAACAACAACCGCCTCAGCAACTGGCTTGACCCCGATGGAACCGGCATTACTTTTTTAGATGGCAGAAACCAGGCGATGTGTTCTTTTTTTATACAGCCTGATTTGGCGCAACAGGAAATTTGTGCACCGGGGAATGCGGTGTTTAACGTCAGCATCAGTGAAAATTTTGCCGATGACGTGACGCTGAGCATTGAAGGGCTGCCTGTGGGCCTGAATGCGGCTTTTAATGCCAATCCTACACCCCCTGGTGGTTCGTCCGTGCTGACCCTGAGCAATACAAGTGCGGTTGCCCCAGGAACATACACCCTGACGATCAACGCAACAGACGGTGCGAACAACTCCAACGCTCAGGTTCAAATTACTTTGGCTAATGGATTGCCCGCAGCGCCGGTTTTGCTCAGCCCTGCAAATAACGCAACCGGGGTTCTTAACAACAGTTCGCTGAGCTGGTCAACATTACCCGGGAATGTTTCCTACGAAGTGCAAGTGGCCACCAATGCACTTTTTACACAAATCGTTACGCAGACAACACTTGCCAACCTGGGTACACTTGCGGTTTCGCTGGACATAGAAACAGTTTATTATTGGCGCGTTCGCCCAAGCTCTGTTTGTGGAACAGGCGAATGGTCGGCAGTTTTTTCTTTTGAAACCGCAGCCATCGTTTGCGCCAGTCCGGTCGTTTCCACCGAACAGATCGTCATCTCTACCGATGGCGAGCCAACCATTACTTCCAGCATTGAAATAGAAACGGCAGGGGCTGTTGCATCTATCCGCCTGCTGGGGTTAAACATCGCACACACCTGGGTGGGCGACCTCAGCGCAACGCTTACGGGGCCCAACGGAACGACGGTTCAGTTGTTCGATCGGCCAGGCACAACTGGCGGCGGTTTTGGGTGCTCGGATAACAATATACTGGTCAACCTATACGACTCAGCACCCGGCAGTGCAGACCTTCTTGAAAACACCTGCAGCGGCACGCCTCCGGCAATTGGGGGAGATTTTAAGCCCATGGAAAGTTTTGCCGCGTTCACGGGGCTGTCGGCTGCCGGAACCTGGACGCTTTCCGTTTCAGATGCGGTGAATGATGACGGGGGCATGCTGAATGGATGGAGCCTTGAGATTTGTACCGTCCTCCCCAGCGAAGCAGCCATTTATATTGATGAAACGGATTTCCAGATTTGCCAGGATTCGACGCTGAATGTGGCGTTCCTTCTGGGAACCGGGTTCAGCAGCAATCAGGTAACGCTTTCCGCAACCGGCCTTCCTCCGGGCGCTACGGCGGTCTTCCTGCCGAATCCTGCCGAACCGGGCGACGAGGTGAACGCAACGATTTCCGGGTTTACCCAGAGTGGTTCGTTTGCAACCAACCTTTCAGCGAACGGCGGAGAAATAGCCCTTGTGGCGCTCAATATTGAGGTGCTGGCTGCGCCGGAAGCAGCAGGATTGGTCGCGCCAGCGAATGGTGCAACAGACCTTTCTGTTACACCGACGGTTAGTTGGAATCCCGCCAACGGAGCTGTCGCATACCAGGTTTCGGTAGCCAGCGACCCAGATTTTGCCAATGTCGTCTGGACGATGGTGGTCTTGGAAACCACTGCCAACCCCAACAACCTCGATTTCAACAGTACTTACTACTGGCGTGTGGATGCCATCGGTTCGTGCGGTACCACAGCAGGTGTTGTGCGCAACTTCACTACGGAACCGGATCTGACCTTTTTTGTTGATCCGCCAACCCAGGAAGCCTGCCTTACCGACGAAGTTGTTTTCAATATAGAGGTGGGTTCCGGGTTTAATGCCCCGGCCACGCTCACTTATGTGTTGTTGCCGGCAGCTACGCTGAACCTGACGTTCAATATTGATCCGGCCAATATTCCGCCGGGCGCTACCATTGAAGCCATGGCCACCAACATCTCCGGCCTGAGTCCGGGAACGCTCTATTCCCTTAAATTCACATTAACCGATGGCACGCACAGCCGCGAAGTGGTCGTGCAGATAGCAACCTTAGAAACGCCTGCCTTGCCCGCTCTGATTTCGCCCGTAAACGGCGCTGCGGTGACCACGGCGACGCCCACCTTTACCTGGCAAACGGCAGCCGGCGCTTCGGCTTATTATATCGAAGTTGCTACCGACGAGCTTTTTCAAAACCTCCTCGTTTCGCAGCAAGTGGGCGGAACGACCTACACCCCCGGCCCGTTGCAGAATCCCGGCCTGTACTACTGGCGGGTGACTGCCCTCAACGGATGTGGCGGATCTACGGTGGCAGCCTTCAATTTCAACTACGTGCCGAACGATGTGGACGATGTGGAAACGGAAGAACCGATCATCGTTGCGCCCAACCCAACCAAAGGTTTGGTTTCGGTGCAGTTTCCGGAAAGCTGGCATGGCGCCCTGGCGCTGGAGGTCTACGCCGCCAATGGCCAGCGCCTGCAACGGCAATTACTGGATCACGCGCCGCAAAACATGGAGGTTGATTTGAGCGCTTACCCCTCGGGCATTTACTGGCTACACTTGGTAAGGGGGGAACGGACGTTTAGCAGGAAGGTGGTGAAGGAATAAAGCGGATGTGGTCGCCAACTTCAGTTGGCAGACCGTCTAAATAAAATGGATTGACAAAACTTGCACCTGGGTGTGGGGGATGTCAATCCATTTTTTTTTGAATGAAGTCAATTAAAATCCTCCCCCTCCGGCGTCTGTTCATCCCCAAAAGAATCAGTATCAAATTCTTCGTTGCTATCCATAGGCTGGTACTGGTCTTTCAGGTAAACAGCACAATTAAGTTCAATTTCGAGGTCGCCGGGCGGGCGCTGGAAGCGCTTGGTGGAATCGAAGCCAAGGTTTTTATCGCCTTCAATGCGTTTGATGAATTCTCGGAAAAAAGGTTTGGCCATATAGGCGCCCTGCCCGTTGGTAATAGAGCGGAAGCGAATCCATTTGTCCTCGCCGCCAACCCAGGTGCCGACCACCAAACCCGGGGTGATGCCCATGAACCAGCCGTCCACGTAGTCATTGGTGGTACCGGTTTTCCCGCCAACATCGCTTTTAATGCCGCCGAGGTTGGTGCCCGCGTAGCGCAGCATTTCCACCATGACATAATTGGGCTTGGGGTTGAGGGCAGGCTTTTCATCCGGGATTTCTTCGTAAACCACCCGCCCGGTTTTGTCTTCGATGCGCAGGACGAAGCTGGGTTTCATAAAGGTGCCGTTGTTGGCAAAAGTCGTATAAGCGCCCGTCATTTCCATCACCGACAAATCAAGTGCGCCGAGGCACATGGCAGGGCCGCGGCGGTCGGGCTTCACCGTGATGCCCATTTGTTCAAGCAGGCCCACGACCGGATCGGTGCTGCCCAATTGCTTCATCAGGTGTACGGAAACGGTATTTTTGGAATGGCGCAACCCTTCTTTCAGGGTCAACAGCCGCCCGGAATAGTTGCCCTCGGCATTACGGGGCGTCCAGTTGCTCACCAGGCCAAATTGGCCGTCGCCGGGGCCAATCGTTACAGGGAGGTCATAAACCGTATAGCAGGGGGAAAATCCTTGCTGGGCAATGGCTGTGGCGTAAATGAACGGCTTGAAAGTAGAGCCCACCTGCCGCTCGATCTGGTTGTGGTCGTACTGGAAGTATTTGTGGTTGATGCCGCCAATCCAGACTTTTACAGCGCCTGTGGTGGGATCAACCGCCATAATGCCGGTTTGCAGGAACATGCGGTGGTATTTGATGGAATCGAGCGGACTCATGACCGTATCTTTTTCCATCTTATCATTGTAAGCGAAAACCTTCATCTCCACTTTGGAGCGGAAAACGTGACGCGCCGCATCCTGGAGGGTTTCCCATTGCGTTTTCAGTTCCGGAAACAGGTCGCTTTGGATCACTTCCCGATAGCGGGCGGCCAAATTACTGCTGATGATTTTATTCTCCACCAATTGATCAATCGTACCTTTTTTGCGCACCTCCGCCATGATGCGGTCTAACTCGCGGTCGTCTTCGCTGAAAACAAGGTCTACCTGCCCTCCGTAGCGAGTCAG
Organism: Saprospiraceae bacterium; assembly: GCA_022841505.1. GTDB lineage: Bacteria > Bacteroidota > Bacteroidia > Chitinophagales > Saprospiraceae > JABWAJ01. Next base: position 8,056 of record JALHRK010000124.1, on the reverse strand, counting down.
GATATCAGTCAGGTACTTCGAGCGCAGCGATTGGTAGCGGTCCGATTCGCGCACAAGCCGGTTGAGGTTGGCCTGGCGGGTTTCGGGGGTGATTTCGTTGACCGATTTGGTTTTGTATGTCCACGGGTCGAGGTTTTTCCAGGTTCGCCAGAAACTTTCCTGCACTTTGGCCATGTGTTTCACCATTTCTTCTTCCGCCATGCGCTGCATATCAGGGTCAATCGTCGTGTAAACGCGCAGGCCGTCGCGGTAAATATCATAAGGGGTGCCATCGGCTTTAAGGCATTCCTTGCGCAGGAGGATGTCGTCTTTCAGGTACTTGGCCAATTCCATACGAAAATAGGGCGCGAGGCCGTCCACGTGGGTTTGTCGGGTAAATTTGATACCCAGCGGCAGGGCACGTAGTTCATTGTACTGCTGCTCGCTGATGACGCCGTTTTTCTGCATTTGCTTCAGCACCACCATCCTGCGCTGGAGCGCCATTTCCGGGCGGCGCAAGGGGTTAAAGAGGGATGGGTTTTTCAGCATGCCAATCAGCAGGGCAGCTTCCTGGATTTCTAAATCTTTTGGCGATTTGTCAAAATAGATTTCTGAAGCGGCTTTGATGCCGTAAGCGCCGTTGATGAAATTGAATTTATTGAGGTACATCGCCATGATCTCCTCTTTGGTGTACTTGCGTTCTAAGCGCACGGCGATGATCCATTCTTTCAGTTTTTGAAAAAAGCGCCTGAACGTATTGTCGGCTTTTTGGCCCGTGAACAGCAGTTTGGCCAACTGTTGTGTTATCGTACTGGCGCCGCCGGAGCTTTTTTGCTGCAGGATGACCGTTTTAACCGCTACCCGGCCAAGCGCCATGAAGTCAATGCCGCAATGGTCATAATAGCGCATGTCTTCCGTGGCGATCAACGCGCGCACGAGGTGCGGCGAGAGGTCGGAAAACGAAACCGGCACCCGGTTTTCAGTATAAAATTTGCCCAATTCCACGCCATTATTTCCCAAAACCAGCGAGGCTTCTTCGCTGCGCGGATTTTCCAATTGCTGCACAGAAGGCAGGTCGGTGAAAGAAATGAACAGCAACAGTAGACAAAACAGGCTGATTCCGCCAATGGCGCCATACCATACGACTCGGAAAATATTGTTCCAGATTGGGTTGTCACTGCTGTTAATCAGGTAATTGAGGAGGCGTTTCATACGCAAGGTTTTTATTTCTCGCGTCCCGACCACGTCGGGGCGCTAAGCCGATTTTGTTATGCTGAGCGCTGCTGTTTTAATACCTTTCCTGCAGCGCGGAGTATCTCTTTAATGCACAAATTTAGAAAAAATTATTGCTCCTCACGGAAAGACTGCGTGAAAAGCAGCCCCTAACCGAATAGCAGGGCCAAAAATATTCCCCCGCTTCACCAAAGCCTGAGTATCTTTGCACCGATACAACTCTTTCAACACCATGCTACTCAATATTTTTCTGACTTTTTTTCTGGTTTTCCTGAATGGTTTTTTTGTTGCAGCCGAATTTGCCATCGTTAAAGTTCGGCTTTCTCAAATACAGGTTAAGGCTGGTTCCAGTTTTTCTGCGCGCGTTGCCGAAAGCGTCGTTTCCAACCTCGATGGCTACCTCGCTGCGACGCAATTAGGCATTACCTTAGCCAGTTTGGGCCTTGGCTGGATCGGCGAAGGCGTCGTTTCTGAAATCATCATTGCCTCCATGAACGGATTGGGACTGGCGGTTACCGATGAAACTGCGCATGCTTGGGCTTTGCCCATTTCTTTCGTACTCATCACCGTTTTACATATTGTTTTTGGGGAGTTGGCGCCCAAGTCGCTGGCGATCCGCTACCCTACCCGCACCACCATGGCGCTCGCGGGGCCGCTGAAAGTTTTTTACCTTGTCTTCCGGCCATTCATTTGGGCGCTGAACGGATTTGCAAATTTCATCCTCAAGACTATCGGCATCCAACCTGCCGGGCATTCTGAAATCCACTCAGAAGAAGAGCTGAAACTCATTGTAGCAGAAAGCGCAGAAGGCGGCGCCATCGAAAATTCTGAACGGGAACTGATTCAGAATGTATTCGACTTCGATGACCGCATGGTGCGCCAATCGCTGAAACCACGCAACCAGATCTCGGCGATTTCCGTCAACATGCCATTGCCGGAAGCTGCCCGGAAAGCGTTGGATGAAGGGTATTCGCGGTATCCGGTTTACGAAGAATCCATGGATAAAATCATCGGGTTCATTTTGACCAAAGACCTGTTAGACATCTTATTGCACAAACCAGATAAAGGCATGCGCGACATCCTGCGCCCCATGCTGTTCATCCCATCCAACAAAAAATTAGCGCAGGTACTCCAAACTTTTCAAAAAGAACACACGCAAATTGCCATTGTCGTCAATGAATTTGGTGGCACAGTCGGCATTTTGACCTTAGAAGATATTTTGGAAGAATTGGTGGGCGAAATTCAGGACGAGTACGACGTTGAGTTGCCCATTGTGGAAAAAATAGGAGAACAAACCTTTCGAATCCAGGCGCAAAACCCGGTAGATGAAATCAACGATTTCCTGCCGGTGCCTTTTCAGGAAGGCAAAACGTATATCACTTTAGCAGGGCTGATCCTCGAATCCAGCGACGCGATTCCCAAAGAAGAGGAAACGCTTACCATCGGTTCTTACCAAATAAAGATTTTGAAAATGAACCAATCCAGCCCTGAAATTATTGAAGTAACGCTTCAAAATCCGGCGTAAGCGATCGAAAAAAGAACAGGTATGAGCACCAGCAACAGTATTCCGGGCGAACAACCTGTTTTAATTACAGGCGCTACGGGCTTTTTGGGTTCTTACCTGTTGCGCAGCTTAGTCAAATCCGGTCACCAAAACATCCGCGCACTTCGGCGCCCGGACAGCAACCTCGCCCTGGTTGCCGATATTCAGGGCACAGTGGAATGGGTGGAAGGCGACCTGCTCGACCCGGCTGCGTTGGAAGACGCGATGCAGGGGATCCGGCAGGTTTACCACTGCGCAGCAACCGTTTCCTTTGACCCGCAAATGGTGCGAACGATGCTGCGAACCAACGTCGAGGGCACGGCCAACGTGGTCAATGCCGCCCTTTGGGAAGGCGTAGACAAACTGGTTCACGTCAGTTCTATCGCCGCCATTGGCCGCAGTCCGGAAGAAAAAAATGTCAGTGAAAACACGAAGTGGCAACGTAGTCCGTTGCATTCCAACTACGCCATCAGCAAATATTTAAGCGAACAGGAAGCCTGGCGCGGCATGGCTGAAGGGCTAAACGTTTCTGTCGTGAATCCTTCGGTCATCCTCGGAAGCGGGCGCTGGGAAGACGGGCCTTTGCAGCTCTTTCGGCTGGGGTGGAAAGCGTTTCCGTTTTATGCCACCGGGGTCTCCGGATTTGTGGATGTGCGGGATGTGGCGCAGGCTATGATCCGGCTCATGCAGCAGGAGAGTTCAGGTCAGCGCTACATCATCAGCGGTGAAAACCTGTCGTTCCAGGCAGTGCAGACAATGATTTCAGAAGGCCTGGGCAAGCGGGCGCCGCGCTATCGCGTCAATGCGTTCGTACAGGAAATTGCCTGGCGGGTGGAGTGGCTCCGCACGCGTTTCGGCGGTCCCCCACCCCTCATCACCCGCGAAACGGCCCGGCACGCCAATGCGGTCTACTACTACGACAACAGCAAGTCGCTGAAAGATTTACAACTTACCTACACGCCCATCTCTGAGACGATCGCTGCCGTTTGCCGGCAATTTTCGGAAGCTGCCACCAATGGGTTTCAGCCAATGATGCTACCGGTTTGACTTTCACTTTGATTGAATAAAAAAGAAGCAAAGGGCAAATTGGCAAGGAGCAAATGGGCAAAAGGTATTGCGAATTTGCATTTTGCCCCTTGCAAATTTGCTTTCTTGCCCCTCCTCCTATCCATCGGAAAACAACTTCCCCTGC
>JALHRK010000124.1:0-4099 GCA_022841505.1 Saprospiraceae bacterium | reverse complement strand
GCCAGCGGTAGTGAGGGTATTCGGCGCCTAATTGCATCATATAGTCATCGCGCCAGGTTTTTGCCAAAATAGACGCTGCTGCGATGGAAGCAAAACGGGCATCGCCTTTAACCATGCAATGGAAAGGCAACTCCTGGTAAGGTACAAAGCGATTGCCGTCTATAAGCAGGCGGTCGGGCGCAATGGCGAGCTGCGCGAGGGCGCGGTGCATGGCTAAAAAGGAAGCTTTGAGGATGTTGATGCGGTCAATTTCTTCGGGATCCACGCGGGCAACGGCCCAGGCTAAGGCGTGGGTTTCTACAAGGATGCGGGCTTCGTCGCGCTGGCGGGCACTGAGTTGTTTGGAATCATTCAGCAGGGCATGCCGGTAGTCTTGGGGCAGAATAACCGCAGCAGCAAAAACCGGCCCGGCTAAGCAACCCCGGCCAGCTTCGTCGCAACCGGCCTCCAGGCCTTCTTTTTCAAAATAAGGTAGCAGCATAACGTTTGACCCGAGTTATAAAAAGTGAACAAGCCGACAGAATTGAACAATTTGTATACAATCTGTGACCGTTGATTGAATATACGGTGTTATTATACAGCGGGAAATTATATATTCGGCCAATGGCAGGGAAATTTTTTGATGCAAAAATAAACAGGGTCAAACCACAGCCGCGTTTTGGATGTCCATACAAGGCGGGTGACAATTGCGGGAGAGAACGTCTATACAGTCAGGGTCCGCCAGCTAAACCTGGCGACCACAAGTCTTTCAAACTGCAGCGATGTCTATGATGTTAACAAACAAAATGCAACATGATGCGCTTCCAAAAGCGCTTAGAACCGGATTAATGCTGACGTTTGCGCTGTGCTGCGTGTTTGTGCAAGCCCAGCAGCGGTACCTCATCAAAGGGCGCGTGGCCGATGCCGACACCGGTGAGGGACTTCCTTTCAGCAATGTCTATTTTCCGGGAACGAGCATCGGCACCTCTACGGATGTGGACGGATATTACGAGTTTTCCGTCACTGAACTGAAGGACAGCCTCGCCGCCTCGGCCATCGGGTTCAAAACCCTCAGTCGCGCTCTCCGCCAGGCGCCGGAACAGGAACTCAATTTTGCTTTGGAAGCTTCTGAACTCATGCTGACAGAAGTTGTGGTCATCGCTGGCGAAAACCCAGCCAACGCCATTGTAAAGGGCATTATCAAAAACAAGGAAAATAATCGGTTAGAAAGCATGGAGGCGTATCAATACGAAAGCTACGCCAAAGTTGAGCTTGATTTTGAAAAAATTCCCGAGGGGATCCGCAAGACCAAACTGATGGAGCCCTTTGAGTTTGTGTTTGAAAGCATAGACAGCACCTCCGATGAAAAACCGTTCCTGCCCATTTACATCAACGAAGCCCTGACGGAAGTTTATTATTCCAAAACTGCCGGAAAAACAGCCTCTGTGGTGAAGGCACAGCGTGCTTCGGGAACCGACAATACCAATTTCATTGAGTTCGTGAAAAAAATTCACGCGCCTTTCAGCGTGTACGACAATTGGATCAATGTATTGGACAAACCCTTCGTCAGCCCATTCTCGGACGCTGGTTTGAGCTATTATGAATACTATATCCTCGACAGCGCTTACATCAGCGGGCAGTGGAGTTATAAACTCAAGTTCAAACCGCGGAGGAAGCAGGAAACCACTTTTTTTGGCGATTTTTGGGTGGCTGATACCACTTTTTCGGTGCAGCGCCTCAACATGCGCATGAGCCCGGGCGTCAACATCAACCTGGTGACGCGCATCATCATCTTTCAGGAGTTTGAATTGTCGGAACAACATTGGCTGCCGTCTAAACAAAAAATGATTGTTGATTTTTCGCCTGCCGAAAATGCCCCCGGCATGATCGCCCGGCGCACGGAAACCCTGCGCGACTTCCGGCTCAACCCGGCTGACATTCAGCAAAATTTTCTAAAAAAAGAGAAAGGGATGCCTCCGCCTCCACCGCTTATTAATGACGAATCGTATTGGCAAAGTGTTCGCCACGAACCACTCACCAAGACAGAATCAGCCATTTACGCCATTGTGGACAGCATCAAAAACGTACCGGTTTACAAAACCTACGTACAGGTGGTGGAAACGGTGCTTGGTGGCTATTTTACTTTCGGGAAGATTCAAATCGGGCCATATTTTTCGGTTTTCAGCACCAACCAGGTGGAAGGCACACGCCTGCGGCTGGGCATACGAACCAGCGATAATTTCAGCAAAGACATGCGCCTGAGTGCCTATGCAGCCTATGGATTTAAAGATGAAAAATGGAAATATGGGACAGAATTCATCTGGATTCTGAACCGCCTGCCCTGGACCACCATCGGCGCAGCACGGCGGCGCGACATCAGTCTGAACAGCGAAAACAGCGAAGAATTTCTGGAAAGCAACCTGTTTACCGGGTTTTTGCGGCGTGATGTTTTTCTGAAACTCATCAATGTTGAAGAAACCAAGGTTTATTATGAGCGCTACTGGAAAAACGGGTTATCCAACCGCGTCACCGTCCTCCACCGGTTTATGGACCCTTACGGGGATATGGGAGACGGCGGCTTCAAATATGCGTTCCTCAACAACCCGGGCGGGGCTGCCGATCAGGTGGATACGACCATCAATACCACCGAAATTGTCTTAAAAATGCGCTATGCGCCGGGCGAAACGTTTCTTGGCGAGCAGTTCGACCGCGTGAGCGCAGGCACAAAAAAACCCGTTCTGGAAGCGCAATATACCCTTGGGGTGAACGGCCTGTTCGGTGGCAACTACCGCTACCACAAGCTTTCGCTGAGCCTGCGCCATTGGTTCAACGTTGGCCCGGCAGGCTGGTTTTCTTACCGCGCAAAGGTAGGCACAACCTATGGCACCGTTCCTTTTTTGTTGCTGGAAGTACATCCCGGCAACGAGGCGCTGTTCATGTCCCGCTCGGTGTTCAACACCATGAATCGGTATGAGTTTGCCAGCGACACTTACGCCAGCCTCATCGTCGAGCACCATTTCGATGGTTTTTTCCTGAACCATATTCCGCTGCTGCGCAAGCTGAAATGGCGCGAGGTGGCAATTTTCAAAGGGGTGATGGGCGGCATGTCTGCCAATAACCGGGAAGCCAACCGCCTCAATGCCTGGTCGCCCCAAAGCGGGGCGGATGTTTATACCGGCTTTCGGTCCCCTTCTTCCAAACCTTTCTTAGAAGCCGGGGTGGGTATCGAAAACATCCTGCAAGTAATCCGCGTAGATGCGCTCTGGCGGTTGAATTATTTAGACAATCCGGAGGCGAGCAAGTTCACTTTGGTGTTTGGTGCGTATTTTAATTTTTAGAATTATGTATTACCTTGCAATTTGAATGAATGCGCTCTATTTATGATGAAAAAAATTAGTTAGCCAAACTCATTTCACCATGAAAAACTGGATTCTACGCAACATTCAAGGCAAAAAAGTTTTGTTTCTTTTCATTTTGACGAATATCGTCTACACCATCATGCTCACCCTGACGATTCCAAAAGTAATGAGTTTTTCGGGCGGGATGAAGTTGCTGGACATGATGCCGACCGGGTACAATGCGGAATATGTTAACGCGCTTTTAAATGCGCTTGGCGAAAATGGAAGGAACGCCTATTTGTTTACTCAAATCCCGGCAGACCTGATTTTTCCCGGCTTGTTCGGAATTAGTTATTGTCTGCTGTTTGCCTATCTCCTGAATAAAATCGGAAAATTAAACGGGTATTTTTGGGGGCTGTGCTGGCTTCCGGTACTTGCCGGTCTTTTTGATTATTTTGAAAATTTTGGAATCATCGCACTTTTGAACAGCTATCCTGACAATTCACCATTTTTGGCTCAGGTGACCAATGTTTTTTCTATATTAAAAAGTGTCTTCACAACACTTGCTTTTACTGCGCTGATCATTTTATTGATTGTTTTTATCATCCATAAATTGGCTCCAAAAAGAAAAGATAGTTAAGAAAATGGTGGACGATGCCATTCCATATTTCATCGCCCAACAACAAATCTCCGTACTGCGAGAATCCTCCCCTCACTTCGAATAGCGGCTACATAAACGCCAGCCGGGAATGCCTCCAGGTCAATGGCTTGTTCCTGTTTTC
>JALHRK010000123.1 GCA_022841505.1 Saprospiraceae bacterium | reverse complement strand
TCAGGTCCTGTTCTAATTCTATTGTTTTCCTTTTTATGGCTTCTGAATCCTTACCTGAAGAAACCTGCTGGCTGAGCGTTTTTTCGAGACACGAGAGCCAAAGGGAATACGCCTGTGCGTATTGGCCGAGGTTGTATTGCGGCTCATGAACGATGGTAGGTTTAATGTTGGACAATGCCTCTTCTAAGGTGCGGTAAGCGCCCATGGCAACCCCGGCTGCCTTTGCGGCCCCCACAGCGCCGGTTGTTTCCACCACTTCGATTTGACTGCCAAGCATGGTCGCCAAAATGGTGGAAAAGGTTTTCGACTGAAACATATTGTCATTCCCAACCCGGATGACGTCCACGTTGAGTCCCATCTCCTTTAATATATTGATGCCATATACAAAAGAAAACGCAACGCCTTCAAGCGCGGCCCGGTACAGGTGCCCTCTTGTATGGCGGTTAAACTGGAGGTTGATGATGTGGGCATTCGGATCCCGGTTATCCAGCATGCGCTCGGCGCCATTCCCGAAAGGCAGAATACAAACCCCTTCCGACCCGATCGGTACGGTTGACACCATTCGTTCCATGTCTGTGTAGCTGTGCGAACCACGCGCTACCTGGTGCTTGATCCAGCTGTATTGGATGCCTGCCCCATTGAGACAAAGCAAAACCCCGATGCGATTGAACGCTTGTTCGTAGTTGACGTGCGCAAAAGCATTCACCCTTGATTTTTTATCAAATACCGGGCGGTCTACGATTCCGTAAACCACACCCGAAGTGCCGCTCGTTGCCGCCACTTCTCCGGGGTGCAATACATTCAGTGCAAGCGCATTATTGGGTTGATCCCCGGCCCTGTAAGTGACGGGAGTTCCCGGAGAAAGCCCGGTTCGGCCAGCTGCTTTTTCGGTCACCCTGCCCTGAATGGAAAAAGTCGGTACCCTGTCAGCGAGGTTGTGTTCGTTGAGTTGGTAGTATTGAAGCACCTCCCGGGCGAGTTCCTTTTTTTTAAAATCCCAAAATATGCCTTCTGTCAAGCCGGGTATGGTGGTCACGGCTTCACCGGTCAGCTTCATGGCAATGAAATCCCCGGGCAAAAGAATTTTATCTATTTTTTCGTAGACTTCCGGCTCGTTGTCTTTGATCCAGCGGAGCTTCGACGCCGTGAAATTTCCCGGTGAATTGAGCAGGTGGCTCAGGCAATACTCCTCGCCAATTTCCTGAAATGCTTGCTGGCCAATGGCTACTGCCCGGCTGTCGCACCAAATAATGGCAGGGCGGAGCACTTGCTGGTCTTTGTCAATCAGCACTAAGCCATGCATCTGATAAGCAATACCAATTCCTTTTATCTCATCAGGAGCTATATCGGCTTTGTCCAAAAGGCGCTGGGTCGCTAAGCAAAAGTGCTGCCACCAAACTTCGGGTTGTTGCTCTGCCCACCCGCCGTGCCGCGCCAGCATGTCCATTTCCTGGTCGGGATACTGGGTGATGGCCACCGTATCCTGGGTGTCAATACGGACAAGCGCTGCCTTAATGGTAGAACTTCCTATGTCGTAGCCTAACAGGTACATTAATGTGAATAAGGTTTGATAAAGAATACGTCAAGGATACGTCAAAAATACATAAATAAGCTAAATTCGTCTTTATTTCTCCACATCATTCATCAAATATGATCAACTAACAACTATAAAAAATGGGCTTTCTGTTCTGGCTCTTCTGGTTTTTTAACCTCGCTGTCGCAGCACTGATGGTGATTGGGAAAAGCTTTCGGCGTAGCTTTACGGCGACTGATCTGAACCTCTGGTTTACGGTTTTGGTCATCGGAGCGCTCATCGGAAGTTTGGCGCTTCGATTGATGTTGAAGCGGCATGGGGCAAGTTTGTGGGTGGTTGCGTTGCCCGCATTGGTGCTGTTGGGGTGGTTTATTTTTGACAAATTATACGCTAAAAAGTAGTTTATTCCCCCCCATCTGCACTCTCATTCATATCGCCTTTTTTGATCCCCCGAAGCATCAACGGCCCGGCAGTTGCCGTCGTGAACCGCAGGTTGGCCGCACCGGAGGTATATTGTACAAAAGTCTGACCAAGGCTTTGAAACACAAAATCAGGATCCACAAAAATCCAGGATGGCGCGCTGTTTGCCGGGTGTTCTGTCAAGCTGAGAATAAGTTGCGCCATGAGCACTAGGTCTAAGTTGGAAATCTGGTTTTCTCCGCTTACCTCTGCGGCCAGCATTTGGTAAGGGGATGTAAATGGCGCCACACCAAGCAGGTGTTGTCGGATTTTAATCACGTCTAAAGTACTGATCCCGTTGACGTAGTTGGTATCTTTAGCCGCTTTCAGGGTGTAGGAAATTCCCGGTGTAAGACTTGCTATAAAGCTGAAATTGCCGTTCGCATCTGTCGTATCTAATGCATCTGAAATGCCTTCAATGCCAATGGCAACCCCTGCAACCCCTGCCTGTCCGTCTCCGAATATGACGGTACCGGTCGCAAGGTAATCCACCGGCGGCTTCACTGCGCCGGTCTGCTGGATGGCAACATCAACGGAGTCAAGTGTGGCGGCATGACTGGCTCCGCGCGGATTAAACCGCACCGTTCCGTCGGGCGCAATGACTACAAAAGTTGGGGTTCCGAGGAATTCCCCAAAAGTTCCTGTGGTGTAAGGGAGCACCGCTGATAAGCTACCTCCCTGGCTGCCTACCCCCGGAAAAGTATGACCATATAGCTGTTTGTACATATTGACTTTGACATTGTTGTCGAAAGCCTGGATACTCAGGCTGATGAATTCAACATCGGCGTCACCGCCGCCCCATTCCTGGTAGAAAGGTTCCATCAACGGAGCCATCGCATTGCAAGGTGGGCAGGTGGTAAAGAACAACTTGAGTACCACCGTTTTGCCCTGATCTAATAAGTCGTCGTACAGGTGGATGGTTTGCCCGGTTGAAGTCGTGACGGTAAAATCCGGTGCAGGTTGTGCGAGCAGTTGGGTGAGGGTGAAACAAGCAAGGAGTGTGGAAAAACTTTTCATAGGACAATGACATTTAAGTAAGGAGAAAAAAAGCGCATTGTACTCATCAAATATACGCCATTTCTTTATTGTTCAAGTAATGAAAGAGCTTACTTTTGAACTCGGTAAAAAAAACAGATTTTGCACACAACAAGCATTCAACAGGTTGTTTTTCAGGATTTAGGGCAGATGGATTACCAGCAGGCCTGGGACTACCAAACCAGCCTGCACCGTGAATTGGTCGCACTTAAACTGGAGAACCGGCAGCGGGCAAGCGAGGGTTTGCCGCCATTACTGCAGCGCCATTACCTGTTGTTTTGCGAACACCCACCGGTTTACACCCTCGGCAAAAGCGGCACGGACGCCAACCTGTTGCTGGATGAAAAATCGCTGGAAAAACAGGGGTTTCAGTTTTTTCGAATCAACAGGGGAGGGGACATTACTTATCACGGCCCCGGGCAAATTGTAGGATACCCGATTTTTGACCTGGATTGTTTTTTTACGGACGTTCATCGGTACGTCCGCAGCCTGGAAGAAGCCGTTATCCGCACCCTGGCCGAATATGGGATTGTGGCCGATCGGGAGCAAGGGTATACTGGTGTTTGGCTTCCGGCAACCGGATGGTTACCCCGCCGGAAAATCTGTGCCATTGGCGTTCACCTGAGCCGCTGGGTGACCCTCCACGGTTTTGCATTCAACGTGAACACCGACCTGAAGCATTTCCAAAACATTATTCCCTGCGGCATCGCCGATGCAGATAAAAGCGTGACTTCCATGCAACTGGAATTAAACCGCCCTATTGATGTGGAAGAAGTAAAGGCTAAGTTAAAAGTCCATTTTTCCACCCTTTTTGAATTTGAATTTTCCGAATAAAAGGTTACCTTCGCGGGCTTTTTGAACTATGCACATTACGCTTTCCATGAAGAAAGACATCCCGATTTTAAAAGTGGAGGACCTGGCTGTTGCCGTGGTGCCTCGCGGGCCGGAAGGTCTTGATGACGAACTTTGGGATATTTACATCCTGAATCTTCGCGATGCTGCAATTCACAGTGTATTGATCAACTCTAAAGGGTACGGAGAAATTGAAGGTGAAAAAGTACGGACAACCGTACTGCGCCATTTTTTTGAAGAAATTGGCCCGCTGAGTTTTGTTCCGGTTGAACCCATCCAGTCCCGGCTTTTCCACCTGACGAACGAGTATTGGATCAGTTTTGTGTTCGATGGCTATATGTACGACAAAAAATACATTTTTGTGGAAGGCAGTATCTCTGAGTCGAACTTTACTTCCATTCCATTCATTAACAGAAAAGGGGTAATGATCCGTTAAGCGGATGCCCTTTTGAACCATAAAGACAACCTATGAGCCAGAAATTAAAGCCAAAAAAAGTTGCCGACTCCAAAACTGTGATGACGGAAATGGTGATGCCCAATGACACCAATTCTATGCACAACCTAATGGGAGGCAATCTGTTGCGTTGGATGGACATCGCAAGCGCGATCTGTGCGGGAAGACACTGCGAAGCCTACGTGGTAACTGCATCTGTAGACCACGTGTCCTTTACGCGCCCAATCCGCCTGGGAGAGGTCGTCACGATCGAAACCAGCGTAACCCGATCTTTCAACAGCTCGGTGGAAGTGTACGTTGAAGTGTTTGCCGCCGACGTAAAAGGTGGGAATCCGCACCGCTGCAACCATGCCTATTATACTTTTGTGGCATTGGACGACATCAATGGCAAGCCCCAAACCGCACCGGAAGTTATTCCGCTTACCGAAATTGAACAACAACGCTACGATAGTGCACCCCGCCGCAGGGAAGTGCGCCTCATTCTCAGCGGCAGAATGAAACTGGAGCAATCAACAGAAATCCGGGCATTCTTTGAACAATTATCCTAATTCGGGCAATATGAATTCCACCAGCAGCAAGGCTATTTTGCAAACGAATTTTCAGTTTCCGGGGCAAAGCGCCGTTTACCATGGAAAAGTACGGGACGTATACACTGTTGGCGAAAAGCTGGTGATGGTTGCTACCGACCGCATTTCGGCTTTTGACCACATCCTGCCACGACCGATTCCGTTCAAAGGCCAGGTGCTCAATCAGGTTGCCGCGCATTTTCTGGAAGCCACCCGCGACATTGCACCCAACTGGCTGCTCAGTACCCCTGATCCGAATGTTGCCATCGGGTACGCCTGCAAGCCCTTCAGGGTGGAAATGGTGATCCGGGGCTACTTGGCCGGGCATGCCTGGCGGGTTTATCAAACGGGCGAACGCAACCTTTGCGGCGTATTGATGCCGGACGGGATGCAGGAAAACGACCGCTTTCCCGAGCCATTGATTACGCCGACTACAAAAGCGGATGAAGGCCACGATGCAGATATTTCCAAAGCAGAAATCCTTGAAAGGGGAGTGGTGAGTGCTGAAGATTATGCAGTGCTCGAAGATTATACCCGCCGCCTGTTTGCGCGCGGTTCGGCAATGGCCGAAGAAAGAGGCTTGCTTTTGGTAGATACAAAATACGAGTTTGGGAAAAAAGACGGGTTGGTTTATGTTATAGATGAGATCCATACGCCGGACAGCTCCCGCTATTTTTATGCGGAAGGTTACCAGGAACGACAGGCAAAAGGTGAGCGCCAACAGCAGCTTTCCAAAGAATTTGTGCGGGAGTGGTTGATGGCCCATGGTTTCATGGGGTTGGAAAATCAATTGATGCCCGTGATGCCAGATGCTTTTGTGGAAGAAATTTCGGAACGCTACATCGAGCTGTATGAACGCATTACCGGAAAATCATTCCAAAAAGCCAGTACAGAAGAGATCGAAGCGCGTATTGCTGCGAATGTAATAGCAGCTCTGTAAGAAGTGTTTGATTATGAGTAGATCCTGAATAAAGGAAGGTCTGAATGGTGTCTGCCTATTTAGTCTGGTGTCTGTTCTTTAGAGTTCGAGAGCAAGGCATGCGAAGGGCCAAAAGTGGGAGTTTACTCGCGTAAATGACCAATTTTGGCCCTTCGCATAACGCAGCTATCGGACTATACAGACAGACGCTATAAAGTAAGCCCCACTGCCTTACGGTAATGGGGCCCTCTAAACGCGCTCTCTCTGATGTTATTCTTGATGCTTTTTAGTCTGTTCTTTGCAGATTGATTTCTCAATCACGACCGAAAGGTAGTAATATTCTTTCCACTTTGTCAAGAATTTGTCAAAAAAAGATGTCGTAGAAACAAAATTTTTTGTATAGCAATAGGTGTTTTTACGCAACAATATCCGCTCATACAGATAATATCACGAAGCTCTGCTATCCAATTCAAAGTTTGCCTATCTTTATCAGATCATTTTCCCGTACCGATTTCTTCAAACAATTATGATCTCTATGAAATGGCAACTTCTACTCTTTGCGACCTTTTGTTGCAGGCTCGCTAACGCCCAATTCAGCTTTTCTGACCAGTCTTCCTGGCTTTTTAATTCAGCCACCAAAAGCGGCACCCCAATCGGGGTTTCGGACATGAATGGGGACGGCCTCGACGACATCGTTCGTCTTGACCTGACCCAGACGCTGCGGATAGACTACCAGACGGCTGGCGGTGGGGCATTCACCGGGTTCACTTATGGGCAATCGTTAGGAAGCCAGTGGAGCCTTTGCATTGCGGATGTGGACCGGAATGGCTACAACGATATTTTTTCCGGAGGCGCATACAACGGACTCAAGCTATTAAAAGCCAACGCTTCGGCTACTAATTACACCTTAACTACGTTAAACGTATCTCCAATATTTTTACAAGGTTCCAATTTTGCCGACATCAACAACGACGGCTTGATTGACCTTTTTGCCTGCAACGACGATGGCATCAGCGAGGCTTACCGCAATACCGGAAGCGGCAATTATGTAGCGGATACTTCGTTAATCTACCCCAAATCAACCGTGCCGTCTGATAATTCCGGAAATTACGGCTCGGTCTGGCTGGACTACAACAACGATGGAAACTTAGACCTCTTTCTTGCCAAATGCCGGATCGGGGTTACAAACCCAATGGATGGCCGGCGATTGAATCTGTTGTTTAAAAATGACGGATTCGGAAATTTTACCGAAGTGGCGCAGCAGGCGGGGCTGAGACCGCTCGCACAGTCCTGGGCTGCCGATTTTGCCGACATTGATAACGATGGCGACCTTGATTGTTTCCTCATTACACACGACCAAACCAGCAAGTTGTATGTCAACAATAATTTTGGAACTTTTATTGATATCACCGCCCAAAGCGGCATGACCGCCGCCCTTACTGCCGCTGGAGCAGGCCTTCAGGTAAAGTTCGAAGACTTTGATAATGACGGGTTTGTAGACCTCCTTTATACGTCTATTGGAAACAACCATTGCCTTTTTCGGAACAATGGGGATCAGACTTTTACGAACCAGCCCAATGCATTTCCAACATTTGGGCGCATTCATACGGCATCAACCGGCGACTTAGACGACGATGGGCATATGGATGTCATTGCCGTTTTCGGGAATGGCTATAATAGCTCCGGTACTACTCCGGATAAACTGTTTATCAACAACAATACCAGCAATAACCACTTCAAAGTACGCCTTCGCGGCGTGGTATCCAACATCAACGGCATTGGCGCGCGATTGGAAGTATATGGTCCCTGGGGGAAACAAATCCGGGAGGTTCGCAGCGGAGAAAGCTATGGTATTCAGACTTCGATGACCAAACACTTTGGGCTGGGGCAGGCCGGATTTATTGACAGTTTGGTCGTGCGATGGCCTTCCGGGGTTGTAGATAGGGTTGTAAACCCGACCATTAATTCAACCCTTGTGGTGGTGGAAGCAAGCTTTTGTGCGCCAACGCTTAACTTTCAAACACTGATCAATAACGATAATGTAGCGACTTTCGCCGATGAAAGCACCATTGGGGCGAATCAATGGCTGTGGAATTTTGGTGATGGGGTCACTTCCACCCAGGCAAACCCGGTACACGAATATGCAACACCCGGCTTGTATCTGGTCTGTCTCCAGGTGAGTGGCATTTGCGGAAGCGGCCAGATTTGCAAAACGGTCAATGTGAACTGCCAGCCTTTAATTGCCAGTTTTTCGCAGGAAGCTGATGGGTTAACGGTCGCATTTGACGACCAGACCTTTGGCGGGCCTAACGAATGGCTCTGGAGCTTTGGCGACGGCACAACTTCAACGGAGCAAAACCCGCAGCATACTTTTCCTACCCCCGGTATCTACCAAATTTGCTTTGAAGCCAGCAGCAATTGTGGAACTTCACAAATTTGTGAGACGATTACGGTGGCCTGCACCAGCATTGAAGCGGGATTCTCCTACACCCCCAATAATCTTGCAGTTGTCTTTAACGGCAATGCCAATTTTAACATCACTTCCTATTCCTGGTCGTTTGGAGACGACAGCACCTCAACGGCCCAAAATCCAATCCATACCTTTGCGCTTCCAGGCGCCTACAACGTTTGCCTGATTGCGGACGGCCCATGCGGCTCGGTATCTGTTTGTCAGGTGATCACGGTGACCTGCGCTCCCCCGCAGGCAACCTTCTCTTCTGTAACGCAGGGGATTGGGTTAACCCACAACTTCACGTCCCAGCTTTCCGGCGGCGTGGACACCTATAGCTGGACATTCGGAGACGGAGGAACTTCTTCGCAAGCCAACCCCACTCATGCCTATACAGGCCCCGGTGTATTCCAGGTTTGCCTGACGGTAAGCGGCGTGTGCGGCAGTTCCCAAACCTGCCAGACCCTGACCGTGTCCTGTCCGGCCCCGCAGGCTGATTTTACATTCACGCTAAGCCAATTGAGCGTTTCATTTGCAGATCAGTCTGTGAACAGTCCAACCCAATGGGAATGGTCGTTTGGCGACGGCGTCACTTCTAACCTCCAGCACCCACAACATATTTTTCTTTTCCCCGGGAGTTTCGAGGTTTGCCTGACCACCACCAGCAATTGCGGTTCTTCTCAGGTTTGCGAGGCCATAACGGTTAGTTGCAGCGCTCCGCAGGCAGCTTTTACCCAAACGACCAACGAGTTGAGCGTGACTTTCCAGGATGCATCCACCAACGGCGCAACCCAATGGTCGTGGAGTTTTGGAGACGGCAACACGTCAAATGTTCAAAATCCCCAGCATACTTACGCACAACCGGGAACCTATCAGGTCTGCCTCGACGCCATCAGTATATGCGGGGTTACCCAAAGCTGTAGCTCGGTTACCCTGACCTGCGCGGCGCCATTGGCCGACTTTGCGCTGCAACAAACCGGGTTGCAGTACGCTTTTCTGGATCAAACAACCAATCAACCTACCCAGTGGCAATGGACTTTTGGAGATGGCGGGTCCGCTTCGCAACAAAATCCCCAGCATACTTATGCGGAGCCAGGGGTCTACCAGGTTTGTCTGACCGCAACCAGCCTTTGTGGAACCGACCAGCACTGCGAACAAGTGACTGTAACCTGTGCGGCGCCGGTAGCCGGTTTCAGCTTCCAACAAAACGGATTGCTTTATAATTTTTCGGATCAATCCACCAATGATCCAATTCATTGGTCGTGGACTTTTGGGAACGGCTTTACTTCCGGTATGCAAAATCCATTTTTCACTTATAACTTACCCGGAACGTATCAGGTTTGTCTAACCGTAACCAATGTTTGTGGTACAACCCAGCATTGCGAGCAAATAACGGTCACTTGCGCTGCACCCCAGGCTACTTTTAATTTTGTGCAAAATGGCCTCCAGTACAACTTTTCGGATCAATCCTCGAACCAACCAACGCAGTGGTTGTGGAGCTTTGGCGATGGCGCAACGTCTACACAACAATTTCCGGCACATACTTATGGACTCCCCGGCACCTACCAGGTTTGTCTGACCGCAGTCAGCTTCTGCGGGAGCACCCAAAGTTGCCAGTCGCTGACCGTTGCCTGTGCGCCGCCACAGTCAGTTTTTCTGTTCAGCGCCAACGAGTTGCAGGTAAATTTTTTGGATGCCACAATGAACCAGCCTACGCAATGGCAGTGGAGTTTTGGAGATGGCGCCACGTCAACCCAACAATTCCCGGCACACACGTACGCCTTGCCGGGCACTTATCAGGTTTGCCTCACCACAACCAGCATCTGTGGTAGCAGCCAGACCTGTCAGAGTATTACAGTCGCATGCGCAGCACCGAATGCCGGTTTCTCTTTTCAGGCTGACGAACTGCAAGTACAATTTGAGGACGTTTCTTCCAACGAACCGCTGATCTGGCAGTGGAGTTTTGGAGACGGAACCACGGCTTCTGTCCAAAACCCGCTCCATACCTATGCTGCACCGGGTACTTATCAGGTTTGCCTGACGGCAATCAGCCTTTGTGGAACAGACCAATCCTGCACGGTGGTCACCATTAGTTGTATTGCCCCACAAGCCGATTTTGAGGTCAACCCCAATGGATTGGAAATCAACTTCTTTGATATTTCTCTTAACGAACCCAATACCTGGCTCTGGGATTTTGGCGATGGCAATACCTCAACAGAACAAAACCCTCAGCATACCTACGCCGAAGCCAATAGTTATGTAGTTTGCCTGAATGTATCCAGCGTCTGCGGCAACACCCAGCGTTGCGAGCTGATCACCGTGACTTGCGATGCGCCATCCCCTGGTTTTTCTTTTGCCATTGATGGCTTGACCGTTAATTTTAGCGATGTGAGCAATGGCGATCCCAATGCCTGGACCTGGGATTTCGGCGACGGCAACATGTCTATGGAGCAAAATCCACAGCATCTTTATAATGCGCCGGGGACCTATCTGGTCTGCTTAAAAGCAGCCAACGACTGCGGCAGTCTGCAACATTGCAGTACCCTGGTGATTACCTGCCTTGGGCCGGAAGCTGCTTTTTCTGTGTCCGATTTAACCGCATTTACGCGGTTGTTTCTGGACGCTTCGGTCAATAGCCCTACCTCCTGGCTCTGGAATTTTGGCGATGGCGGCACTTCTACCGAACAAAATCCGGTTTACACCTATAATACCCTCGGCAATTTTGAAGTTTGCCTGATCGCGACCAATGCCTGCGGTTCAGATACGTTGTGCCAGTTGATTGTGGATACGGAAACCCCGTTGAAACAATTGCCGTCCCTTTCGTTGCACCCTAACCCGGTGAGTGAAGTCTTGCAGGTAAATGGCCAGAATTTTGAAACCGGTTTATTGGAAATTAGCCTCACTGACGTGGCCGGTCGTGTCATTCGGCGCATCCCTTGGCATCGCCAATCCGGCGATTTTCAGGAACGGATAGATGTTTCTGCGCTGCCAGCGGGTGTATATTGGCTGAGTTTCCGATCGGCAGAGTCCGTGCTGGTGAGACGGTTTGTGAAGCAGTAACACCTGGAGGTGATACCTTTTCAGAAGGTGTTACCGCTTCGCGGAGTAGGAAATAGGAACCCGGAGGTGATACCTTTTCAACAGGTGTTACCCCGGGTGCATTTTGCAAACACCACGACCAATGAAGCACTTCTTGCCCTCGCTTTTAGGTTGGTTCTTAATTCTTTCCGCATCTGCTCAGGCTCCCTTGCGTTTTACTCCCGTTTTTCGCAATTACACCACCGACGACGGCTTGCCCAGCAACGAAACCTTTGCCATTCAGCAAGACCACCAGGGCTATATGTGGTTCAGTACCAACAACGGAGTCTGCCGCTTCAACGGCTACCAGTTCGAACAGTTTCCCGATACGCTACAGGCCAATTTTACATCTGTCATGTGCCCCGGTATGATGGAAGATTCCTGTGGGCGTATGTGGTGGGCAGATTTCCAGGGTCGGGTTTTTTACCACGAGAACGGCCACATATACCCGTGGAAGTACAATGCGGTACTCGACAGCTTAAAGCCTCGCTTTAGTATCTTACACAGTATCATTGTAAAAGGCTGCGGAGAAGAAATCTGGCTTTCTGCCTATAATTTAGGCATTCTGCATTTTGACAAAAACGGCGGCCATCAGGTGTTGTATCGGCCAGATAGCACAGATACCCATTTGTTTGAATGGAAGGGCCGTGTGATTAGCGCTTTTGTGCCGCGTTTGGACTTGAACAATCCATTTGAGCCGTTCCCGCCTTTATACCTTCACAGCGAAGGGCTAAGTACACTGGCGTTACCCAATCCTGTCAGGAGTAACTTATTAATGCATTATGGAAATAAGCTCAGTGGCGGGCGGTATCTCGTTGGCAGAGCGCAGTATCTTTATTTATTTCAAGACGCTTCACTGCAATGGTGGGGGACGTACGACAAAGAAATTGTTTGGATCCTGGAAGAACAAGATGGCAGTCTGCTGGTTGGCCACCGGCGTGGAGGTGGGGTGCGGCGCTTTGCTTCTGTGGATGACTTGAAACGTGGGAAAATAGCGGACTCCTTTCTGGAAGGACTTAGCATTTCAAATATCTTCAAAGATCGGGAAGGAGGGTATTGGTTCGGTAGCCAGGAGCGTGGCCTTTTTTATACGCCTTCCCTGCAATCCGGTATTGCAGAAGGACTTCCGGGAATGGCTGAAGATGTAGTAAAAGGCGTTGTTGCAGATGGTGCCGGGCGTCTTTATTTCGGCACGTATAATGGTCGGGTATTTGAACTTGACCTTTTTCGCAAGGAATGCCGGGACATCTCGCCTGGCACCCTGAAATTCCTGAATACGCTGTATTATGACGACGAAAATCAGATGCTATTCTGCGCCGGGCATGATTTTTCTATGTACCATAAAGAGAAATGGTTAGATAACCTGTTTTCTGTTGAAGGAAACCCGTTACCCCATAAAAGGTCTCAGTCCGGTACACGCTTTGCCTGTCACCCCGGTAAAAAACTGTGGTCGGCGTCCCCGGATGCGCTTGTTTTACTAGATCTGGAAAAGCGTGTTCAATTAGAAAACACGGTGTTTGGGTTAAAAAAAAGGATGCGTTTCTATGCAGTTTGTGTTGGCCCCGGCGGCCGGGTTTGGACGAGTACCAACATGGGTTTGGCAGAATACAAAAAAGGACAACTCTTGCCCCCTGGAATAGCGCATCCTGCATTTGAACAGCCCGCATATGACCTCCTGGCACTCCCGGATTCTACCATTGTTTTTTCCCCGAAAGGCTACGGGGTGGCCTTTTGGAAGCCAGATAGTGGTGCGTTACCTTTTGTAATTAGTGAAGCTCAGGGCTTGATTTCCAACAGGGTCAACCGCTTGTTTATAGAACCAGGCGGCGCCGTGTGGGCTTGTACTGAACGAGGCGCAAGCCGGATCAGTGCTGACAGACAACACTTGGAAAACTTCAGCGTAAAAAACGGACTGCCCTCCAATGCGGTTCATCAGATAGCTATGGCAAATGGATATTATTGGCTGGCTACAGAAAAAGGATTGATGCGGATGAAGAAAAAACTACCGGGGGCGCCCATGCCTCCACCCGTCATAGAGCAGGTGGCCATCAATGGCCGGGCATACGAAACAGAAACCTACATCAATCTCCCATATGATAGCTCAGATATCCGCATTGAGTGGGTCGCGCTGCACTTTCGCAGTAATGCTCAAATTGCTTATCGCTACCGTTTAAAGATCAATGAGCGTACTTCCTGGACGAATACTTTTGGCCGCGAAGTGAATTATTCCAACTTGCAACATGGCGCCTATCAATTTGAGGTACAGGCACAAAACGAAGTAGGGCAATGGAGCGCATCCACAGTATTGGCGATTTCCATTCGCCCGCCCTGGTGGCAAACCGGACTTTTTTATGCTTTGCTGGCTATCGCAATAGGAGGCGCCATTTTTTGGATGTACAAATATCGTACGGGGCAATTGAAGCGCCAGTTTGCCATAAAACAACAAATGTCCGAGCTGGAGCGTCGGGCTTTGCAAGCCCAGATGAATCCACATTTTATCTTTAATTGCCTCAACTCCATACAAGGATTCATCGCAACGAACGACAAGGACAAGGCTGCTAATTACTTAGCACGGTTTGCCAAACTCATCCGGCAGGCTTTGCACAGCTCTTTTCAAAAACAAATTCCTTTGGAAGACGAAATTGCCTATTTGGAAAACTACCTTTCCTTAGAACACCTGCGCTTTTACGATGCCTTCCAATATGAAATTCACGTGGATGAAAAATTAGACCTTTATGAAACGGCTTTGCCTTCCATGCTGATCCAGCCTTTTGTGGAAAATTCAATCGTTCATGGGATGAAGGGCAAGTCCGGGGATGGGTTGATCGTGTTGCGCTTCGAAAAATATGGCGACACCGGCATCCGCATTTTTATTGAAGACAATGGTTCGGGCTTCCGGCAGGTGAATGATGGAAACTCCAATCGCACATCCTATGGTCTACAGCTTGCTACCCGCCGTTTGGCTTTAGCCGATCAATATGCGAATGCTGCCATTCACTCCGGAAAGAATGAAGGCGGGGGAACACGAGTGGAAATCGTGTTGGCCTAATTGCCTCCTAAATCTGGTAAGTATTTCCTGAAATCCAATAAAGCCATTACCTTCGGAGCGGACAAACCCTTGGAAATGACATGTTATCAGTAGCCATAATTGACGATGAACCGGCTGCCCGCCTCTTGATCAGAACCATTCTCGAAGCAAGAAGGCCCGACGTGTACATTGCGGGCGAAGCAGGAAGTGTCGAAGAAGGAATTAGTCTGCTTCAAAAAACAACCCCCGATCTTCTATTGTTGGATATTGCTTTAAAAGACGGCACCGGGTTTGATTTGTTGAATCGGTGGACTGGCCAGTTATTTCAGGTAATTCTTATTACAGCATTTGACACCTTTGCCGTCAAGGCGTTTCGCTACAGCGCATTGGATTTTTTAGTGAAACCCTTTGATCCTGAAGACCTGGTTGCTGCAGTAGACAAGGCCACCCGGCAAATGTCGGAATGGCTTCCCCGGCAATTGGCCAACCTATTGACCACTCAGCATAAACAGGTATTTGAAAAAATTGCCCTCCCGTCAGCGGAAGCGCTTCATTTGGTAACAGTTAAAGATATTCTCCGCTTAGAATCGGACGCCGGCTACACAACGGTATTTGTATTTGGGGGAGAACGCATTCTCGTTTCCCGCACCATCAAAGATTTTGAAGAACTCTTGCCAGAGAATTCTTTTTTCCGGGTCCATCAATCACACATCATTAACCTGCATTTCGCACAAAAAGTCCTTCGGGAGGATGGGGGCTATGTGCTGTTGTCTGATGGCGCCAAACTGCCCATATCCCGCAGAAGGAAAGAAGAGTTTATGGAAGCATTGCTCCGATTCGGTTCTATACGTGGATTGTAGCTTCAGCCAACGGTTTCGGCGATTCGGGTGTCTTCCTTAATAAAACACTTGTCTTATGAAAAAAGCACTACTCGCCCTCTGTTTTGTAGGATCCTTCGGGCATTCCATCTCTGCTCAAACTTTTACTGAAGTCCACCCCATCACCTGCGGGGATACGGTGTACATTGGCAACTTAGGCTATCCAACCTGGAATGTTGCAGATATTGTAACGCTTCCCACGCTGGGCCATGCGATCTTGTTGGGCGATTTCATTCCCGCCAACCTGCTGGAATACACCGCGCCGCCTTGTGTGGTGGGCAGGGATACGGTCATTATAGCGTGCGCTCATGCCACGCAAATCACCTGCGATACCGGCATCTACGTGTTCGAAATGACTTGCCCTGAGAACCTTGAACCGG
>JALHRK010000122.1 GCA_022841505.1 Saprospiraceae bacterium | reverse complement strand
CTGGCCACATCCCAGCCGGGATGCAACATAGTGTCCGCCATTTAGTCTCGTGTCTGGCCTTTAGAGTCCGATAGCTAAGGTCGTTGAGCGGAGTCGAAACGAACGCAGCTATCGGATTATAAAGACAGACACTAATTATAAATCTCCCCGCAAAAATAGACAAAAGCAACGAAGCCAGTTGTCGCCGGGGAGATAGATTGATTTGAAATTGCCCTTACTTAAGGGTTACTACGATGCCATCCGAAATATTGCTGCTGCGCAGGCTTTCCAACTGTTGCTGGGCGCTGGCTTTATCTGCAAAAACAGCCGAAGTAACTTTGTAAAACAAACCATTCGGGGTATTCATCTCGCGAACCACTGCGTCCGACGCTCCCTGCACCCGAAGCGTGCTCGCATGACGGGAAGCATTGTCGTAATCGCGGTAAGAACCGTATTGAACGATGTATTGGGCACCTGCTACGCCACGTGCGGTTGTGGTGTTTGTTTGAACCGCAGCTGGAACCTGGCGCTGTGCCGGACGGGGACTATCATACGCTTCCACGGGCTGGCGGGTTGCATAATTGTTGCTGCCCGTGGCAGCGACACTGCGGTCAACGCCTTTCGCAGTCAATCCTGAGCCATAGCTGCGTGACACACTTTCATAACTGGAAGCAGCTACCGGCGCACCAGGCGTTTGGTCGGAATACCCTACTACTTCAACCCGAACCCGGGTTTTCCCCAATTTCAAAAGATCCATCTGAATGGCGGCAGCTTTGGACAGCAGCACGATACAGCCTTCTGCGCGCGGGCCGCGGTCATTGACCCTTACCGTTACGGATGCGCCGTTGTCAATGCGGGTTACTTTAAGCATAGTGCCCAGTGCGTGCGTGTTGTGGGCACACGAAAGGCGGTTCATATCGTAAGTTTCTCCCAGTGAAGTCGGTTCGCCGTGCAGGTAATCCGCATAATAAATGGCCAATCCCGTTTCGCCGGTTTCCGCTTGTTTCACCTGGGGCCGACGGCCATTTTCATAAAATTGAAAAGTTTGCGCAGTTGCAAAATGTGCGAAGGACAACAACAAGAGAAAGGTAAAAGCATGTTTCATGGCATTGAATTTTTACGCAGCGCGATTTTGAATGACTGCGAAATAGACGTAAAGTGTGAAAAAAGTCACACAAATAGCTGAATTATAAGACAAAGATAGGACGAGAAATGAAAAACTCCCACCTTTTTTACACTAAAATTCACTTTTTTGTTTAAAATTTTTCAAACAACCAACAATATCATTGAAATGCGCGGTTGGCGTCGAAGTTGTTGCGCTGATAAGGGAGTTTGATAAAATCCAGCGTACCTGGTTTAACCTGGATGTAGAAGGAATACGTGCCCCTGTCGGGCGCCCAGGTCATGCCCATTTCCCAGCAATGCAGGTCGCGGCTGAAGCCTAAGTATGGATAGGTCGTTGTTTTACTTTTGAAATCGTAGCCGATGCCGCCAATGTTGATGTTCCAGTTTCGGGTAAGCTGAATGCTGCCCTGCAAATTGACAGAATGGAAGGACACTGTAAAGGAATCGCGGCCGCTTGGCATGCGCCGCCAATCGAGTTGAAGGTTGTGGTTGATGCTGAAATTTTCAAACAAACTCAGGAAATCCGTCTCTTCGATCCTGCCAGGTTGGGGTTCTGAACGCAGGTCTTCCACGACTTCTTCTTCTTTTCCCTGAAAAAGGGATCGGATTTTTCCTACGGTCAGCCCGCTGGTAAAGCTGGCACCTGCGCTTACAAATTCCAGCGGCCTGCCTTTTTCATTCCAGGCTAAGCGGTTGACGCGCCTCAGGGCGCCCCGGGAATCCACCACGCTGATGTAGGGATCGAGTACGGCCCGGACACTGACGGTGGTGACGCCTTTGAAAAAACGCGTGGTTCCTCCGATGTTGACCTGACTCCATTTGAGCGAGTCGGCAGCAAAATTATAGTTTCCGCCGAGAACGATGTTGTCGAACAACTTGAGCTTTTGTTCTGAAGAATCTTTTTTGGAATAATATTTTGCCTCAAAAATGTTGTTGATGGAATAACTGATGCCCATCTGACGGCCGCTGGACGGTGGGCCGCCGAATATCCCTTGCTGGAAAATGGAATACTGATCAAATTCCGTCGGGTCTGCCGGATCCGCCACTTGCCGGAAATATCCCAGCGAAGGATTCAGGTAATTGGGAGAAAAGTTGAACGAAATGGACGGTTTCATAACGTGCCGTATCCCACGCAGCCAGCCTTTCCCAAATTTAAGGGTTCCAAAAATTTGCGTATTCAGCGTTACCCCCGCCGAAAAAGTACGAAAAGCTTCAAAGCCGGTCACAAAGGTGTCCATCACCTGGCCGAATGACAGGGTGTCAAAAAAAGCAGGCCCCTGTTGCGGAAAAATGGTGTCTATATCGAGCCCGGGAAGAAAATTTTTGCGCAGCGAACGGAAATACCAGACCTCGCGGTAAGAAGCGCTGGGGTTGAGGTTGAAATATTTGAGAATTTTAAAGGAAGTCCCCGTAGTGACGTTTTGCTGCATGCCATACTGGGCATTTTTTAAGGTTTCGTTGGTAAAAAACGCAGTATCCACCCCGCTTACCCGGTTGCGCGCTTCCGAGGTGTAACGAAGGGTGATGTCTTCATACCAGCGTTTGGGGCCAATGCGTTTTTCACTCCGGAAGGGGTAAAGGGTCTGGGTTTGAAATTGAACCACCGGGAACGATACGTTGACTAAACCAGTCTGGCGGTTTTGATCGTGCGACAGGGAGATATTGAGCGACATGGGCTTGTCCTGCCAGTTTTTGCTGAAGCTGAAATTGGAGTTCAGGGTATTGTTCAATACGTTGTATGCGTCGTTGTAAACCCTTCGGCCAAAGCCACTGGTTTCAAAATTGATGTTGCCGCCAAAAGTGATGCTGGGGTGCGCCGACCGATCCTGATTGTGCGAAACATTGATGCGCACCGCTTTGATGTTGCTGTAACTGCCATCTGAGAGGTTTTCGGTGCGCCGGGAATCGAATCCTAAATCGAAACTGCCTGAATATTTATAGCGCTTGCGGTATTGGGACCGGGCATTTACCCCCCAGGTGCCTTTAAGGTAGATATTGCTCGTGATGGAAAGGTTGAAGTTATCTCCCAAAGGAAAAAACCAGCCGATGTCTTTGATGCCAAACCCAAGCGCCGGCGAAAATTCGTAATCGCGCGGAAAAAGCAGCCCCGTGCGCCGGCCTTTATTGATCGGAAAAAAACCAAAGGGCAGCCACAGCGGTGTAGGCACGTTCATGATTTCCAGGTTGGAAGGGCCCACGACCACCAATTTGTTGGGAATCACTTTTTGCCGGGAGCTTCGGATCCCAAAATGGGGTTCCGGGTGGGTGCAGGTTGTAAAAATGGCGTCTTCGCTGTAAATGATATCCCGTCGTTGCTGCGTAGTATCTTTAGTATCAGCAGTGCCTACGAATTTGGAACGCGCCGCATGCACCACAATATCGTCCTGCTGGGAGGTTACTTCATAAATAAAACCTTTCCGGGTTCGGAAATTGTACTCCATGCGCTTGGCATTGAACTCGTTCTCTGCTTCCGTAAATTTAGGAAAGCCGGCCATGTTGCCCGTGCTGTCGGGCAGCCCTCCGGCGGTCACAATATTCGTGCTCCAGTCAAAAATGATGTGTGCCGCTTCCAGCGTAATGGTTTGGTACTTGACGCTGGCATTGCCAAAAAGGTGGACTTTTTGTCCGGCAATATCGTAAATCATGGAATCTCGGGCATCGTATTCAACCGGCGCATCGAGCGAATCTTTGGAAAGGGAAAACTGCCGAACGTCCGCCACCAGGGAATCCGCAGGAGCCGGAAGACTGTCAGTTAAGACGAGTTTGGCGCTATCGGGTTGTGAAGACAGGGGCAATGGCAACGTATCCGACACCGGCGTTTGGGCCATCATGCCGGCAACCGGGAGCAGCAGGAATAAAATTATATGAATCAGTTTAGCGTTCAAGTAGCGATTTGCGTTAATTTTGCCATTTAATTTGACTTTTGCGTCCATCAGACCTGAAAGTATGTCAACTAACCCAGAAACAGTACCTTACATACTATGACGATACGACTGGCTCATCAGCAAACGATCTTCCTGCTCATCCTGCCGCTTCTGTTTTCCCTGTTTAACGTTTCTTTAGCAGACGCGGCAGTTCCTGATTTGCCTGAAGGCAAAAAAATCAGGCGCTTTGGCGAAGCGCGCCGCATCTTCCCGGAAATCCATAAAATCGGGAGCGCTTCGTTTGAGCCGGGCAAAGTTATCAAAGAAACCCTAATTGGAAAGGCGGGTTATCGTATAAAAACAATTGTTATTGATCCGGGCCACGGCGGTTACGACCCCGGATGCCTGGGCGGCAACACCCAGGAAAAAAACCTGGCATTAGCCATCGCGCTCAACCTCGCAGACGGAATCCATCGGCAATACCCTGATATTCGTATTGTTATGACCCGGGATGCCGACATCTTTGTCCCCCTGCACGAGCGGGCCGCCATCGCCAACCGCAACAATGCAGATCTTTTTATTTCCATCCACTGCAATTTTATCCCCGGGAAACCGCAAGTTAAAGGATCAGAAACTTATGTGCTTGGGTTGCATCGGGCAGAACATAATTTAGAAGTAGCCAAAAGGGAGAACGCTGCCGTCCTCCTGGAAGCGGATTACGAAAAAAATTACGACTTCGATCCCAACGCGCCGGAGAGCCATATTTTGTTTAGTATGGCCCAAAGCGCCTACTTAGAGCAAAGCATCTTGCTGGCGGAACGGATTGAAACTGCTTTTGCCGCCCAAACCGGGCGCCCAAGCCGCAGCGTTCGGCAAGCCGGGTTCATGGTGCTGCGCAATGCAGCCATGCCCAGCGTTTTGATTGAAACGGGCTACCTGAGCAATACCCAGGAAGAGGCCTACCTGTCTTCTCCTGAAGGGCAACTTACGGTGGCCAACGCCATTCTCACCGCTTTTTCAGAATACAAAGAAGCGGTGGAAGTCCCTGATTTCCACTTATCGGCTGAAAGTAAAACCAGTCCGTCCAAGCCTGGAGGCATATACGCGGCAACAGAACGCCCCAAAAGTGTAGAGCAACCGCCCAAAAGCGTCCCGCAGACGCCCAAAAAAGAGCAGGTGCAACCCGTCTTCAATGAATCTCCCGCCAGGCGGGCTTCCCCGGTACAAGTGGAAGCGGAACCCTATATTTTCGGTGCAGCTACCCCGGCCAATTATGAAACGAACAATTCCCCTTTCCGGGAAAAAGTCGTTTATGAAAATAATCCCGCGGCCGGAACGCCCGTGAATGGCATCCAGTTTTGTGTACAGTTGGCCGCAGCGCGCCAGGCGTTCGACACGTCGCAATCAAAATGGCGCAACACTGGTTACCTGCTCGAAGTGGTAGAGGAAAATGGCGTCTATAAATGCATTGCCTGTGGTTTTTCAAACTATACCCAGGCTTATGAAGGGCGGATGGTGTTGCAATCGAAAGGATTTCCGGATGCTTTCATCGTTGCCTACAAGTACGGTCAGCGGGTTGCCTTGGAGCAGGCCATGCGCGAAGCCGGCGTAAAGTAGGATTTGAAGATTTGAGGATTTGGTTATTTGAGTATTTGAGTATTTGACACTTCCCGAGAGATATTTCGCTTCCTCAAATACTCAGCTCCTCAAATACTCAGATACTCAGATACTCAAAAAATTAATTTCATACCTTTGCTCCCCGTGTTTTTAAGATGTCTAACATCTAATGTCTAACATCTAACATCTTATCTCTAAAGTCAGCAAAATGACCATTTCCAAAGAAATTAAAATCGGCCTGCTCGCACTCGTGGCAGTTGCCCTGAGTATTTGGGGCTATAAATTCATTATGGGAAAAAACCTGCTCGTAAAATCCAATATGTACCAGGTTATTTACCCTACTGTTGACGGACTTCGCGTGGGGACATCCGTGCGCATCAACGGCGTATCGGTCGGCAGCGTAGGCAGCATCGAACTGATGCCGGAAGACATTGAAAAAAAGGTGCGGGTGTTGCTCGACCTGGATCGCGACATCCAAATCCCGAAAGATACCCGGGCGGTGATCATGACCACTTCCTTTATGGGCGATAAAGCGATTGACCTTTTTTACGAGCGCCCTTGCTCGGGGGAAGATTGCGCCAAAAGTGGAGCTTATCTTAAAGGAGAAACCCGCGGTTTGCTGGGTTCAATGCTTGGAAAGGAAGACGCCAGCGCTTATATGGATATTCTGAAAACCGGCCTCCAGGACATTATTGACTCCCTAAATGCACAGTTGCTGAGCGACTCCAGCAATTCCCCCGTCGCCAAAAGCGTGCGCGACCTCCAGCGTACAATGGCAAATCTCAGTTCTGCGACCTCGAGGGTAGATGGCTTGCTGGCTAAATCTTCGGGCGCAATCAGTGGAACCCTGAGCGATTTCAATAAACTGTCTTCAACTTTAGCGGGTAAAAAAGATCAGATTGGCAGTACCATTGACGATGCCGCCTCCACCATGAAGCAATTGTCTGAGGCTGACATCGCCAAAACCATCGCGGAGTTAAATGGTGCAATTTCAAACCTCAAAACGACCATCGCTTCTGCCGACAAAGCGATGACGGGCGTTACCGGCTTAGTGAACGATGTCAACACCGGCAAGGGTTCGCTTGGAAAACTCATGAAAGACGAAGAACTCTACAACAACCTGAATCAGTTGGGCATCCGCGCCGACTCTCTTTTTACCGATATTCAGGATCGCCCCTACCGCTACATTCCGTTCAAAAGCCGGAATAAAGTGAAGCGGATGGATAAGCAGGACGCGAAAGAGGAAGAGAAATAATCAGTTGGCAGTTGGCAGTTTTTTAGTTGGCAGTTGGCAGGGATCAGTTGGCAGGAGTGCTTGTACTTTTCATGAAGTGCAACCAACACGTCGAAAAGTGCAGTCCTCCTGCCAACTAAAATCCTGCCAACTGCCAACTGAACCCTCCCAACTTTCCCGCATAATATCCTCTTCCCCTGGTTCTTAACAAAAATTTAACACCGCTTTTTTAAAAAAATTTGCCTGCTGAGATTTAATGCATAATTCTGCGGTCTTCAATGGCTCAGAAATCCTGTTTGGTTCTTATCAAAAGCTGCTTCTTTTATTCTGGCTCTTTTGCAAAAATCCGAAACGCTCCATTCCAGGTTACAGAACAGGTTTATACAATATTTCTTCATTTGATTTGATTATCAGATAAGTATAAAATAACTTTGTGCGTGCTTATGACTTAGTGGATTTTTGACACTAAGTCGTTTTCCTAACTTAATTTGATAACTCATGCTCAAGAAGGAGTATCTTAAGAACAAACCAACCTGCAAAGTAACGTTCACTTTGCCTGCTGAAGCCATTAACGGTGTATCTGAAGTTCAGGTACTGGGTGATTTCAACAACTGGAACCACGAACAAGGCGTGAAAATGAAATCCGTCAAAGCGGGTTTTGAAACGACGCTGGAATTGGCTGCAGGCCGCTACTACGAATTCCGCTATTTGCTGGATGGCAACATCTGGGCAAACGATCCGGCTGCTGACGACTACCACGCAACTCCTTATGGCGTATACAATTCTGTTGTGAAAATTGATGAAGTTGCGACGAGCGCTGCAACACCTGCTGCTAAAGCACCGGTTGCAAAAACGACTGCAAAAGCAACTGCTCCGAAAGCAACTGAAACAAAGGCTGTAGCTGCAAAAACTCCGGCTGCAAAAACAACTGCTCCGAAAGCAACTGAAACAAAGGCTGTAGCTGCAAAAACTCCGGCTGCAAAAACAACTGCACCGAAAGCAACTGAAACAAAAGCTGTAGCTGCAAAAGCTCCGGCTGCAAAAGTAACTGCACCGGCGAAAAAAACGACTGCCAAGGCAGCGCCTAAAACGACAAAAAAGGGATAATCTTTTTGCAGAGGCAAAAAGTTGACCAGGATTCAACCAGTTTGGATCCAATCCCTTGAACATAACACCATCCGTTCCCTGAGCAATTGGGGAGCGGATTTTTTTTTATACCCCCCTACCCTGCTTTTCCAACCGGTCGCGCCGGGTCGGCAATCCACTCGCTCCAGGAACCCGGATACAATTTTGCGCCTTCCAATCCTGCGTGTTCCATGGTCAGCAGGTTGAAACAGGCGGTTACACCGGAACCGCAATACACAACGGTTTGCTCAGGCGGGGTTTCGCCCAGGACATTTAGCCATTGGTTGCGGATAGATTCTGGCGATGTCAGACGACCGTCGGAACCAACATGGTTGGCAAACGGCAAATTGACAGCGCCGGGAATATGTCCTGCAACCGGGTCAATGGGTTCATGCTTGCCTTCGTAGCGAATTTGTTCCCGCGAATCCACCAACTTGTAATGGTCATCCCCGCGGATGGCTTCCACCTGTTCCACATCTACCAGCATTTCGGGATGGGGTTTCGGTTGAAAATTGCGCGGCGTCGGAACCGGTATCGCAGCAGTCGTAGGCAATTCCTGCCCGATCCAACCCTGCCAGCCGCCGTCGAGTACCGCCACGGCTTCGTGTCCCAGCCAGCGCAACAGCCACCAGAGCCGGGCTGCAATGCCCCCGGAACGATCGTCGTAGGCGACAACCTGCACGCCTTCTCCTATGCCCCACGCAGCAAATTTCGCAGCCAGCGCCGCAATATCCGGCAAAGGGTGCCTTCCGGTCTGCCCCGGAATCACCGGACTCGACAGGTCTTTTTCCAAATTGGCATATACCGCCCCGGGCAGGTGGCTTTCTGTGTAAACACGACGACCATAATCCAGATCCGCCAGCGATGAGCGGCAATCCACAATCACCCAGTTGGGATCAGACAAGTGGGCGGATAAGGTATCGGAGGTGATGAGGGTGCGATGCATGAGGGGGAATTTGAAGATTTGAAGATTTGAAGATTTGAAAATTTGAAGATTTGAGGATTTGAGGATTCGACACTTCCCGACAGATATTTCGCTTCCTCGAATATTCAGCTCCTCAAATACTCAAATCCTCAGCTCCTCAAATACTCAACTATTTACTATCCATCAATCGAAGCATTTCCAGGTAATCCCGCGCCTGCTCAACATTGAGGCGGGTAGCGGGTTGCCGCGACGGGCACGCTTCGAGTTTCTGCATGGCTGCGGCATTCGGTTCCAGCGTGGTCGCTACCCCGGTGATCATGTTCATAATCCATTCCGGGTTGCGGCGGCGGGTAATGCCTGCTAAACTCTTGAGCTGCGTTTTTTGCGTATCCAGCGTATGGCACCCAACGCATTTTTCTTCATGTACTTTTTGGCCTTTCTGGGCCATCATCACGTTGATCGGATTGGTCAGGTTTACCTTGCGGATGAGGATGGGCTCGCCGCCCGTAACGTTACTTTTTGCGCCTGGTTTCAGTTTTTTCATGGCTTCCCGGACCTGGGGCTGGTCGAGGATGCGGCTGTCTAACGGTTGTTCCCTGCCTTCCGGGGTTGTTGCGGTAACCGTCGTGGTTGCGGGTTGTTCCTGGGCGGGATTCGCAGCGGCAGCCGTTTCTTCCGGACTATTTTTAGATCCGTCGCTCGATTGGCAAGCTGCCAGCACCGTCATAAAAAAAACAACAAAAATCAAATATTTCATGTCTGCATTCATTTGCGGACAAAGTTATTCTTCCTGCTCAAATTTCCCAAACAACAAATGTGTCGTGCCGAATCGGAGTTCGGCGGTACAAGCCGTTATTCTTCCTGCTCAAATTTCCCAAACAACAAATTCACCCCTACCCGCACATGGGCGCCATGGCTCGCTTTCGGGTTCACAAGGGTGAGGATGTTGTCAGTAGCCGCCATGACCTGCAGCGGCCCCAGATTCAGGGTCGCATTAATGCCGATATTGGCATAACTGTCTTTGCGTGCCGAATAAACGCCGCCCACTTCCAGCATTTTAAGCAATTGAGCGCTTGCTCCAACCGCAAAAGCAGTAAACGTGCGGTCTTCAAAGCTTTCCATGTGCACCAGCCCGCTAAACCTCCAGTTTGAATTAAACTGCCAAACGGCGCTCAGGTAGGATCGCATGGGCAAAGTTGTGCGGTATGCAATCGAAGTTTCTGTTGGTTGGTAGAGCGCTTCCAGGGTATCGAGTACGGAACCAAAATCGGTGGAATCTTCCAGGATAGCTTGCGCCACATCCAAACCTTTGTATTCGTAAATGCCTTGAAAAGCGTAATTTTTCACCGCGTCTTTCCAGTCAATCTGGCCGATGTCGGTCACGCTGGCGGCAAAATCCCAGTTGCCTTTTTGGAACCGGAGGCCCAGGTCGAATGCAAACCCACTGTTTTTTGAGAAGAGGCGTTCAGTATCAAATTCGCCAAAATTGAAATCGAGGCTGATGTCTTCAAAGCTGTTGTAACGCAGGCTGCCCGCAGAGTTTACCTGAAAATCGGCGTCTAATTCCAATTGGTAGACATCGTCGCTGGTGGTCAGTTCGAGTTTGCGTTTGCTGGTTGACACATCGGCCACGCCGCTCAGCCACTTTGCGCGTCCGGCCAAAGTCAATCCGGGCAACAACTCCGCAGCAGCGCCGAGGCTCCACTCATGGTAGCCGCGCAGTTGAATGTCCGGGCCAAAACTCACGGTTTGACCGACAAACTGGGCATTGCCCTGCCACACCAGTTGCGGCAGCGTTTTCGGATAATCCAAATGGGCCTGAAACCGCAGGGCATGCCCGCCGGTCAGGGCTATTTTCCCGAAGCGGATGCCCAGCCCCAGGGTCTCGATATCCAGGTTTTCGCGAATGAGGTTGCTCGTTTCCAGCAGGGAGATGGCATGATCCACATCCAGCACGTCTTCCCCTTCCGAATTTTGCCGGATCAGGTCGCCATACGTGACGTTTTCGATAAAAAAGTCATTGTGCAGCCCCGGCAAACTCAGGATAAACCGCGCATCCGGCAACAGCGCAGGGTTGCTGCGGTTGCTTTGCCAGGTTTGGCGCATGAGGTGCGCACTGAGGTCTTGCTGGGCTCCGACTAAATTGGGCATAATGAAAGACCCAATTATCAAACAAGGGATATAAATAAATTTACGCATGATTATTTGTTATTTAGTGCCCGTCCATTTAGTCGGGTGTCTGCTCTTTAGAGTTCGAGAGCAAGGCATTTTCTATCCCAAAAACGGGAGTTTACTCACGTAAATGACCGATTTTTGTTTCGACTACGCTCAACAACCGGTCATTGAGCGAAGTCGAAATGAACGCAGCTATCGGACTATAAAGACAGACACGGCACTATTGATTGCCTGTTTTAACTTTAACACCCATCCGTACCTTAACTGCCTGGTCTGCAAGGACCTTAACAGAGCGGTCGCCGTCGTTGTAAGTCGAAAAAGAGATCACGAGGAAAATATCTTTTGCGAAGCGGATCCGGTCGAAACGCAAGGCATCATAGCCGGCAAACGTGATTTTTTGTTCAAAACCCGTGGCAATGCCATCCGTATTGGTTGGCGCTGCGGCAATGACCCTTTGGCGGCTTTCGAGCATGGAATCGAGCACCACGCCGTTTTCATCCCGGAAATACGCCTGCACGTCCACCGAAAGTGGCAGGTAGTTGTCGGCCACCATTTTAAATTCGGCAGCGGTGATCTCCTCGTATTTGGAAAAATCTACCGCAAAACTATCGCGCACCACAAAGTCGAATGCCCGGCCAAACAAGGGAAGTTCAACGTCCACCCGCACTTTATAATAACTGCTGTCGGTGATGAACCCCCGGATGCTGGTGTTCATATCCGGATTCGTAAATGCGTCCACATCGTAGTCCAACTGAACCGGGCCAGCGCCAAGGATCGTGGCAATGTTTGAATTATCTTTGGTAAAAACGAACGCGCTTTGTTTCACCTGGCCAACTTCATCCAATCCCGGGTAAGGAAAATCCACCCCGCTGTTGATGAACGAGCTTTCCAGCGGCAACACTTCCTGCCGCACCGTGAGGACATTGAATAAATTGACCACCGAACGGGTTGGAATGCCAAAGGAGTTTTCGAAATTGAGGGTAATTTTAGGATCTTCAAAATAGACATCTCCGCGAATCCAGTTATCGAAGAAATCAATATCAATGGTATCCCGGCCGCCTTCGTACAGCTGATTGCCCAGGTAACCTTCTGCATAAGAAAACTTTAAATCCTGGATCAGAATGCCGGAAGAAGTGCCCAGCAATACGTTGTTGCCCATCGGGTCAGTAGCCGTGTATTCAACATAAATGGAGTCGTTTGCTGCCGGAAGAATGGTGTAGCCATCCAATTGCAACGGAGAAAACAAATTGCCTACCGATGGCGGCGTACCGCTTCCGCTGTAAGCCGGAATCGAGGTGGTGATCGTCAATGGCATACCGTTTTGCACCACTTCCGGAATCCGGAGGGTGACAAAAACCGGCTGGCTGTGAACGTTTTGCAACGCGTAGGTAAACTTGCCGCTTTTCAGTTCCATCCGGTCAATATCTAATCCATCGGGTGAAGCAAAAGGCAGGGCAATGCGGTCGCTCTCCAGAAAAATGGGCACCAAAGCCAACACGCGGTTGATTTCTTCAAAGACTTCCTCACTGGTTTTGGTGAGTACATCGCCGCTGTATTTGAAACGAATGACCCCGTCCGGGTCAATGGTAAGCGTAGAGTTTTCTTCGAAATTTTTAAGCAGATCGCGCAGCGAAAATTCAGTATCCACAAGGGGAACAGCGAATTCTGCATTGTAATCGGCGCCGTCCAGGTCTTCTAAATTGTCAAACTGGCTGCAGGAAACCAAAGCGAACAGCAGAACAGACAGGCTGCCATAAAGCAACGTTTTAATCATGTGTTTGGATGATTTTATGATATAGAAACAACAAAACCGGGCCACTTGTTATGGAAGCT
The DNA here is from genome assembly GCA_022841505.1 of Saprospiraceae bacterium. Lineage (GTDB taxonomy): Bacteria > Bacteroidota > Bacteroidia > Chitinophagales > Saprospiraceae > JABWAJ01. The sequence goes on along the minus strand of JALHRK010000122.1, from coordinate 2,899 downwards.
TACCCGGTCTGGTTTTTAGCATTTATTTTACCTGTCCTCACCGCAAAGGTAGAAACTTAACGCTTTTGTTGTAGGATTCGTACAGTTTTGTACGCTGCGGGACGAAATTGGCAAGCAGGCAAATTTGCAAAAGGCAAATTGGCAAGAGGCAAGTGGGCAAATTGGCAAGTAGGCAAATATACACTTGGATATTCGCTCCCGCTGCTGGGACAGGCTTTGCCTCTTGCCAATTTGCCTACTTGCAAACTTATCTTACCAACACCACCTCCCCCGAATACTGCTCCGCTGCCCCATCAGCGCGTTCTACTTCTATAACATAAACATACAGGCCCTGCATAGCCGGCTTGCCGCCAATATCGCCGTCCCAGCCCGTTGCCGGGTCGTTGGGCGGGCTGTTTTTGCGCTCGAATACCAACGCGCCCCAGCGGTCAAAAATGCACAGGTTGGTGATCCGTCGCACGGAAGTGTCGGTGTTTGCAAAAAACCGGTCGTTGATGCCGTCGCCGTTGGGCGAAAAGGCATTCGGTACATAGAGGCCGCCTCTGCGGTCTACGCGCACCCAGACTTCATCACTAACCGTGCAGCCATTGGCGTCGCTCAGCGCCACTTCGTACAAGGTCGTTTCTAATGGAGATGCAGGGGTAACCGCGCAGGTATCGCAAGCCAAACCCGTCGGTGGCCGCCATTGCAGGCTTTGTCCGGGCAACAAATTGGCGACTGCCTGCAACGAAATGGTATCTCCGGGGCGAATGACCTGGTCTTCGCCCGCGTCTAGGAACAGCGCCGGCGGCGATGGGATCTCCACCAGCGCTTCCGCGCCACAGCCGTTGGCGTCTTCTACCCGCAGGCGGTAGCTGCCCGCACTCAAATTGCCAAAAACAGGTTGCGTTTGAAAAACGCCGTCGTTCAGGGCGAAGCGGTAAGGCGATTGACCGCCGTAGGCCGTATCTATACGCAACGCGCCGCTTGCTTCGCCAAAACAGTCGGGCAGAGTGGCGGAATACGCAAACTCGATGCGCGCATCGGCAGGAATTTCAATGCTGGCGGAAGCCGTGCAGCCATTTGGATCGCTGACCGAGGCGCTGTACAGTCCCGGGGACTGCACCTCAATGAACGCCGTAGTTGCGCCGTTCGACCACTGATAAGCCGGAAATCCCCCTGCGGAAATGCGCACAAACCCGCCGTTGCAAAAACTGCCTTCCGTGCTGAGTTGTAGAACCGGCATGGGCAACACCGTCAAGGTCAGTAAGGCAAAACTGTCGCAACCCGAGGGCATCGGGATGGTGTCCCAATATTGCCCCGCTGCGCTCAAGGCATTGCCGCCAAAGAGGTAGGTTTCTCCTTCGCAGATGCTTGCCGCGGTTTGCCCGATTCGGCGGATGACTTCCACCTGTAAACAGCGGGTGGAATCGCAGCCTTCGGGCGTCGTAAATATGCGGCACACGGTCGTGTCGGTGCTCAGCAGGTCGCCATAAAAATCGGTGGTTTCGCCGAGGCAAATCTGGCGGAATTCCTGAATCAGTACCGTATCAAAAAACACCAGTTCGATGCAGTGGATGGAATCGCAGCCGGTGGCGGCAGCGGCATAGGTTCGGCACAAGGTCGTGTCGGCGGTGTAGGTCAGGTTTTCAAACAAAAAAGACTCGCCTTCGCAGCGGATTTCGGTATGGGTGGTTTGCAAAACCGGCGCGCCGGGCAGTTCAAATTCCGCATCGGCCATGCAGCTATTGGCATCAGTGAGGATCAGGGTATAAAATCCGGCTGCTGTGCTGTCACGCACGATCTCCATATTGTTGTCGCTCCAAAGTGCGGTGTAGGGTGGTGTTCCCCCTGTTCCAGCAGCCGTGAGTACGCCTTCGATGCCGCAGGCAAAATTGGTATTGGCTGTGATAGAGGCCTGCAACAATTCCGGCTGGGTCACAAAAGCGGTATCGGTATTGTAGCAGCCTAAAGCGTCGGTCAGGGTAACCGGGTATTCGCCGGCAACGAGGTTGTTGAGCGCAGGGCCGCTTTGGCCGCCGGACCATTGAAAGCCGAAAGGCGCAATACCCCCAACCGCGTCGGCCAGCAGAGAACCATCGGTTTCGCCGAAGCAGGAAGGCGGGGTGATGGCAGCATTCAAACGCAGGTTTTCGTTGCTCAGGGGCAGCACCGCCGTGGCGGGCAGACTGCGGTAGAACACGGCAAACGCCTGGGAATGCACCTCGCGCTGCCCGTAAGTGGGCGCGGGCGCGTCGTTGTGGTAGCGGATGGCCGACAGCGCCGTTTCAAAATCAGAAAACGTGGTGGCCGGGCCGTTGCTGGCCAACGTGATCACGGGCGTGCCGGAACCCAACACGGTCAGGTTATTGGCGGAAGCCAAAGCTAAGTATTCCTGCCCTGCGTCTAAAATGCCGGTTAGTTCCAGCCTGATGGAATCTATGGGAATGGCCGCGCGCACCTCGGTAAACTCGGCGGCGATGGGCATGGGCGTCACGCAGGTAGTATCGGCCTGAAAATCCTGCTCCGGCGCGCCGGACACATCGAGGCGGTCGAGGTCAAGGGAAAACGCGCAGGGTGGTTGGATGCACTCTTCGCGGGCCGCCACCGCAAAAATGGGCACTTCAACCTGACAAATTTCGGTGAGGCTGTACGGCGCAAAGTCTAAGCGGTAGATGATGCTGCTGGTATCCGTTCGGGCAATGGCAAAAGTGACTAAGCTGTCGCAGCGGTACGGAAACGTAATCAGGCCGTCCACGATGGGCGTTCCGGGCGGGAACTGCATGACCTCCACCGTGTTGGCCGGGTTCTGCATATCCACCCGCGCTAATGAGTTGTTCACGGTACTGATGAACACTTCCCCGTTGCGGTGGGTGATGCCGCCGGCAGATTCTAATCCCGGCGGCAGGTCGCCGAGATA
>JALHRK010000121.1 GCA_022841505.1 Saprospiraceae bacterium | reverse complement strand
TTGCACTTTCCCGGGGTCGTAGTATAAAAAACCGACTGCAATAATAGCGAGCATGGCTAAGAGTTTCAGTCCGGTAAAAACATTGGCAAAATGCTGACTCACATTCACCCCGATGCAATTAATGCCGGTGAGCCCGGCGATGACCACGATGGCCAATCCGATCTTCCCGGTTTCTCCAAGCGGGACAAAAATGGTCATGTATTCTGCCAGAGCCATGCCAAGCGCCGCCAAAGCCCCGGTATTGATCACCAGCAGGGTCACCCAGCCATACAGAAAACCTGCCCGGGCGCCGTAGGCTTCTTTGAGAAAGACATAAACCCCACCCGATTTTGGGAACATGCCCCCCAGCTCGGCAAATGTGAGTGCCCCGGTGAGGGCAATAATGCCGCCTATGGTCCAGACCAGGAGGACTAATCCGGGGTGTTGCACCGTTTTGGCGATTTCTCCCGGCGTCAAAAAAATGCCCGAGCCTATGGAACTGCCAACGGCGATCATGGTCAGGCCGTACAGGGTGAGTTTTTGTTGTAATTGCGTCATGTTTTGTTTTCCGATTGTTTGATTCTATTTTCCAAATGTAGAGATAACCTTTCAGGAATCCATTTCAAGATTGCTATCTTCGCGAATCACAAAATAAATCCAGCTTCCTATGAGCCGTCAATCGCCGGAACCACGCCGCAGGGTCATCTCCCGATGGAGTATGCTCTGGCTTGCAGTTGTGTTTTTTATCCTGATCTCTATTGTGATGCAAAAATGTGGCATCAATATTATGAAACAAACGGAAGATTCGGAGTTGATTGACAAACCGCACCGGAACCGGTGAGTAGTTAAGTTGGCAGGTTTTGAGTTGGCAGTTGGCAGGCCCGTCTACCATCCAGTTCTATTGAGTTGGCAGGTTTTGAGTTGGCAGGCATGTCCGCCGGCTAGTCAGATTAAGTTGGCAGGGCTTTTACCTTTAAACTTTCTACTTTCTACTATATTCTTTCTACTTTCTACTTTATCCTTTAACCTTTGAATCTAAATTCCTTATGACATACGAAAACCTATTAATACAGGAAGAAGGCAGCATCTTGCTCCTCACCATCAATCGCGAACAAGCGATGAATGCGCTCAACACAGCCACCATGCTGGAATTGAAGCGCTTTTTTGAAGAAGATGCGCCGAATCGCCACCACATCCGGGGCATCATCCTTACCGGCGCCGGAGAACGCGCGTTTGTAGCTGGGGCTGACATTAAAGAATTTTTGGCGCTCGACGCCTCGGAAGGGGCGGCAATGGCGCAACGCGGCCAGGATATTTTTTTCCTGATCGAAAACTTTTACAAACCGGTTATCGCCGCTGTGAATGGGTTTGCGCTGGGCGGAGGGTGTGAATTAGCAATGGCCTGCCATTTGCGGATTGCTGGTGAAAAAGCGCGTTTCGGGCAACCGGAAGTCAACCTTGGCATCATTCCGGGCTATGGCGGTACGCAGCGATTGGTGCAGTACATTGGCAAAACAAAAGCAATGGAATTGATCCTGACCGCTGATATGATCGGCGCAGAGGAAGCTTACCGCTTAGGCTTGGTGAACTACGTGGTGCCTGCCGGTGAAGAAGTGGCCAAAGCCAAAGAACTGCTCACTAAAATCATCGAAAAAGGGCCGATTGCCATAGCCAAAGTGATCGAAAGCGTGAACGCTTACTATTTGCACGATGTGGATGGATTTGCGCACGAAGTGGAAGCGTTTGGCTACACCACCGGAACAGCTGATTTCCGGGAGGGCGCTGCGGCTTTTATTGAGAAACGGAAACCGAATTTTCAGGGTAAATAAGATGGGTTACGTGTCGGACACCTACAAAAGTGTCCGACACGTATACATTTTTATTTACTGGCCACCACCCGAAACACTTGCGTTGCTGCCTGCTCCAACCCAACTTCCGTTTGCGCGATGGCTTCCGCAAGGCTTTGTGGTTTATTGGAAATAGAAAAGGCCGCGAGGAGTCCAAGTTCGCGAATGTCCGAAGCGGAGGCATCTAAAGCGCCGCAAAATGCGATAACGGGAATCCCATGCACCTTCGCCATCGCGCAAATTCCACGGATGAGTTTTCCGTAATGAGTTTGGCGATCAATTTTGCCTTCGCCTGTTACGATCAGGTCAATACCCGCCAAAGCGGTTTCAAAACCAGTGTATTCCATCACCGCTTCGATGCCCCGACGCATTTGCGCGTCCAGAAAAGCCATCGCTCCGGCGCCTAAGCCCCCGGCTGCTCCAGCCCCGGGCAGGTGCGCAATTTCCTTCCCCGAATATTCATGGAGTAATCCGGCAAAATGAGCCAGGCCTGCGTCCAATTCCGCTACGGCTGCTTCATCAGCGCCTTTTTGCGGGGCGTACACCTGCGCTGCGCCGGTTGGCCCGAAGAGAGGATTGTCTACATCGCAAATGACTTCCACCCGGGTATTTATGTTAAGCCTTCCGGCAATGCGATGCACCTTGCCGAGGTTTTGACCCACCGGCTCCAATGAAAGGCCATCGGCGTCCAAAAACCGGAGGCCCAGTGCCGCAGCCATGCCCATGCCACCGTCGTTGGTTGCGCTGCCGCCAATGCCCAACACGATGTTGCGCGCCCCGCGCTGAAGCGCGTCGGCGATCAGTTCACCGGTTCCGAAAGTTGTGGTATACAATGGATTGCGCGATTCCGGCGCCAGTAATTGTAATCCGGAAGCCTGTGCCATTTCTATGAAAGCGGTTTCCCCATTGCCGGAAAGGCCATAAATCGCCTGAACGGGCCTGAAGAGGGGATCTTTTACGGTACATTGAACTTGTTGGCCGCCGCTGTGAAAGATAAGGATTTGAGCAGTGCCCTCACCGCCGTCGGCCAAAGGGAAGCAGCGAATATGTGCATTTGGCATGGCGGCCAAGATGCCCCGCTCGATGGCATGGCAAACGCCGGGTGCGTCGAGGGCGTCTTTAAATGAATCGGCAGCAATGAGGATGTGCATGGTGTTTTTTTAGGTGTCGGGCACCTCCGAGGTGTCCGACACCTAAAAAAAATTAAGCTTCTTCTTCCGGACTTTTACCTTCGTTGATATTTTCGTCCGAATCAATTGCAGCGGCAGGCGCCATTGCGTTTTCGTATAGTTCGCTAACGGAGTGGCTGCTATAAGGGCGCGGGCCGATGAGGCGCTCAACGTCCGATTTCAGCAACACTTCTTTTTCAAGCAACTGTTGTGCCAGCAGTTCGAGTTCATTGCGGTGTTCGATCAGCAATTGACCGGCGCGCAGGTATTGAGATTCAACCAATCCGCGTACTTCCTGGTCAATCATGGAAGCCGTTTGTTCCGAATAGGGCTTGTTGAACTGATCCTGCGACATCCCGTAGAAAGACACCTGACCAACCTGATCGCTCATACCAAAAACCGTCACCATGCTGTACGCCATTTTCGTGACCTGATCAAGGTCGCTTTGAGCGCCGGTGGATACTTTGTCGAAAATCAGGGACTCTGCGGCCCGGCCTCCGAAAGTCATGCACATGCGGTCGAGTAATTGTTCGGTGCGCGTGATGTATTCGTCTTTTGGCAGGTATTGCGCATAGCCTAAAGTGCCCATTCCACGCGGTACGATCGTTACTTTCACTAAAGGAGAAGCATGCTCTAAATACCATCCGCAAACGGCGTGGCCGGCTTCGTGGTAAGCAATGATTTTCTTTTCATCCGGCGAAATGATCATACTCTTCTTCTCCAAACCACCAATGACCCGGTCAAGTGCGGAGTTGAAGTCATCCATATCCACCGCTTTTTTATTGCGGCGTGCTGCAATCAGGGCAGCTTCATTGCACACATTGGCGATATCGGCGCCGGCAAATCCGGGCGTCATTTCGGAAAGCACAGCCGGATTCACATCCGCTGCTTTTTTGATGTTCTGCAGGTGTACTTTGAAAATGGCCTCGCGCCCTTTCAAATCCGGGTGGTCAATCCCGATCTGGCGGTCGAAGCGGCCTGGCCGAAGCAGGGCCGTGTCGAGGACATCCGGGCGGTTGGTCGCCGCCATCAGGATAACGCCTTTGTCAGTACTGAATCCGTCCATTTCCACCAGCAACTGGTTGAGGGTATTTTCGCGCTCGTCGTTGCCGCCTTGTAAACTGTTGCGTCCGCGTGCCCGTCCAATGGCGTCAATTTCGTCAATGAAGACGATGCAGGGCGCTTTTTCGCGCGCTTGTTTAAACAGGTCGCGTACCCGTGAAGCACCAACACCGACGAACATTTCGACGAAATCAGAACCGGAAATGGAGAAGAAAGGCACGCCAGCTTCACCGGCTACGGCTTTCGCCAAAAGGGTTTTACCCGTTCCCGGAGGGCCTACCAGCAATACGCCTTTGGGGATTTTACCACCCAATGCGGTATATTTTTTCGGATTTTTTAAGAAATCCACCACTTCCATGACCTCTTCTTTGGCTTCGTCTAACCCTGCAACATCCTGAAAGGTGATGTTCACCTTGCTGTTCTGGTCGAATAAAGTAGCTTTCGACTTACCGATGTTGAAAATTTGAGCGCCGGGGCCGCCAGCACCACCGCTGACGCGGCGCATGATGAAGATCCAGATGGCAATCACAATTGCAATGGGGAGCAACCAGCCAAGGATAGGCGCCAGCCAATTGGTTGGATTTTCGTATTTGGGGTAAACCCTTTGATCGCGGGGAATATTTTCACGCTCCTGGGTATCTTCGAGGAACTGGGTGAACGAATCGCCCGGACCTACCAGCATCCAGTAATGATAGCGGTCACTGCCGAAATTGCTTTTGGCAGCATCTACATACTCATTGTTGGCGGCTTCTAATTTTTCCCTTTTGATGTAAATATGCGCCCGTTTCTCATTGACCACGACAATTTTTTCGATCGCCTGATCCTTGAGCATTTTTTCCAGACGGTTCATCGGGAGCTGTTCTTTGGTTCCTTCGGATACGCTGTTGAGGCTCAGTGCGATGAGTACCAGCGCAATAAGTCCATATATCCAATAGGAGCCAATTTTGGGGCCACCCGGTTTATTTTCCCCGTTTTGATTTTCATTCCTGTTTTCCATTCAAAACCTGCTTTTACATTCCTTTTATGAAATAACGCGTAGCCTGGCATTTCGTTTCAATATCTCGACCAAGCGCTTAAAAAGCCCTACAAATTTTCATATTCTGTAAAGCGGGCGTCTCCCCAGAGTTGTTCCAGGTCGTAGTAAGGGCGAGTTTCACGATAAAAAATATGCACGACCGTATCAAAATAGTCCATGCAAATCCACCGCGAGTGCCCCTGACCCTCTACATGCGCAGGATTGAGGTGGAGTTCGTCCTTAACGCGGCGGTGCACATTTTCAGACATGGCCTTGACCTGCGTATTGGAATCACCTTCGCAGATGATAAAATAGTCTGCCGGGGCATCTGTTAAATGCCGCAAATCGAGTTTGACAATGTTTTTGCCTTTGATGTCCTGAATGCTATCTATGATGAGATCGTTCAGTGTTTCCTGTGCAGAAGCGGGAATCTTGATTTTTGCTGATGTACTCAAAATGAAAAATCGTTAGTTTTGTGAGTGAAATTGGAAATCAGGATGTGAGACAAAAGACTTTAGATTTTAGACAGCACACCAAGCTGATGTCTTTTATCTAATGTAAAAAGTCTTTGATCTATTATCTGATGTCATAATACTAAGGATAAAGTTACAAACATTTTCCTTTTGAGTAACAGCAACAAGCATTTTATCGGAAAGGTTCTAATGGAATTTCCTGCGTTGCCTTCTACAAATTTGTTTGCATTAGAACTCCTATCAAAAAGCAAACCAACAGAAGGAACTGTCATTTCTGTCTCTTATCAAACAGATGGCCGCGGCCAAATTGGCAGTAAGTGGCTTGGAGAACCCGGCAAAAATATTGCTTTAAGCGTTATTTTGTATCCTTTTTTTCTGAAAGCGGTACAACAATTTTCACTGAGTCAGGCAATTGCTCTTGGGGTTCGGGACTGGGCGCAGGCCATTTTGGAGAAACCGGTTCACCTGAAATGGCCCAACGATCTCTATATCGGCGATCGAAAAGCCGGTGGAATTCTCATTCAGAACAGCATTATGGGCGCTTCTTTGCAGTCGAGCGTGGTGGGAATAGGCGTCAATGTGAATCAGGATTCCTTCGACCAAACGCTTCCCAATCCAACCTCCCTGAAAATAGAAGCCGGTGGCCGCGAATTTGATCTGGAAATGCTCAAAAATCTTTTGTTTCAACACCTCGAACAACGTTATTTGCAGCTCAAAACCGGGCTGTTCGACACGCTCGCCGCTGATTATCGCGATTGCCTGTACGGGTTGGGGAATTCTAAGCTTTTTCAACGGCAGGATGATACGACATTTCGCGGGGTCATTACAGGGACTACGCCCTCGGGATTATTGTGTATCCTCGGGGAAGATGGAAAAGAAGCAACCTTTGATTTGAAGGCGGTGCGTTTGGTCTTGGAGAGTCGGTAGACGATGGACGGTGGACGGTAGACGGGCCCGTCCACCGTCCACCGTCCACCGTCTACCGTTTTAAACAAAACAACATGAAAATACACATCATTACCATTGGCGACGAAATCCTCATCGGCCAGATTGTAGACACCAATTCGGCCTGGATGGCCGGCGAGCTAAACCTGATCGGAGCTCGGGTCGGCTATATTCATTCGATCAGCGACGACGGGGATGCCATTCGGAAAACGCTTGACGGCGCGCTGGAGGACGCCGATGCCGTGCTGATGACGGGCGGACTGGGGCCAACAAAAGACGACCTCACCAAAAAAGCGCTGGCTGATTATTTTGGGGTAGAATTGGTCTATCACGAGCCAACCTTAGTTTGGATTCAGGCGCTTTTTGAGCGCATCGGGCGACCCCAGAAAGCGGAAGCCCTGCACGATCAGTGCCTGATGCCGGCCAATGCGGTGATCCTGCCAAACAAAATGGGCACGGCGCCCGGAATGTGGTTTGAACATCAGGGCAAAGTAATTGTCTCCATGCCCGGGGTTCCCAGCGAAATGAAATACCTGATGGGCCACGAAGTGTTGCCAAAATTGAAAGCGCGCTTTGGCGGAAAACCCATTCAGCACCGCACGATCCTGACGGTGGGCGAAGGCGAAACGATTATTGCAGGCCGCGTTGCTGCCATAGAAGACCGATTGCCCCCGCATGTCAAACTGGCATACCTGCCAGCAGTGGGTCAGGTGCGCCTGCGCCTTACGGGCATCGCTGATGATGTGGTTGCGCTGGAACAAGTGCTCAATGAACAGGCTGCCGCTATAACGGCTTGTCTCTCTGACATTGTTTACGGGTTTGGCGACACCACGCTGGAAGCCGCCATCGGACAAATGCTGCTCGCTAAGGGCCTCACAATAAGCGCCGCAGAAAGCTGCACAGGTGGTCATTTTTCGCACAGCCTTACAGCGATTCCGGGCGCGTCGGCCTATTTTAAGGGCGCGGTCGTGGCTTATGACAATGCAGTGAAAATGTCATTGCTGGGGGTTCGGGCAGAAACACTGGAACGCTATGGCGCGGTGAGCGAACAAACCGTCCTGGAAATGGCGCGGGGCGTCCGGGAACTGCTGCAAACGGACCTTGCAATTTCTATATCCGGCATCGCAGGTCCCGACGGCGGCACGCCCGAAAAACCGGTAGGTACCATTTGGATGGCCATTGCCAGCAAGGATGCGGTGACGGCGCAAAAAATTGTGCGGGGCAAAGACCGGTTGAGCAATATTCAATACGCAACAATACAGGCGTTGAATATGGTCAGGAAGTTATTGGCGGAGTGAGGTGTGAAAGGGGCAAGTAGGCAAATTGGCAAAATGCAAACTTCCAATGACTCTTTGCCTTTTGCCAACTTGCCTCTTGCCTTTTGCCAACTTAACGAATCAACGTCACCGTGCCCGAAAACAATTCGTGTTTTCCGTCTTTAAAAACCAGTTCTGCAAACCAGGTGTAGACGCCTTCCAGAGCTGGTTTGCCCCGGAACCGGCCATCCCAGCCTAAGGCAGCCTGATTGGGTAGAAAATTGGTTTGTTCGAATACCATGCCGCCCCAGCGATCGAAAATCCGCATCTGCAGGACGGTGGTTACATCGCCGCCGTCTTGCAGGAAAAAGCGATCGTTGATGCCGTCGCTGTTGGGAGAAAAGACGTTTGGGATATAGACCTCCCGGCAACTTTCAATGGCAACCAGCACAGCATCTTCCGCTTCACCACAGGCATTGGAAGCCAGAATCCGGTACAGGCCGGGCGTGCTGACCAATAAGCTATCCGCTGTGGAGCCATCCTGCCATAAATAAGCTGTATTTTGAGGCGCCGCTGCCAGGAGCAGCAGCGTTTGGCCGGTACAAAGCGTGGTGTCTGAACCCAGCAAAGCTTCGGGTTGTAAGATTCCTGTAATGTTAATCTGGTCGGTACCGATGCAAAAAGTATCCGTTTTGGTAACGGTTACCTCGTAGAGGCCCGGGGTCACGACATCCAGAAAAGCGTTGCCGGAACCATTCGACCACTGATAGACGGCGTTGGTTGTGAGGGCGTCTAAACGAAGCGACTGGCCTTGACACAAAAATGTATCGGGCCCGATGTCCAGTTGAAGTGAATCGCCCAGAACTTCCAGGATCAGGTCGTCGTAGAAAATTTGCCCGCAGGCGTCTGAAATTTCCACGGTGTAGGTCGTCGTTTGCGTTGGAGACGCTACCGGGTTGTAAATGCCTGCATTGCTAAGCCCCGTTTCCGGCGTCCAGCGGTAGGAAACCCCGCCCCTTGCCTGCAATTGAACCTGTGCGCCGGGGCACATCACCAAATCCTGCAATTGGTTAAGAAAAGTCGTGTATTGGAAACATACCTGGTGTATGTTGTTCAACCCGCCGGTAGCGGAGGTGAAGCCCCAGAAAACCTCCGGGTTGCCCCCGAATAAGTTTTGAACCAAATCGCCGGTATAACTCAGGCGCAATTGACAGTCTAAATAAACCCGAAGTAATTTAGTCGCTGCATTCCAGCTTACGCGCAGGTCATGAAATTGGCAATCTTCGATATTGGCGTTGCTGCTGTTCGCCTGCACGGGGCCTGCCAAATTGCTTGCACTGTTGTGGTTGACCGATCCATTGCTGACGATGGCAATATGATCGAAAGCAGGATCGCCCAGATCCGTATTCTGATAGGTGTCCAGCTCAATGCCAAGCGAGGGCACAACGCCGCCAAACCCGATTGCGCCGCCACCTGTGCCTATAGAGGTGCTCACTGGTTGAAAACCAAAGACTATGCCGTCCGCGCCATCCTGGTCCTTACAACCCAGGTTAACTTCTACTACGGCCTCGAAAGATTCAGCCAGGCTAATTTTGTCCGGGTACCAAATGGAGCCGGCAGCCCAGTTTTGACCAGGCGTAAGTTGGAAACAACTGTCGTTGAGCATGGTGGCCGAACCATTAAGAAAAAACTGTGCGGGCGCCTGGGTTGAGCAGGCAAAAAGTGCTGCAAAGCACCCGATTGTCCGGAGTTTCCGGAACAGGAAAGCTTGGAGTTTAAATCCTATTTGGAAAGCGCGCATGAAGTTTACCTTTATGAAATTGTATGCCTTGTAAGACAGCAAAATATCAGTGGCAAACCTTATTATAATTAGAGGATGCCTCCTCGGCTAAAGATGTTATCTTTATTTTTAAAAACAGCATTATGGACAATTTTTTGTCAAAATGGTCCGCATTTTTCCATCGTATGCCTGCTGAATTTATGTCCCCTATTGACGCTGGTATTCGATTATCTCGAAAATTTATTTATTCTTCAGGCCGTGGCGCGCTTTCCGGAACGTCACAACACTGCCGCCAGCGTCGCGTCGCTGGCGCAATGTGGCAAGAGGATAACCTTAGGCTCAGGTTTCCTGATTTTGATGATTCTGACGGTAATATTGCTGCGCCGCAGGTTTTGAAAATTAATGACAATCCAACCCCTGCATGTACAATTTATTCGAAAAAAAGGCAGCATAGGGCCGTTTAGTTCCCTTTCTCATGTATTCCACCTTTACCTGAATCATGTACTGGCCAACAAAAGGAAACGGGATGATTCGGGTGGGATAATTGGTGTGCCAAACCCAGCTACCGTTAGCGTGTTGGGCTGTCCAGGTGTAAACCAGAATTGAATTGTCCGGAAGCGGAAGCGGGGGTTGCGAAATCATCGCGATATGCGCACAATTTTCAGCAGTGAACCCTGCGCAGATTTGATTGCCGTTTTGCGAGGCGATCGTTTGTGCGGAGGCGCTCGCGGTGATGAAGAAGAGTACAGCAAAAAATACCCAATTTCTCATAGTAGCAAAAGTGTAGTGTTTGTTGCGCCATAGCGCCCGAATTTGCAAAAAAGTTAAGTGTGTCATGGGATAGAAAATGTTTTGGATTATATCGTTCAAATAGATTGCAAACATTCAAGTTTCCCTATCCCGAATGCATCAGGGCAGGAATTTATTTTGGGTGAACCACACGGTCGCCCAAAGCAACAGGTTCCAGTATAGTGACGCAATGGTCAGTATAAAGTATCACGGACAACAAGCCTTTGAAGTGCTATTCCAAACAAGGGGGGGAGAACAATGGTCGCCTGAAAAGTGTATGATCGGCTTGGGGGCGACAGTAGTGCTACGAAAAGGGTGTTACTGATAAAGACATAATTTTCCGGAAAAAGCTTAAAATGGGTGTCTGTCCCGGAAGCTATGCACTGCAAATATAAGGCCAAGCCGGCGCAAAAACAACTGTAAGCAAATTGTTATTAAAATACTCGGCCGGACTGTCTCAATATTTTACATTATTTTCCATAATAACTACCTGATAAACAAGGTTATTGTCCTCAAAGCAGGCCAACGGATTTTTGCCGGGCTTTGAAAAAAAATAGCCACAAATTCGGATCATTGCTTACTTTCACGATCCGATTGTTACAAAATCGTCATGATGAAGCCGCCGGTCATATTTCTCGCTTTTGCCAACGCACAGGACCGCCACCTCGCCCTGCTGGATGAGGAACGCAGGATTGTTACGGGGCATTTGACGCCTTTGGCCAGCGAACAGTTTTTCCAAATCCACACAGAACCTGCGGCTACAGCCAAAGACCTGACCCGCTACATCGCGGAGTTTAAAGACCGGATTGCCGTTTTTCACTATGGCGGTCACGCAGGCGTTGAGCAAATTTTTCTCACAGATGTCGCTGCCAATGCTGCCGGTTTGGCGCAGCTCCTGGCTGGCCAATCCAACCTGAATCTGGTTTTCCTCAATGGCTGTTCCACCAAGGCGCAGGTTGACCTGCTGCTGGAACTTGGTGTGCCGGCAGTCATTGCAACCAACGTCCCGATATCCGATCCAGGCGCGAAAGATTTTGCCGATATTTTTTATAAATCCCTTGCTGCGGAACACAGCATTGAAGGCGCTTTCAAATTGGCCGCAGCCAACTACCTGCTCCTGAAAGGCGAAGCAGTTGGCATTTACCGCGGCCTGGCTTTGCACACGCCCGACCAGGAAAAGGAGGTGCTCCCCTGGGGCCTTTATGTAAAAAAAGACAAAGACGCGGCCTTAGACTGGAAATTGCCACGCAAAAGCGCAGCCTCTTTCATTGTTCGGGGCGCGGGCCGCAAGTACGAGCCCAACCGCGCAATGAACCAAAAGCTCATTGAAACCATCGCCAACGCCATCATGCCGTACAGCGAAACCATCAACGACATGGTGGAAAGCGCCCGCCGCAGTGGTCGGGAGCCCCGCCTGCGCGATTTGCGGGCAGCTGTAGTAGACGCTTTCCCAACGCCCATTGGCACCCACCTTCGTAAATTACTGCTACTGGAATCTGCCGGCGTGGAGCGGCTTTCCAAAATTGTGGATGTCTATACCGTTGCTTCCGAATTGCTGGCTTATATCTTGCTGGCGCAGTTGTGGGATGAAAAATTTCGCCTGCCGCAATTGGTCATCCCGGACGACCAACGGCGCATCATCAGCGCTTTTTTTGAAATGAAAGAAGGCGATTGGGAAACGTACGACCACATTGCTTTGGTCAGGGCAATAGGCGATGTTTTTGCAGGGAATGACATCCCGCCTTTTGTAATGGAATATACGGCGCTGCGCGAACAGTTTCTCGCAGAAAATACACTCCAGCAAGCCCAGCAATTTTTGCAGGAAATGAAACAGGAATTATTGGGCTCCATTGCCGCAGATGAAATCGAAAGTTTTTGCGTTCAGGCAGAAGACCATTTGTGTGAAATATTCCGGCACATCGGCTTTTGTGCCAAGTATAAATTGGCCACCGTAAAAACCATCGAACTGCAGAAACGCCGCCACGAATTGCCCCGCTTTCGCCACAATATTGTCGTACTTGACAAAGTGAGTGCCGGCGTTCTGGACGATGTGCTGGAAAGTGATGAGTTTTCAGAAAACAATTCCGTAGTTTTGCTGCACAGCGACGACGCTGTATCACCGTTTCTCAACCTTTCTCCTTTTTTGATTGACGAGAATGCGCTGAAAGGCCAGCAAAACTCGAAGCTTTTCTTTTTTCGCTACAAAAGCGAAAACCAGTGTACCTATGTGTTAGCCGATACACTCAAGGATCGTTTAGACCTTGACGCAGGCATTTACGAACACCTGAAGCAGCAATTCGATACCTTTTTTAGAAACGTTCTCTGAGACACTAGATGAAAGATATTAGATTTTAGATCTCTGCTCTTAAATAATTGATAGTCAACATCAAATGTCAAATGTCTAAAATCTTAAATCTAATATCTAACATCTAAAATCTGTAAAGCATGAAGCAGTCGCCATTCAAATTCCTGGATGCTTACGAAAAGCAGGACAAAGACATCTTCTTTGGCCGGGAAACTGAAGTGGATGCACTGTATCAAATGACCTACCAAACCAACCTCATGCTGGTTTACGGCATGTCGGGAACCGGAAAAACCAGCCTGATTCAATGCGGGTTAGCCAATTGCTTTGAATCGAGCGACTGGTTTGCCATTCCGATCCGAAGGCAGGAAAACATCAATTCGGCCATGGTTCGCGAATTGCGTTCCCGAGATGCCGAAGAAGCTTTTGAAGCGAATTTTACGCTTCCGCAAATGGTGCATTCCCTGTATTTGGATTACCTGCGCCCAATTTACCTCATTTTCGACCAGTTTGAAGAACTGTACATCCTCGGAAGCGAAGAAGAACAGGAAACCTTTATCCATGCCATACACGACCTGCTCGGCGCCGATTTGCCCTGCAAGGTTGTCATCGCCATCCGCGAAGAATACTTAGCGCACTTATCCAATTTCGAACGCAAGGTGCCGCGCCTTTTTGATAAACGCCTGCGGGTGGAGCCCATGACGCGCACCAATGCCAGGCGGGTGATTCTTGAAACCGCGAAGAACCCCAAGTTCAACATCCTGCTTTGCGCCGATGAGGTGGCAGACGCCATCATTGACAGCGTAACTGGCGGAGTGGGGCGCGTGCAACTGACCTACCTCCAGGTCTTTTTGGACAAACTATACCGGCTGGCCTGGCAACGCGACGCCACCGATATCACCTTCGACGAAGACCTGGTGCGCGAAGTGGGTAAGATCGAAGATGTGCTGTCCGACTTTTTGAACGAACAAATTGATGTTTTTGCGAAAGAAATTTCCAATCGCGATGAAGCCCTGCGTTGGCTGCGCATTTTTGTGTCGGAAAAAGGCACCAAAATGCCGGTGAAACGGCAAGATCTCATTGAGCGTTTGCCCGAAATGAGCGAACCGAAACTCAATATTTTCCTCGAATTTTTTGTCAACCGGCGCATTTTACGGCCCTTGGACAACGACCAATACGAACTTACGCACGATAGTCTGGCGGCGTTCATCTTCCAAACCCATCCCAAGGGCACCCCTGTGCCGGAGCTTTCTTCTGCGTATTCCCGCGAGATCAGCCCGTTTGCGGGTTTTGCGCCTTACAGCCAGGCCATGGCCGCCCAGTTTTTCGGTCGGGAAGAAGAAATTGCAGCGCTGTTTAACCAGATTGTCAACGAAACGCATACCCGGTTGACCCTCGTTTTTGGCCAGATGGGCGTTGGCAAAACGTCCCTGATACTGGCAGGGTTGATTCCGCGGCTGGAAGTTCTGTACAAAACCAGCTACCTCCGCATCAACCGGGAATGGACCAACAGCGCCCTCGTCCGCGATTTGCTTTCTGTGGAGCCGCAACCCGGAGAGTTGCCGATTTTGCTGGATATCGCCTTTGAAAATGCGCCGGTTCAGCCTTCCGAAACGGATCGGAAAGTGATCATTTTTGATCAGTTTGAAGAAGCGTTCGTCTGGATGCAGGCGCCCGGGCAATTGCTGCATTTTTACCTGCATATTGCGCATTTGCTGGAATCGCGGCGCAACTGCGATATCGTATTGGTGGTGCGCGACGAATTTTTCTCCCAGCTTCAGGATATGGAAGCTTTCATTCCCAATATCTTAGGCGAACAATTCCGGGTGCGCCCCGTAGATGCCCGCACCGCAGCCCGCATCATCACAGAAATGGCTGAACGCGCAGGCATCACGTTCGATCGCCCAAATCTGGTGCAACGCATTGTGGAGCAAATCACCGAACCTGATGGCAAAGTCAACCTGACTTATTTGCAATTATATATGGAGCGGTTGTATGCCGCAGCAGGTTAATGCTTCATAAGAACCAAGCATTTGAAAATTGAAACAAAAGCCCTCATCTTCAAATTTTCAAATCAACTAATCTTCAAATTAAATTCATGCCCGGCATCTACCTCCATATCCCTTTTTGCAAACAGGCCTGCCACTATTGCAATTTTCACTTTTCCACTTCACTGGGGCAAAAAGAGGTTTTGTTGAACGCATTGCTGCGGGAACTGGAACTCCGGCGCGATTACCTCGGGGATGTCACCATTCAAACCCTTTATTTGGGCGGCGGCACGCCTTCTTTGCTGGAAGCAACCGATCTGGATCGCTTGTTTGAGCAAATTTACCGGTTGTACCGCGTGGCGCCCGACGCGGAAGTGACCCTCGAAGCCAACCCCGACGACCTGACCGACGCCAAAATTGCGGCTTTGCGCCAAACGCCGGTTAACCGCCTGAGCATCGGCATCCAGTCTTTCTCCGACGCCGACCTGCAATTCATGAATCGTGCACACAACAGCGGCGAAGCGCAACGCTGCATCGAAATGGCCCTGAAAGCAGGTTTCCACGACCTGAGCCTCGACCTGATCTACGGCACACCCGGCATGAGCGACGCTCAATGGGCCACCAACATCGAAACGGTACTCGCCTTTGATGTCCCGCACTTGTCCTGCTACTGCCTGACCGTGGAGCCGCAGACCGCGCTCGACCACTTTGTAAAAAAAGGAAAAGCCCGCCCCGTTGACGACGCCCAGGCGGCCCGCCAGTTGGAATACCTGATGCACCGCTTACAAACAGCCGGGTACGAACACTACGAAATCTCCAATTTCGCCAAACCCGGGCGCTACAGCCGCCACAACACCAACTACTGGACGGGTGAACCTTACCTCGGTGCCGGCCCCTCAGCCCATTCTTTCAACGGGGTCAGCCGCCAGTGGAACGTGGCCAACAACGCCCGCTACATCCGCGCGCTGGAGCCCGAAACGCCCGATTGGGAAGCCTTGTTTGAAAAAGAAACCCTGACGCCCGAACAGCGCTACAATGAATATGTGATGACGTCCCTGCGCACGCAATGGGGGTGTGACCTGGCGCGCATTCGATTAATCGGCCAAGGTTTTGAAGCTTATTTTATAAATGAAGTGGCGCCGTTTCTGGAAGATGGCTCGGTTCGGCGCAGCGGGGAGGTGTTTTTGCTGACGCGGAAGGGTAAGTTTGTGGGGGATTTGGTGGCT
>JALHRK010000120.1 GCA_022841505.1 Saprospiraceae bacterium | reverse complement strand
AATATTTAGCGCACTCGCTTTCGCAGCGGGAGCTTTAACCAATGTGATCTTTGCTCAAAATACAGAAAATTTTGCACCTCCTGATTCCTCGCCTGTGGTTCGGGCCATCAAAATAGCTACGCCCCTGACGGTTGATGGCTTGCTTGATGAACAGGAATGGCAAAAAGCGCAAAGTGTTTCTGATTTTTTCAGAATGGAACCAAAGCAGGGTGGGTCGTACGAATTTAAAACAGAGGTAAAATTCCTGTTTGACGAAAAGAACCTCTACGTCGGCGTGTTTTGCGAAGACAGCTTAGGCCAGAAAGGCATTCGGGTGCAGGACTTTCGCCGGGATTTTGCTTTTGGGGAAAATGATATTTTTTATTTCCAGCTCGATCCGCAGAACCTGCGCCGTTATTGCCTTTCGTTCCAAACAACGCCGCTGGGTACGCAACGGGATTTACAAAATTTTGACGACACCTTCACAGATAATGACTGGGATGCCTTGTGGTTAGTGCGCAGCCGCATCCTCGAAAACGGTTGGTCGGCAGAGTTTGCTATTCCGTTTAAAAGCCTGCGCTATCAGCAACCAAAAGCAGGAGAACTTGCTTCCTGGGGCCTGACTATGGCGAGGTTGGCAAGGCGCAAGTATGAAATTACCGTTTTCCCGCCTATTCCGCAGTCGTTTTCTCCCTACAGAATGACTTATGCTGCCCGCCTTGCGGGGCTGGAACTGCCCAAACCGGCGCTGAATCTGCGCCTCAATCCCTATTTTCTCCATAATTACGAAAACCGCACGACAAACGGTTCCGACCCTACCGTTGTGAGCAAACCCAAAATCGGTGGCGACGCCAAATGGGCCATCAACTCGCAGGCAGTCCTCGACCTTACTTTCAACACAGATTTTGCACAGGCGGATGTAGACAGAGCCGTAAATAACCTGACCCGTTTCAACCTGTTTTTCCCGGAACGTCGCCAGTTTTTTTTGGAAAACAGCGGTGTTTACGCCGGCGCCGACATTACCAATGTAAAACCGTTTTTTAGCCGAACCATCGGTCTGGCAGATGCTCAGTTCAACGCGCTGCCTGTGCCAATTGACGCAGGTGCCCGGTTTACGGATCGCAATCAAAACAGAACGCTGGCAGGCTTGTATGTACGCCAGCGCGGTGTCGAGGGGCAGGCCGCAGCAAATTTCGGGGTGCTTCGCTACCTGAAAAATTATGGCAAACAAAACAATATCGGCGTTATGCTTACCCATCGCTTTGATGAGGCCGCCTACGGGCTGGAACAAAACCACAATACGACCCTCAATTTGGATGGATTTATCCGCCCCAAAGACGATGTAACCATTCAATACATTGCCACCGCTTCGAGGGACGAAAGAAGCAATTCGACGGGTTTTGCCGGGAGTTTTTATACGGGCTGGTTCCCAAACAAATGGTATTTGTTTTACTGGACGGATTTTGTTTCCGAAAAATACCAGCCTGGTATGGGCTACATTTTTGCCAATAATACGATCAGGCAACAAACCGGCGGTTACCATATCTGGCGGCCCAAAAAAGAGAATTATTTCATCCGGCGGTATGATCCCGGCGTCTATTTCACCTACTACCAAAACATGACGGACGGCGCTTTCCAGCAAGCGGATTTGTATATTTTTCCAGTTTACCTGTGGTTTCGGGATAATTCTTTTGTAGAAATTTCGCAAACACTGACCTGGCAGAACATTGACTTTGCCTTTGCGCCACTCAACATCGCCATCCCGGAGGGGCGCTATGTCTATAATCGTTTCAGGGTTCAATACAATACAGACCGCAGCCGGAAACTATCGGCATCAGCTGAGGCAGATTTTGGAAAATTTTACGATGGCAGGCTGACTACGGCGATTGCAGGCGTTCGTTTCGCACCCACTCCTCGGGTTGCGCTGACGCTTGATTACGAACTAAACCAGGCAAAATCTCTGGGTGCAAATGCCTCTGATAAAACGGTTCGCCTGTATTCCGGCGGCCTTCGATTAGCGCTTAACCCTCAGCTTCAGGGTACAGTATTTTATCAGTATAATTCGCTCAACCAAACCGGGCGCTGGAACGCCCGCCTGAGCTGGGAATATCAGCCTTTGTCGTTTATTTACCTTGTTTTTAATGACACGCAAAGTGATTTCGACACCGTACGATCCCGAACTACCGGTGCAATTGCAAAAGTGAACTGGATGCGGCAGTTTTGATACTTTAACGCCGTTATCGGACAATAAAAACAAAATCAGCGGCGTACAGAAACAGAATCCGTGGAAGCATTATACCCCGCAAAAATGCCGTGGCCATTTTCGATGTTATTGTAAACGATCACCGGTTCGGTGAATGCGCCACCGGGGTTGCTCTGCTGCTGGTTCAGGGTTTGGTGGAATTTGTAGTATTCTTCCGAAACGGTGCGCAACTCGGCGTAGACCTTGCCAATAAGGAAGGATGCCGGGTCAATTTGAACCGCAACCGGGATAGAGATGCGGTTGGATTGAAAAGCTTTGTCTTCAAATAAAATGCCGCCTTCAAAGTAAGCCAGCACAAAATTATTGTTAATGGAATTGCTGAAAACGACGACCTGGATGGAAGAATCAACGAGGTTGGTATCGCCTTCAACCAGTTCATAGCCAATAAATTGCTGATAGAGGTTGAGGTGGTAATAGTTCACTTCTTCCGGGAAATCCTCAAAGCTTATTTCCGCATTATAATCATAGCGCAAATCGCCGCCATCAGTCTGCCTCACCATAACATCCGAAAGGTTGAAAGATATAATTTCGGTCGCTTCCGGCATGCTGCTCTGTGCCATGACGGTTTCGAACCCGGGGGCTTCCACCCGGATGGTGTAAATGACACCCTGATCCGGTTTCAATTCACGGGTAATGTAATAGGGCGTGCGGATTTCTCCCCCTCTCGGCACCAGTTCGAGCGTTTCGATGAAGGTATCGCCCTGATAGATATCCACTTTTGCGTTGGCGATGTATTCTTCCGGAGACTGGTCGAGTGCGGAACGACTTTTGGAAACCTGCACGATGAAAAATGCGTCTCCGGTAAAATTACAAACCACCACCAGTCGGGGATCCGGAAAGTCAAACGGCAACTCAACCGGACGTTCGCAGGTTGCGGCCACCAATGCGCAATAACAAAAAATTGCGAAGAGTAGATTTCGTAGCATCGGGTTAAAATTTGATCGAATAATTAACCGAGGGCAAAATCGGAATCAGCCACACCTGTACAAACTCCTTCACGGGACGAAGTTCGTTGTTTACATTGATGTATTTGGTTCTGAGGTTGTAATATAGTGGATTTCTCCGATCATAAGCATTGTAGACGCCAACATTGGCGGTATGTTCAAGCTTGCCCGTGCGATAATAAAAATTCACCCCGACATCTAAGCGGTGGTAAAACGGCATGCGGTATTGGTTTTTAGAATCATAGTCAAGCACGTCCACCCCCGGCGGGTAAATCACGCCCGGGATTTCAATCCTGTATTGTAATAAGGGTAAACTAAAGGCAAAACCGGAGCTGAAAACCCAATTGGCTGACAATTCGCACCAGGATTTCAGCTGGTGAGTCAAGGTAATTTTCAGATCGTGGCGCCGGTCAAATTTGAACGGGTAGGTACGCCCGAGGTTGACTTTTTCAAACTGCCGGTCTGTCCAGGACAAACTGTAAGCGATCCAGCCTTTTGTTTTGCCATACCGCCAGTTGAGCATAGTTTCCAAACCATAAGACTGCCCTTCCCCGACGGTCACATTGCGCTCCCAATCGTTCAGGAATAAGGCGCCTTCAGAAAAACTGAGCAGGTTTTCCATTTTTTTATAATAGCCTTCAACGCTGAGGCTGAAATTGTCGGTTGGCACATAATCGAAACCCAATTCCGTTTGCCAGGCACTTTGAGGTTTCACCCGCGCAGTAGCCGGCGCCCAGAGGTCGGTGGGCAAACCAATGTCAGAATTGGAAAGCAGGTGCAAATACTGTTTTGAAAAACTGAAAGAAGATTTGAAATTCAGGGAGGGCAAAGCTTGCCAATAGGCCGATAAACGGGGTTCTGCTGAATGGTAATTGCGGCTCCGCACACTAAATCCGGTGAAGCGGAGTCCGGCGTTCAGCATAAAACGGTCGCTGATGTTGTACTCGTCTTCCACATAAAAAGCATATTCAATGGCGTCAATGGGCGCGTTGCCGGCTGTTTCAGAACCATCCGGAATCCCGGTTGATGAATCGTTATAAAACAAAATACCGGGGCGGAACTGGTGCCGCGTAATCCCCATGCCGAAGCGGAAATAATGCCGCGTAGAGGGGATGAGGTCAAAGTCAATTTTAGCGCCAACGTCTTCAATGCCGGAGCGGTATCTCCCAAAATCGAAAGAACGGTTCCGGGTTTCATTGGTGGCGATAACGCGGAGCGAGTCAGAAGCAGCATAATTTACGCCAACGCTCAGGTTGCTGTAGGTAAGGGTTGTATTGGCGAAAAGCCGACTGCTGAAAACGTGGTTCCAGCGCAAGGCTGCAACCTTGTTTCCCCAGTCCAAACCTTCTGAGTAGGACTGGTCATACAGGTAATCCTCCGGTTCGCCGCTTTGCGAAAGTAAGGTCAGGCGGTCGGAGCGCCGCCCGAAATTGTCGTATTCGTCGCTGCCCTGATAATAGCTCAGGTAAACGCGATCTTCGTCCGACAGCGTAAAATTCAGCTTGGCGTTCAGGTCATAAAAATTGTATCCATTAGAGCCTTGTTCGCGGCGCGCGCGCTTTTGCTGTTCGGTAATAGGCCGGATGTACCAATCTAAAAAAGACCAGCGCCCGGAGACAAAAAACGAACTTTTCTCTTTCTGGATTGGCCCTTCAAGGGAAAGCCGACCACTTAGTGCGCCTAATTCGGCACTGCCGGCGAATTGTTTCTTATTGCCCTCCTTGGTGCGCACATCCAAAACAGAAGACAACATGCCGCCGTATCTGGCAGGAAACCCGCCTTTCACAAAGCGGGCGCTGCGCACAGCGTTGGTGTTGAAGATGGAAAATACGCCTGCTGCGTGCGATATATTGTAGACTGGAACCCCGTCAATCAGCACGAGGTTTTGACCGGGGTTGCCGCCGCGCACATGGATGCCGCCAACGCCGTCCGTCCCGGTTTGCACGCCGGGCAGCAGGTGGGTGGCACGGATCAGGTCCGATTCGCCGCCTAAGGCCGGCAGGGTTCGCACCTCAGCAATACTCAGAATTTCGTCGCTCCACGCTAAGCGTCGGGCCTTTTCGGAGGAATCGTTGGCCACAACCACCACTTCGGGCAGGGCAACCAAGCCCTTCAGTGCAATATTGACCTGTTGGTTCGATTGCAGGGCAATGTGCTGCACCTGCGATTCATAGCCGGTGTAGGAAAACAGGATTTCTGTTTCGCCGGCGGGCAGGGTCAGGCTGAAAAAGCCGTATTCGTTGGTCGTGGCGCCGCGGTTACTCCCCACTACAAAGACGTTGCCGCCGATAAGTGGTTCGCCGCTTTGCTCATCCTCTAAGAAACCGCTCAGCGTAAACCGCATAATAACAGGCGTTTTCGGTGGATCCACTTTGTATATAGCGACAATGCTGGAATTAATGACCCGGTAGCGCAAGGGCGTGTCCCGTAGTAAAAGGTTTAGCGCTTCACTGAGCCGGTAGCGGCGCAGGCGCATGGTCATGTTCTTTTTGGGAAGGATGTCGTTGCTGAAAGACAGGTTAACGCCGGGTTGACCGGAGAGCTGATACAGTGCCTCTTCCAGGGTCGCATTTTTGAGCACGAGATTAACCTTTTGATCCAGCGGATTTTGAGCCAGTGCCGGAGCAATCCAGTAACATACGCAGGTGATGGAGAAGAGTAATTTTTTCATCCCGGTCAAAACAGCCAAATGAAGTATTCAAAGGTAAAGGATTTTAGCAGGATTGCAAGGCAAATAATCGGGAATGAGACGTACCGGACATTAAAAATATTTTAAACTATGAAAACGGCAGCGCATTCTTGCGGGTTTTGGAAGTGCACGCCACTTTTATTCCCACTCCTTTAATTTTTTTATGCAGGCTTCTTTTGGGAGCCAGGGATTGAATTGCATGAGTTCTGTCAGTAAGTTTCTCGCAGTGTACTTGTCGAATAATCCGGCATCAAGAAAACGGTCGAACAGCCAAAGGATGCCATGCACTTCCAGCTTTTGGCGTTCGCAGGCTTCGCGGAGTAGTTTGTCGCCGGTCAAGACCATCGCTGGGAGTTTTTCTGCCCAGTAAAGAACCGTGTGATCAGCAAATGACAAACGTTTGCTGGTTTGGAGCAGTGATATTTCGGTGAAATGAGGTCCGTTTAGTTTCATGATCGTCAAGCGTTCTGCGGAAATGTAAGGCATTAACGCAGTCTGTTGTTCAACGATAAGTTCATTGAAAACCTCCTGCGTTGTAACAATTTCAAATTCAATCGTAAACAAAAAGGGGATCAGATCAAACGCTAAGAGGTCAATAAAAATATTGGCGTCTGAGATAGCAACCCGACTCATGCTTTGACCGGGTTAAATAGCTGACGGAATTCAGCTAATTTTTGATTGTTCAGTGCTGCCGCTTTTGAAAGGCTGATTGCTTCTTCCGCAACGGCTCTTAAAAGAAGTTGCAAAAAACGGTTCGACTTTTCCTCTCCCTGGAAATCATATTGTTCAGGTTCTTTTTTCAGCATATCGGCAGCTTTCATTTCCTGTCTAAAATTGGTCAATTGATGTTCGCTGATGATCCCCAAAGTTTTTGCCCGAATCGCCAATGCTTGTATGGAAATGCCATACTGTCGTTTCAACAAGCCGAATTCATGCAAAAAAATAAGGCGGCGGTTTTCACCCAACTCTTTACGCAAGCGCCCGGCAGGAATGAGCAGGGCAGCGGCAAAAGCATTGCAAAGCCGTTCTTGTTCTTTTTCGGGAAGTTGAGCATCGAATTCGAGCAAAAGATGAGCGAGTTCATGCAAAGCCGTAAAACGCTTGCGGTCATTGGGATGCGTTTGGTTAAGCACAATGACCGGCGTTTGACCTACCCAGGCAGAGAGCCCGGAAAAACCGTCGTCCGCTTCAATTTCCAGCAATTTAACGTTTAAATCCTCCAGCGTTTCGATGACGTTGCTGATTGGCGCATCGCCCATGTTCCACGCTTCCCGAAGCAACGTGGCGGCCTGTTCTACCGCTGCGACGGAACTGATTGCCTCTCCGGGCAAAGGGTTTACAAAATCTCCTTCTATGCCTGCAAGGTTTTCTAATTCCAGATAGCGTTCCAGAAAATCAAGTGCAGTTTCCCGGATGCGATCCTGTTCTTTTTGATGGAGCAATTCAATTTTCCGGAAATTGATGTTTCCCAGTAAAACCTGCCTTTCCCGAAAAAAGAAATCGGGTCGTACCTGCAACGCTTCACACAAGCGGCGCAAAGAATCGCTATCGGGTCGGGTTTGCCCCAGTTCGTAGCGGTGGAGCGCCTGGCGGGTAATATAATCCCCCATGCGGGTAGCCAAAACCTGGAGCGAATAACCCCGCTGCCGGCGAATGGTCAGCAGGCGATCGGCGAAAATGAGATTGGCGTTTGGCATGATGCTGTGTTTGGTTGACAAAATTACAAAAAATAAGCCAAATTTGTCAACCAATTTTTATTGCTTTCATCCACACATCAAGGCTTGTAGAATTCCCGAACGTCAATTGTAAACTGCACTAAGGAAGGCTTATGAATATACATCATGTGCCCCGCTTCGTAATACTTCATCTGTATGTTTTTTCGCAGTGCCTCGTCTATAAACAAGTGATCGATCGTGTATTGCGTGGCAAAATAAGGCGTCGCCAGGTCGTAATATCCATTGCAGATGAGCACTTTCAGGTGCGGATTTTTGTGGATGGCATTGCGCATGGTTTCGGAGGTGTTCAGGTAGCGGTTTTGTACATTGTTGTAGTTCCAGGGCTGCACCCTGCCGGTCAGGATTTCGTAAGGCAGGTCGCTGTCATACTTCAATTCGCGCTTCAGGTAGTCGTTGACCGCCATGCTGTACGGTCCGTAAATGGCACCGTTGTAGCTGGGATCGAACTCGTAGTTTTCCCCTGCATCATCGTAGTCGCTCGCCGTGAAGCGGC
Organism: Saprospiraceae bacterium; assembly: GCA_022841505.1. Taxonomy (GTDB): domain Bacteria; phylum Bacteroidota; class Bacteroidia; order Chitinophagales; family Saprospiraceae; genus JABWAJ01. The sequence continues at coordinate 7,736 of JALHRK010000120.1, read as the reverse complement.
TGTCTAAGCGGCCCACAGTCAGGCCTTCTTCCCGGCGCAGTTCTTTGGTGAAGCGCTGAATTTGAATGCGCAGGTTACTTTGCAGGACATAGGTTTTCGACAGCCCGGTATAAGTTGCCAGTTTCGCAGCAATGCGCTCTTTTTCGCTGGCGCTCAGGCGCTCGCCCTGCATGAGAGCCAGGGTATAGTCGTTCAGCGCGAAGGCCTCTACTTCTTTCAGCAGGTCGGGAAGCGCCGCAAAACTTTTGACTTTGCCGTGATACCAGGCCGTAGCGGCATAGGTTGGCAGAAAAAGCGGGTAGGGCAGGTCGTTGCCCCGCTCGAAACGCGCCGTCTGGAAATTTGAAATTTGAGAAATCAACACAAGCCCGTTCAGGTACAAACCGTAGCGATCCTGAAGATAGCCCGACAAGCCCGTAGCCCGGGTGGTGCCATAGCTTTCGCCGGCCAAATATTTAGGCGAATTCCAGCGCCCATATCGGGAAGTGTAGAGCCGGATGAAATCGCCCACCGATTGCAAGTCTTCTTCATAACCCAAAAACTCTTTTTTGTCCACGCCTTCTGCCGGTCGGCTATAACCCGTTTCCACGGGGTCTATAAACACCAGGTCCGTCCATTCCAACCAACTATGTTCATTGGGAACATAGCGGTAGGGCGGCGTGGTAGCATCGCCTTTTTCTGTCATCAAAATCCTGCGCGGCCCGAGGGCGCCCATGTGCAGCCAAACAGAAGAAGAGCCGGGGCCGCCGTTGAACGTGTAGGTGACCGGTCGCGTGGTCGGGTTGGGTTCGCCGTCTTTGGTGTAGGCGATGAAAAAGATTTTCGCGCGCGATTCGCCTGTTTCTTTTCTCAAAACCAGGTAACCCGTTGTTGCCGTATAATTGAGGAGCTGGCCGTTTTGCAGGCGCAACTGGTGCTTGGTGACGGACAACTCCGGATCGGGTTCGATGACCGGTTTGGGGCGGTCTTCTTTTTGAGCGATCATGAGCACCGGCATTGCAGCAAGCAACAGAAAAAAAAGCAGGGAAAAGGTTTTGAGCGACATAGTGGTGAGGTGTTAGGATTTGTAGTGGTGGACAAATTTATGAATTATTGTACTTATTTACACAACTTGTCCCGTACACCAAGGGGTAGCTGATAATAGTCGTTTTCACATAGCGGCTTTGCGAGAGATTATTTCCCGCAAAGGGCGCTAAGGGTACGCTAAGTCCGCAAAGCGTGATGCCCTCTGGCTTAGCGACCTTTGCGGAACCTTTGCGACCTTTGCGGGAAATTTTAAATTCAAGTCGGTGCGACTCCCTACAACAATCCCTTTCGCTTCCTTGTCTCTAACCAGACAATGTACCAGTACGCTCGTAAACCAAAATTCCGTTAACTTTGCAACCTGAGAAAAACACAGACGCCCTATGAAAATGAGATACTTATACACAGCGCTGCTCTTAGCCACGTCTTGCTTTGCCGCTAAGGCGCAAATGTGGAATGGCACCGATACGCTCTACGGCAACGAGTGGATTCGATACGACCGACCCTATTTCAAAATTGCGGCAGCAGAAGACGGCGTGCTGCGCATCCCTTATGAAACGCTGGCCGCACAGGGCATCCCTGCGGATGCAACCTTCCGCTTGTATGCTATGGGGCGCGAAGTACCGCTCTACCTCAGCAACCCTTCCGGTCCGCTCGCCGCCGGCGATTATGTTGAGTTTTTTGGCAAAAAAAACCGCGCCGAACTCGATCGGCACCTCTATAAAAATCCGGATACGGAATTGTTCAACCCCGAATTCAGCCTCATCACCGACACGGCTTTTTATTTTCTGACCTGGGACATTGCTGCCCCGCAAACGCCCCTGCGCTACCAGAATACGCCCAACGACCTGAACAACCTGCCCGCCAAAGAGGCCTGGTTTTGGTACGAAGAAAAATTAGTCAATGCGGCGGGACTCCGGAAACAAGATTTTAATGACGTGCAAGAATCGGCTTTTCTTGCCGGGGAGGGCTATGGCTCGGCTTTTGCCAATATGCATACCCTTTCTGTTCAACCCAAATTCAACGACCCGAATGCCGGGGTGGACGCCCGTTTCGACCTTCGCCTATTCGCTAACAACAGCGCCCACAACCTCAAAATTACGGTCAACGGCGCGGAAGTTTTCACCAACGCATTCAACGGCTTCCGCGTGAGCACTCCCGTGTTTACCAAACCTGCGGTGAATTTATCTGCCACAGAACAAATCGTCATCACCGGAACGGCTGCTGCTTCCGATCAATACGCCTATTCGGTCGTAAGCCTGCGCTATCCCCGCGTTTTCAATTTCGACAACAAAACCGCTTTTGTTTTTGAAATTCAAGGCAATGGCGCCGAGCAATATTTAGAAATTGAAAACTTCAACTTCGGCACAACCGATCCGGTGCTGTATGACGTAAGCAACCGCCTGCGCCTTGTCGGCAATGCAGAAAACGGCATCCTCAAATTCAAACTGCCCGCTGCTTCCGGCCCTCGTAGCTTGGTTCTGATCAACGCTGCTTCCGGCTTCCGCACCATAACCACCCTGCGCCCGGTGACGTTTACCGATTATTCCGCTGCCGACGCGCAGTTCATCATCGTCTCCAACGCCCGCCTGTTCAGCGACGGGCAGGGCGGCGACCCGGTAGCAGAATACGCCGAATACCGCAGTTCGCAAGATGGCGGCGGTTACCGAACCGTAGTGGCAGAGGTTGCACAATTGTACGATCAGTTTGCCTACGGCGTTCAGCGCCACCCTTTATCCATCCGGAATTTTGTACACTTTGCAAAAAAACGGTGGAGTGATCCGCGCTACGTGTTTTTGATCGGCAAAAGCCGGCAATACAATGAATTGCGTACTGCAAGCGGCCTGGCGCATCCCAATAACAGCAGTTTTTTAGTGCCGACATTCGGCCTGCCTGGCTCCGACCACCTCCTTGTAGCCAGCAATTTCAGCGTGGTTCCGGTGATCCCTGTCGGGCGCATTCCGGTGGAAACCGCTGCCGAGGTGCGGCTCTACCTGAATAAAATGCGCGCCCACGAAGCGCCCCTTGGCCAAACCCCTGCGGAAGACCGCCTCTGGCGCAAGCAGGTCATTCACCTTGGCGGCGGGGGCAGCGTGACGGAACAAAACGACATCCGCAATAAATTGCTCAACCTGGAATCCGTGCTGGAAAACAGCGACTACGGCGCCAGCGTGGTTTCATTTTACAAAACCAGCCCCGATCCCATTCAGTATTCGCAGTCGGAACTCATTTCCGACCGCATCAACGCCGGGGCTTCCATCGTCACTTTTTTTGGGCATTCCAGCTCCGGCGGCTTCGATTTCAGCATTGACAACCCCGCCAACTACCGCAACCAGAACCGCTATCCCCTCATGATCTCGCTGGGGTGTTTCTCGGGAGACATTCACCTGAGGGGGAAAAGTGTCGGTGAAAATTTTGTGTTCCAGGAAGACAAAGGCGCCCTGGCGTTCATCGCAACGGTGGGCCTTGGGGCGATTTCTTCGTTGCATGCAGTAACCCGGCAATTGTATACTGAAATCGGCCATGATGCTTACGGGCAGGGCATCGGCGATGCACTTCAGCGTTCTCTGCGGGCTTTTGACAATGTCGGCGGCATTTTTACACGCAGCTTAGTGCAGCAGTATACCCTGAACGGCGACCCGGCTTTAGTGCTTTCGCCGTCCGCCAAGCCCGATTTTTTCGTCAACAGCAGCAGCCCTAAATTCGAGCCGGAGGTCATCAATACCCAGATGGACAGTTTCAACTTTCACTTCAACCTGCTCAACGCGGGCAGAGCCTCCGTGGATAGCGTGCAGGTGCTGCTTCGGCGCACCCTGCCCGGGAATATTGAATTTGATGTGGCCAAAATAAAAGTACCCGCGCCGAAATACGAAAGCAGCGTGGTCTACCGGATGCCGGTGTTGGGCAAAATTGCCATCGGCGAAAACCGCTTCTACGTCACCGTAGACCCGGACAACGCCGTTGAAGAAACGCCGCTGCCGGAAGCCGAACAAAACAACGAGCTGCTCAGCACTTCGGGCGGAGCGGGCATCGCCAAATACATTTTTGACAACGGGGTCAGCATCACCTGGCCGCCCGACTTTGCCATCGTGGGGCAAACACCCATAAAACTTACAGCTTCCACTGCCGATATTTTTGCCTCCGAGCGCAACTACCTGATGGAAATAGACACCACGGAATTGTTCAACAGCCCCCAATTGCGCCGCACCATGCTCCGGCAAAAAGGCGGCCTGCTGCCGTGGACGCCAGACGTAAACTGGCAGGACAGCACCGTCTATTACTGGCGCGTCAGCCCGGATACCTCCAGCGTTTCGGGCTATATCTGGAGCAATGCTTCTTTCATTTACCTCAACGGCAGTCCAAACGGCTGGAACCAGTCCCATTATTTCCAGTTTGAGCAGAATCTTTTCACCGATATGGAAATATCCGACACCACCCGCCAGTTCAAATTTTTGGATGATTTGAAAACCGTTTCAGTACTCAACGGCGTTTTTCCCGGCGTTCAGCCGGAGGTGGTTGTCAACAATACGGCCTCTTTTTACCTGTCTTTCGATGATCCTTGGATTCGGGGCGGACTTTACATCAGCGTGCTCGATTCAATTACGGGCACTCCTTGGCCGAATGATGATCCCGGGCTTTACGGCAGCCAGTTGGGAAGTGAATGGGCAAACGAGTGGGCAGCTTTTCCTTTTTCCACGCTAACACCTGCGTTTCGCGAACGGGCCATCAAATTTTTGCGGGACACCGTGCCTTCCGGCAACTATGTGCTCATCTTTACCATACAAAACGGGAACACGCATTACAAACCGGCGGAATGGGCTGCCGACTCCGTCGCTTACGGCAACAACCTGTTCCAGTTGATGGAGCAACAAGGCGCCACGCTGATCCGGAGTACGGCCAGCCCGGAAATCGGGCCGAGGCCCTATGCGTTTTTCTATAAAAAAGACGACCCCAATTATCCCATCTTTGAACAATTGGTACCCAATGGCGATACCATTAAACAGGTTTTTGGGATCGAAGGGATTTGGGACAGCGGCAAAGTCCGTTCCCGCTTGGCCGGCCCCGCGCGGCAATGGAATGATCTGCATTGGGTCGTAGAAACAACGAATCCCGAAGATCAGTATTCGCTTGACCTGTATGGCATTCGGGGGGACAGCACGCAGCAATTGCTCGCAGCGGGCCTCACCGTGCGCGACACCAGTCTCGGCTGGGTCAATGCGGCGGAGTACCCCTACCTGCGCCTCGAACTCAACGCGGCGGATACCCTGCTTCGGACGTCCCCGCAACTGATCCGCTGGCGCACCACCTACGAAGGCCTGCCCGAAGCGGCCCTCGACCCTACGACGTATTTCCGGTTTCAGCGCGACACCGTGCAGCAGGGCGAACCGGTCCTCCTGCAAATTGCCGCACGCAACCTCAGCGATTACAATATGGACAGCCTGTTGGTGCGCTATGTGCTCACCGACGACGCCAATAACCTCTTCGCCCGCAGCCTCCGGGTGAGGCCCTTGCCGGGGAAAGATACGCTGGTGATCAGCCTGAATATGGACACCCGCAACCTGCTTGGCCGCCAAAAAATCCGCATCGAAATCAATCCGGACAACGACCAGCCGGAGTTGTCCCACCACAACAATATCGGGTTCTACGAATTTTTTGTGGAACGCGACAAACGCAATCCGCTGGTGGAAGTCACCTTCGACGGCACGCCGATCATGGATGGCGACCTCGTTTCGGCCAAACCGTTCATCGCCATTTCCCTGCGCGACGAAAATCCTTTCTTAGCGCTGGCCGATACTTCGGTGCTGAAACTGCTGCTGCGCTACCCCGACGCGACCGACGTGACGGAAATCCCGTTCAGCGATCCCCGCGTGCGCTTCATCCCCGCTGATGCTTCGGATTTGACGCGCCAAAACCGCGCTTCGGTAGAATTTACGCCGCATTTCCTGCAATCCGGCACCTACGAACTCACCGTGCAGGGCCGCGACGTCAGCGGCAATGCCAGCGGAAATTTAGACTACCGCGTTTCATTTGAAGTGGAAACGGCGGCGAAAATCTCGAATGTATTCAACTATCCGAATCCGTTCTCTACGTCCACCCAATTCGTCTATACCCTTACCGGGGAAGAACCGCCCGCGCAGCTCACCATCCGCATCATGACGGTCTCCGGGCGCGTGGTGCGCGAAATCTCGCAAGCCGAGCTGGGCCCGCTAAGAATTGGCACCCACCGCACCGACTTCGTCTGGGACGGCACCGACACCTACGGCGACCGCTTGGCCAACGGCGTTTACCTCTATCAGGTGTTTGCCAAAGACGCGCAGGGCAAGGATTATGAAAAGTATGACAATGGAACGGACGGGTATTTTAAAAAGGGGATTGGGAAGCTGGTGATTTTGAGGTAGGGGTGTTGTACCGCTGAACTCCAGTTCGGCGGGTTGGGTTGGCATTGTACCGCTGAACTCCAGTTCGGCGGGTTGGGTTGGCGTTGTACCGCTGAACTCTAGTTCAGCGGGTTGGGTTGGGGCATAAAACAGGCTCAAAGCGAGTCTTTAAAGGAGGTTAGCTCTGTTTTCAAATCTTCTGGTGTGAACGTTGAAGTGACGACACATTGGAGCAATTTCTTTAATTCCTCATTGCTTAAAGTAGCGACATGTGCTATCGCAAAAGGATCAGTATTGCTGGCATACTGACTCAGGTCAGTGACCGGAATTTTGCGAACATTGTCACGAAAAAAAATGTACGTTTCTTTGTCAAAGTAAAAGTCCCCCGTACCAATAACTTCACCCGCAGGAAAATGGTAATAAGTGGATATTCGTCGGTCATAATAGCAGCCGCTTTTAGTGGCGGCAACATCTAATTTATTTTGGCTGGTTGCTAAGGATGAGATGACATAAGCAGCAGTACCATCCCGGAGCAGTACAAACAAATATTTGTTGCGGGAACTGCCGTCCTCAAATTGAAAGTCTTTGATTCGGACAAGATTTCCAGGAAGAAAAACATCAGGCATCCTGCTGCAATTTGTTTTCGTAAAGTGTTTTATGGAAGTACAGGGATTCAAAGGCTGATTGGGCAGCCATTTTCATAAGATCATCATCTTCAATTAAATCTGAAAAATCAATAATACAGTTGGAGGTGTTTTGGAAGATTTCAAAATTAACGTCAAGGTTATTTTGTTTTACGGCCAAATCCCAAAGCGAGCCCTCACGGTGGAGGTAAGTGACAAGTTCGGCTGCGTTCATAGCGCCGAATTCTTCTACCACCCGGTTGAGTAAACCTACCTCATACAAAGACAAAGCAGACAAATCGTCCTGCCCTTTTGCTTGTATAAAGACCTCTTCTTTTTCCGGGCGTATAGGGCTGTCTTTTTTGGTTATAGAGATATAGTCGTCCAGCGAGATGAGATGCTTTCCTATGGTCATCTTTTCCCCATGTTTAATCTCCTGATAGATATCTGCCGGCACCGGGCCATGCTTCCACACGCGGTATTCAAGCCAGGTCACAGGCGTGCCTGTTTCCCGCGTTGCCGCTTCATCAGTGATGTATAACAGCTTAAGCAACTTAGTCAATGACAAAGGCTGGATCTCGGCAGCAAAATGCCGGATGATGGTACCAATTTTATCATTAAGAAAGGCTCGGAACATGGGAGAGGTTTTGGTTTGCAGGACAAAGTTAAGAAGTTAAAACAAAAAAGTCAATATTTTTATTTAAAACAAAAT
>JALHRK010000119.1 GCA_022841505.1 Saprospiraceae bacterium | reverse complement strand
GCGACCGAATCTTTCCAATTTTTGGCGCGCCTTATGCTTATACCCCCTTGGAAAGCAGTCGCCTGAAAGGCAGGGTGTTCTACATCTCCAGCGGCCACGGCGGCGTTGATCCCGGCGCGATGGCTACCCGGGGCGGGCGCACCATTTGCGAAGACGAATACGCTTACGATGTTTCCCTGCGCTTGTGCCGCCTGCTCATAGCGCACGGCGCCACGACCTATATGGTGGTTCGCGACGAAGACGACGGCATCCGGTCAGGCGAATACTTAGAATGCGATAAAGACGAAAAACTCTGGGGCGGCGTCCGAATGGTTTTGCAGCAAAAACCACGGCTTTTCCAGCGGTCCAACATCATCAACGAACTCTACGAGAAGCACCGGCTGCAAGGGGTCAAAGATCAATTACTCGTCGAAATCCACGTGGACTCGCGCAGTAAAGGCGAACGCACCGATGTCTACTTTTACCACCATTCCAGCAGCGACGAAGGCAAGGATTTGGCAGAACAAATGCACCGGACGTTGAAAGAGAAATACAAACAATACCGCGCCGGCGGCCACTACCACGGCACTGTCACTTCACGCGACCTGCACATGCTGCGCGAATCCAAACCCAATTCCGTGTACGTGGAACTCGCCAATATCCGAAACTACTCCGATCAGGCGCGCATCGTGCTGGAAAGCAACCGGCAGCTTTTAGCAAATTGGTTGTTTGAAGGAATAACTAAATAGGAGTTGGCAGGATTTGAGTTGGCAGGCTGCCAACTGCCAACTGTATCATGAAGCATAACCAACACGTCGGAATATGTACCCCTCTGCCAACTTAAAACCTGCCAACTGACACAACCACCTTCCCAAACTGCCCGCCTTTTCCAATCTGATCAAAAGCGGATTGTCCGTCTTCGAGTGCGTAAACGCGGTCTACGACAGGAACAATACGGTGTTGGCTGACAAACTGCACCATATCGGCAAACTCCTGGTCGGTTCCCATCGAAGTGCCGAGGATGGACAACTGTTTCCAGAAAACGGGCTGCGGACTCAAACTGGAAATCGGCCCCAGCGTGCCGCCATAGGTGACGATGCGCGCCCCGGGGTTACAAATTTTAGGAAACAGCCCAAACCCTTCGCCGCCTGCGCTGTCCACGATCAGGTCGAAGCCACCGGCTTGCTGCTGGAGCTGTTTCGACCAATCGGCTTCGCGGTAATTGACGCCGCCCTGACAGCCCATGTTGCGGGTGCGTTCAATTTTTTCATCGCTACCGGAAGTCACCCAGACCTGCGCTCCGGCTGCCAGCGCCAATTGGATGGCCAACAGGGCCACACCACCGCCGGCGCCGGTCACGAGCACCTTTTCGCCTGCGCGAAGCTGCCCTTTGGTGAACACCGCCCGAAAGGCAGTCAGGCCCCCCAAAGGCAGCGCAGCGGCTTGTTCCATATTAAGGTGTGCGGGTTTGTCGTACACTTGCCGATGCGGCACGGCGACCCATTCGGCAAAGGTTCCGTTTTTGGGCAAGCCCAAAATCTGGAAGCTTTTGGAGGGATAGGCCGGGTTTTCGCCCCAGTCAAACGCCGGGTTCAGGATCACCTCGCGGCCCTCCGCCACGCCGGCCCCGTCCGAGCCGAGGATGATGGGATACACAATGCCGGGGTATTGTCCCTGCGTAATCCACCAGTCGCGGCGGTTGAGCGCGGCGGCGTGAAGTTGAACCAGCACTTCGCCCCGGGCGGCTTCGGGCATGGGCGCCTCGCCATAGTGGAGCGGCGCGTCTTTTTGGTTAAGGATGAGCGCTTTCATGTTTTGTCAAAGGTATTGAATGGATGAAGGAGCGCATCGCAGCGCTTTAGTGCTTGTTTGGGATTCTTCAACAAGCTTTTATGCGGTTCAAATATAGGGTTTTTAACAGAGGCTGTTAAAACCAGGGAGGTCACTATCCTTTTCCAATTCAGAAAATGCTAAAATGTAGACATGATTTTCCTGAAAATCCGGTGAAGTATCCAGTCTGTGGAAAGCGTGATGTCTATTGAAAAAGTCTCGTACTGGTAGATATGATTGCGTATGTCGGCGTCGTCAGTCAACTGGATATAGACCTGGCCGCTCTGCTTGTCCTGGGAAACTACGATTTGCCGGAGCACTCCGTGGAATTGCAGGCGTGCGTCGGGTGAACGCAGCAAAATGGTCATGTCTGGTTGGAGTTGAGTAACCCATACACCACTGATTTTACCTTCAATGACCAGCGGTTCCGAAAACAGAGCACTGCTTGAAGATGTTGTCTCAGAGGCAGGGTCAGTGGGTTGATTTTGGGTCGGAGTGACTGGGTAAAAAGGAGCAGACACCATTTCCGGGTATTTCAAAAACCAGCTTGCTCCGAAAAAAGAAACCAGCAACAATAAAATGATAATATTGCCCCATCGCAGTGTAAAACTGGGGGGGGCATTGAAAATAAACGAATTATCTTCAATAGGGTTGGGCTGAACAACGAACTGGCCGTTCAGGTGCTCAGAAGGAACAGGAGTTGGCGGGGAGGAATTTTTCATACACCCAGTTCTAATTGATTTTTTACAAGATCAAAATAGTATCCCTGTTTTTGAACCAGTTCGCGGTGAGTGCCAATCTCAACGATTTTTCCTTCATCAAGGACCACAATTTGATCGGCGTGCTTGACGGTACTAAGCCGGTGCGCCACCACAACTACGGTTCTTCCTTGAAAGAAACGTTCCATGTTTTCCATAATGACCCGCTCATTGTTGGCATCCAGTGCATTGGTCGCTTCATCAAAAAACAGGAAGTGCGGATTTTTATACACGGCCCTTGCAATGAGCAACCGCTGACGCTGCCCCTGGCTGATGCCGTTCCCCGAGGCGCCAATTTGTGTATTGATGCCTAAAGCCAACCCATCTGTGAAGGATTGAATATTAGCCATTTCCAACGCATGCTGCAATTTGAGGAAATTGACTTGTTCATCACATTCAGCAATGTTGTTGGCAATCGTGTCAGAAAAAATATACCCGTCCTGAAGCACAGCGCCGCATGATTTTCTCCAGGACTTCACAAAGATTTCATCTAAGGGCGTATTCCCGATAAGGATTTGCCCCTCGGTTGGCTGATAAAAACCAAGCAGCAGCTTCACTAAAGTTGTTTTTCCACTGCCGCTACAACCAACAATTGCGGTTATCTTGCCTGCCGGAATGGTTAGGTTAATATTGCTTAAGACATCGTTATTCAAGCGATTGTAACGAAAAACAACGTCCTTGATGACAATTGCTGCACGGGAATCCACTTCTGTTATCTTATCTTGTGACGCTTGTTCTTCGTCTTCCATTGTGTGGATTTCTCCCAGTCGCTCCAGGCTGATTTTTGCGTCCTGGGCACTCCGCAGGAAAAATATGATTTGCTGCAAAGGGGCGTTGAGCTGACCTGCCAGCGATTGCACTGCCAGCATCATACCCAGCGTCATCTCGCCTCTGATCACAGATTGCGCAGCAACAACGGTAATGATGATGTCTTTCAACTGATTGATGAACCCGGCGCCAATGTCCTGATACTGGGAAATTTTCAAACTTTTCAGATTGGCGCGAAACAGGTTGGCCTGGATACTGATCCAGCGTTGCCGGCGTTTTCGCTCACTGTTTTGGAGCTTTATTTCTGGCATTCCCTGGATGATTTCAAGCAAAGCATTATGATTTTGGGATAATTCCTGGAAAGTGATATAGTCTAATTGTCTGCGTTTACTCATAAATACCAGAATCCAGATCAACATCAAGGAGGCGCCGGTAATAAAAAAAATGAATATCGGGATGCTGTAGAAAAAAAGCACCGTGCCGATTACCAACAGATTAAATACAGAAAATACCACGGTCAGCAAACCATTATTCAGCAGGTATTCAATCCTGCTATGGTCTTTGATGCGTTGAAATAGATCTCCGGTTAGTTTGGTATCGAAAAAGCGGATGGGTAATTTCATCAGCTTACTCAGGAAATCGGCAATAAACGCCACACTCATTCGGGTTCCGACATGGAGTTGTATCCAGCGCTGAATGATGTTAACGCTCGTTTGTCCCAGAAACAGCGCCAATTGCCCCATCAGAATAAGATAAACAATCCCGATCTGGCGGTTGGCGATCCCGATGTCTACAATAGCTTGTGTAAGAAAAGGAAAGATTAATTGAAGGGAGCTGCCAATCATCAGGCCGATAACCAATTGGAACAGCAGCTTGCGGAAAGGTAGCAAGTAGCGCAGAAGAAAGCCAAACCCGATTTTATTGGCCGGTGCTGCCTCATGGTCAAAAAATTGGGGAGTTGGCTGAAGAAGTAAAGCAACGCCTTTATTATCGCCGCTAAGCCATCTTCGTTGGAACGCGGTGGCTGTGATTTGAAAAACTCCTTCAGCAGGGTCGGCAACCCATATTTTTTCTCCCTTGATTCTGAAAACAATGATGAAATGATTCTTATTCCAGTGTACAATACATGGCAATGGCGCATCTTTTAATGAAGGAACATCTGCATTTTCAGTGCTGTACGGCACGGAGATGGGCATCGTGCGAAACCCCAGATGCTCGGCAGCTTCAATGATCCCCTCCAGACTTACCCCCTCCCGGCTGATATCGGACAATTCACGCAACGCCTGAAGACTATACTGCCTGCCATAGTAGGCTGCAATCATGCGCAGGCAGGCCGGTCCGCAGTCCATCGCGTCGAGTTGCTTATAAAATGGAAACTTTGAAAAAGTCATCATAGTGTTTTTCATTAGAGGGTTGAAACCATGGCGGAAGCGTCGGATTTTACCCAGGTAGCAGTATAGGGGTCATAACTACATTTCATCGGTTTGGAAAGCAAGTCGCCAGTTATGCTGGTATACGCCCGGCAATCCGTGCAGACGTACCTGAATTCGCAATCTTTGCACACCGAAATTTGGTCCTTATGGAGGCTCCATAATTCCTGAAAATGTAGCTGGTTTGCAACAGAAAAAAGGCTGTCTTTCCCAATCTGACCGTAAACAGTGGGCAGAGAAGGACAATTTTTTATGTTGCCGCGAACATCTATACCGACCTTGCGATTCAGGCAAGAGTTGTACTGTTTTGCCTCGGTAAAACTGCTTAAATTATTAATGACAAAGTACGATGCACTGACAATACCGCAGTGCGCATCGCTGTCAATGGCCTGACGTACAAAAAGAATATTGCCCATACCGGAGCGCTCGAAGTTTTCATTATGGGTCACTATTTCATCGTGAGGAGCGGAATGCAGGGTAATGGTTTTGATCCGAAAATGCTGCTCAGTCAATGCCTTTAACCATTCAAGCTGGTAGCCTGGGCTGTATTTTACAATAATATCGAACGATTTGATTCGGCTTTCAAGACACGATTCCACAATCTTTTCCAAATCATGGGGCGGGTATTCGTCATAAAATCGAAGCTGTACGTCTTTACAGCCAATGGCCTCCAATTCTGACAGAATTGCACTGAAATCGTGACGCGACGACTGGTCAGAATCAATAATGGCATTGGTAATTAAAGCCGGTGCATCCCATTCCATCCCGATGTCAGGAAAAAGAGTGGGATCATCTGTCCAGAATCCCAGTTCGTTTTCTAAAAGAAAATCAAAATAAGAAGCAATAGTCGGGCGATCCTCTTCCTCATAATCCAGCAGAATTTGATCGTATGTTCTGTTGCGGCATTCCCCCAGAATTTCTTCCAGATTGTTTGAAATGAAGAATAACTCTCCGCGTTGAACATCACAAATTGTACTTCTTCTGGCGCCTCGGGTAAGCAGGCAGCAGGCAAAAAGCCGGAAATAGGGTAGAGGAGTAGCCATATTATCTTACTTGTTGTTGGGAAAAATATCTATGTTGACAATCCGGGAGATCGGTTTGTAGGGCCCCCTGACGTAGTATCTTTTCTGCAATCCGTAGAATTTGACACCAACACCTTCAAATTCGGGCTTCCCCCTTTTTTGGATGAAATCAACCTTGGTAATATACTTGTAGTGGAGCGGCAGATATTGAAAATCATCCGCCTCGATAATCAGAAAATCATCTGCTTCATTCATGGTGGCATAAGTATTTTGCGATTCTTTTTTCTAAAAAATAGTTGCAGGGTTGAGAGGTCATGCCAAACTGCCCCACCGGGTTTACTTCCAGAAAAATGTATTCATTTTCTGGCGTTACGACCATGTCTATGGATCCGGTTTGCAATTCTAGTTTTGCCATAAGCTGCCGGATCTTGTCCTGAATGTCTTCCGGTAAACGGTATGGAATAAAGCGATTGGGTTTTTGGGTATTGTATTTTCTGAAATCCGTGTTGGTTTGCATGTCCTGTTGCGAAAAAATGGCCATTGCATAGCATTCATCCAGGAGGAAGAATATCCTGAGCTCATATTTTTTTTCAATGCGCCTTTGCAACAGGCTGGGGAATATGGTCTCCGGCAATTCCCCGAGTATCTTGTCTTCTACTTCTTCTGTATAGTTCGTAAAAAATAAATCTTCGGTGCCAATTCTAAAAAATGCGCCTTCCTGGATGCCTTTGGTGATCACCCGCCCGTATCTGCCTTTGTAATCAACCAGACGCGCTTTTTCACTGGTAACAAAGGTGTCCGGAATACCCAACCCAACCGAGGCAGCAAGGTGCAGTACCTGCAATTTGTTGACGTTGCTATTGAATTTGCTGCCAATTTTGCGGTTCACATTGCGTTCTAAATGCCAATGCAGGTATTCATACGTCCGCCGTTGTTCTGTCACTAATTGTTCGTGAAAAGCGTTTACGAAAACCGAGCCATAGGCATTGAAGTGTTTTTCAACGATTGAGCGCTTTTTGTTTATGGCAGGAAATCCACCTCGTCTATACCAATAAGCGGTGACTTTGTCGAGGTCATAAAAAGTGTCATGGTACTTAAAGTGGCACCTGAGAAAGCCGGATTGGTCTTTAGATAGTGAAACTTCCAGGCCTACGCCCCTATATTCTTCAGCATTCACCCTCAGAAAGTCTGCCTGGTAATGGGATAACCAATCTGTTACTTCGTGGGTAGAAATATCTTCTGCCTGGCTAAGGATGAGGATCATCGGAAATCGGTTTTGGATGAAACAGGCAAGAGCCCTGGGGGCTCTGCCTGCATTCGTGTAATTTAGTAGAGTCCGCCTGGTTCAGCAATAGAGTCGGCATCCAACTCAATTTGACCGCTGTTTTCGTCTGTATCGCAACCGCATGTTTTGGTATTGCGACACTGCGTAGTGGAGCAATTGTCGCCTGCAATACCGCCAAAAATGGTAACTACGTGTTGAAGCTGGTGACCTTCAAACTTACCAAAAGCTTCGCCTTGGAATTTTTCAAGCTTTTTCATCTTTAAAAAGGTTTTAAGATTAAAAAATATACAATATGTATCCGGACAATATTGTCTGTTAAGGGCAGGCAGGAGCTTGGAAACTCCTGCCCGCTGCGTCATTAATGAAGCCCATGTGGTTCGGCAATAGAATCAGCGTCGAGTTCGATCTGGCCGCTGTTCGAGTCCGAATCGTTACCACACGTTTTAGTGTTGCGACATTGGGTAGTGGTGCAATTGTCACCAGACGTGCCGCCAAAAATGGTAACTACGTGCTGAAGCTGGTGACCCTCAAACTTGCCAAAAGCTTCGCCTTGGAATTTTTCAAGCTTTTTCATCTTTTAAAAGGTTTTAAGATTAAATAAATACACAATATATCCGGACGAATACTGCCACTGTGTAGAAGGAGCCTCCCGCTGTTTTACGCTGGTTACTGGCTGTAATAACGGAAATCTTCTTTTGGGAAAAAGCGTTTGGCCTTGGACTGGAGCCGCTTGCCGAAGCTGTAATTCATGCGAATTCTCAATACCCTTGACTCTACTTTATTAAAGCTTTCTGCTTCCAGATAAGGGGTATAAAGAATGCCACGGCTAACTTGGGTATTGAAAACATCGCTTAGGCGAAGGCTGACAGTCAGCTTGTCTTCGAAGAACTTTTTCGAAAGCCCAATATCAACGCTTTGATATGGCAGCGACCTGCCCTGAGCAGAACCACCCGTTGTCCGAAATACACTTGAGACCTGCATGGTCAGACCTTTGGGGAGTTGGAGGTCGTTGTTGACAGAAATGGAAACCTGAGGAAGCTGGCGCGGCTCTGGTTGGTTGAAACCGCTCAAATCAAATATCATAAAACTGCCATTCAGATTCAGGTAACTTTTCCACCATGTGGCGATAGTCGCCTGGGCAGAAACGGACGTATTCCAGGAATGCGCTCCCCGAAGATTAACCGGAAAACTCAGGTATTGGCCGGAAACGCTGTCCTCGAAAGTGAGTTGGTAGTACAAGTTATCCATGAAGCTGTAGCTGGCACGGAACGTCAGGTTGATTTTTTCGCCCCAAAGCATGGCGTAACTAAATTCTGCATTATAGGACAGGGTTGGCCTGAGATCGGGATTGCCGAAAGAGATTTCCACAGTATTGGAATATGGGCGGTATGGGTTGATTTCTTCATAGCGGGGCCTGTTGATCCGACGGCTGAATGCAAGCCCAAACGAACGGCTTTCCGAAATTTTGTAGCTTAGCAAAACGGACGGGAAAAAATTGATTTGACTTCTATCTTTTTGATTCAGCCGGCCACCTAAATCTTTTGTTTGGATGTCAAACCCTGTATATTCAACCCTTGCGCCAGCTTCATACTGCCATTTTTTCCAGGAGCCTTTGAAGTTGGAGTATGCTGTTGCTATGCGTTCCTGGTAATAAAGCTGGTAGCTGAGTACACTGTCAATTGCAATTCTTTCTTCAATGGGGTAAAAAATCGAACCGTCATAAACATTATCTACCCTGGAATCGGAATAGGACAAACCTGCCTCCAGCGTCAGTTTTTTCTGAATGATCTTTGTATAATCAGCCTGTGACTGAACGATTTGATAATCGTAGTCGGCATTGCGCGCTTCTTCATAGGGATCTTCAACCATCTGGCCGTCGGCTGAAAAAAAGGATCTGTCGAACGAACGCTTATTGTAGCGGTCGCGTATAAATGCAAAAACATCAACAAACAGGGATTCCCCTTCGCCGAAATCTCCCTGATAATTCACGTCTGCAAAGTGATTGCCGCCATAGTCATTGCTGCCAATCCGGGAGCTGGCATATTCGGTAAGCGTTTGTTGTTCATCAAAAAAATCAAGACGCATAATACCCGTTTCATCTTTCATGCGATAGGTATCGAAGCGATATAAAGCGCCTATGGTATGCGAATCGTTTAGTTTGATGTTAATGCCCGAGTTGAGAAAATAGGAATTGAATGGCTTGTTTTCATAATTCTCCACGTAGCGCTGTAAAGTATTGGATTCCGGCTGCTTATAAATAGCGCCCATTCGAATAAACTGATTAAAATGACTATAAGACAGCTGGGCATAAGCACTGATTTTAACGGTGTTGTAGTCAAAGCCGGCTCCGCCTGAATACTTGTCGTTTGTTCCGGCACTGGCATTTATCCGTAATAGTAAGCCCTGGTTTTTTCGGTTGGTTTTGATATCAATGATACCTGTGGCGCCCTCGGCCTGATACTTTGCAGAAGGCGTTGTTTTGACAATAATTTGCCGGATATCTCCTGGTTGTAGTTGGCGCAGATATTCCAGTAATCCGGCGCCACTCAAATGGGTTGGGCGGCCGTCAATCATAACGACAATAGTGGACCTGCCCAATAAAGTAAGTTGCTGGTCATTGTAAATAATGATCCCCGGTGTTCGCTCCAGCAAATCTTTGGCATTCATAGCCGTAGAAGCAATTTTGTCAGTAATGTCTAAAGAATAGCCTCCAGGGATGTTTTGCAGGGGGTTTTTAATGCCAATTACGACTTCCTGAAGCGTAATTTCATTTGACTTTAACCGAATGTCTCCTAATGCTGCTGGCTGGCGAATGGATGCCGACCAGGTACTGTAGCCCAGAAATTGGATTTCTATCCGCAATTCCGGTGGGCTGCCTTCAGGAAGTGAAATTTCAAAACTGCCGGTAAGATCAGTGAGCGTGCCTCCTAATAAAACAGAATCCACCAAGTTATAAATACTAACTGTTGCAAGTTCAAGCGCTTGCCCTGATTCGGTAATTACCCTGCCGCTTAAAGACGGCACGCCTGCCGTTTCCTGGCACCATGAATTAGAAAACGGGATAAGCAGTAAAAAAATCATTTTAAGGAAGTTGCTACAATTCGAGGGCATACCTATTGGGTTTAAAAAACTAAAAATGAATATCCTCGCCAGTAACTATGCTGATGTAATGTTGTTGTGTCTCGTGTGTGAGCGTGTTGAATTCTTCCTGATTGCTAATTAAGCCTAATGCGATGATGAGAGCGATGATGATTGACATGATTTGGTGTTTAAATTTGCTAATAACAATTTCAATACACCAAAATTAGGCACGTAAATACCCTTAATCATTGACATCGCTTAGAGCTTTCTTTCCCGATTTTCTTAACTCTTTGTTGTTGTATTTTTGTTTAAATTATTGATTAACAAGTTTTTAATGTCCAATGTGGCTTTCAAAATCTTTCGCTAAGGAACCTCGCTGCAAGTCTATTTTTTCGAGGCTCCTAAATGGGGGAGGCTTGTGTTTTTTATTATTGGAATATAAATGTCAATTTTTTTATAATTTTGGTCAGTTAAGGCGAATCATCGTAATACGATAATACACTTTTTACTTAGAGCGCGTTCGGGAATTCCCGAACAAGCTCTAACCCCACACAAATTGTTGTTCACCTGACGGATTTGAACTTTAATTTTTAAGGTTAAGAATATACCATATTCCTTTAACCAGTAATGGATTTGTATGAAAAAACTTAAGGAACTGATAGATTTAATCAGTCAAAGTAAACTCAAATCGTCTGAATTGTTTGGCCAACTGGCAGAGCCAAATACCAAGCTTTCTCAACTGTACAACCTCATTCAAGAGGCCGATACCTTGTCGGATGAAATTGCCTGTAAAGAATTATATGGGGATGGAAGTGATAAAAATGCCTATTATAAAATAAAACACACGCTGCGTAACAGACTGTTAAATGCACTGTTTTTAACAAACTTCAAGGATAAATCCTATAGCGAGATTAAATTTGCTAAATTAGAGTGTCAGAAATATTTCGCGCTATACAATATTCTGATCACTCAAGGGGCACGCAATAATGCCTTGACGATTGCAGAAAAAGGCCTGAAAATAGCCAGGAACTACGAATTTAATGACGAAGCATTCTTTTTTGCCAGACAGTTGCGCAGCCACTATGCTGTCATTTCAGGAAGTCGTTTTGATTTTCAAAAATATCACCAACTCGTAGAAAATCTGCAACAACAACTTCTTTCCGAATCGGTTGCAGAAGACCTTTTCTACGATTTACTTTCTCTATATGTGAATGACCGCTCAACCAAACCCCATGTTCACAAAATAGCAGACCTCTACCTGAAAAAACTTAAAAAAGAAAGCCCGCCAATACAGTCCATTACCCTGGCATACCATCAGGTAATGATCGAGATTATTCGCTTTATGAGCATCAATGATTATGCTTCGGCTCTAATCGTTGGGAACGCTGCGTTAGAGAAAATTATCACCCACCACTTTTTGTTCACCAAAGGGTTTGTCATGATCTCCTTGCAGATGATTGCCTGTTGTATTCAACTCAAGCGATACCATGAAGGAGAAAAGATGATCCTCAGATGCCTGGAGATTGTTGAGAAAGGATTCTTTACCTGGTTTAAAATTCAGGAACTGCGATTTATGCTGAGCTTCAGAACGAGCGAGTTTTATGCAGCGCAGGCTGTTTTTAAAGAAAGCACCCTACACAAAAAGTTTGCTACAATGCCGGCTAATGTCAAAGAAGTGTGGAAGATCTACGAAGCATGGCTCTACTTCCTGCAGAAAAGTGGCCGTATCGAACCAACACCAGACTCCAGAATTGCTTTTCGCGTTGCGAAGTATGTGAACGAAGTACCTACTTTTTCCAAAGACAAACGAGGGTTGAACATCGCGGTACTCATTTCTCAAATTGTCTTGTTGCTGCAGCAAAAAAAGTATGATCTGATTCTGGATCGCATCGAAGCTATTGCAAAGTATAAAGACCGCTATATGGATAAGGTGTATAATTCCAGGAGCAACACCTTTATATGTATGTTACTGGAGATGCTCAAGGCCAACTTTCATCAGAACAAGGTCATCCAACGTACAACGCGCTTTCTGAAAAAACTCCATGAAACGCCGATCGAAATTGCCAGGGAGGGGCACGACCTCGAAATTCTACCCTATGAAGATGCCTGGGAACTACTGGTTGGTCAATTGGATGAACGAGGATTCTGATCATTTTTTAACTGAAAATCAGTCAATTATCATTGAATCTCGATTTTTAATTTGAATGCTTTCCCCAATCATGCAAGATTCCACAATAAATTTTAAAAAATCTTTTGGTCGTTTATCCGAAAGTGATACCTTTGCATTCGCTTTTGAAAAGGCATGCCCACACAAGGGTAATTTTTACGCAGATTCATAATGATTTAATCAAGCAAGCACATATGCCTACTATTAATCAGTTGGTACGAAAAGGCAGGGTACAAGTAGAGACGAAGAGCAAGTCCCGCGCATTGGATTCATGTCCGCAAAAACGTGGCGTTTGCACCCGTGTTTATACCACAACACCTAAGAAACCGAACTCTGCGTTGCGCAAAGTTGCAAAAGTACGTTTGACAAACCAAATTGAAGTCATCGCCTACATTCCGGGCGAAGGCCACAACCTCCAGGAGCACTCAATTGTGTTGATTGCTGGCGGTCGTGTGAAAGACCTTCCGGGTGTTCGTTACACCATCGTTCGCGGCGCATTGGATACCGCAGGCGTTAACGACCGCAAGAAGAGCCGTTCACACTATGGCACCAAACGTCCTAAGAAATAATTCAACATCTGTTTAATACGGAAAAACTTCCGAAATAATGAGAAAGAGGAAACCGAAGCTTCGAATCATTGCTCCAGACCCGAGATACCTTGACCCGATGGTCACGCAGTTCATCAACAACATGATGTACGAAGGTAGCAAAGGTGCGTCATTCCGCGTGTTCTATCAGGCGATGGACATCGTGAAAGACAGAACCAAGCAGGATGAGCATGGACTTTGGAAGAAGGCCCTGAACAATGTAATGCCCGCTGTGGAAGTTAGAAGCCGTCGTATCGGTGGCGCTACCTTCCAGATTCCGACTGAAATTCGCGCCAAGCGCAAAGTTTCTATCGGGATGAAATGGTTGATTCGCTTCTCCCGCCAGCGCAGCGGCAAAGGGATGGCAGAAAGATTGGCTTCCGAAATCATTGCAGCAAGCAAAGGCGAAGGCGCCGCTGTGAAGAAAAGGGAAGATACACACAAGATGGCAGAGTCGAACCGCGCATTTGCACATTTCAAAGTTTAAAAAACCTGCCGAAGGACAATCATGGCAAAAGATCTTAAATACACGAGGAATATTGGCATTGCCGCGCACATTGATGCGGGTAAAACCACTACAACCGAGCGTATCCTTTATTATACCGGTGTTTCTTATAAAATCGGTGAAGTTCACGATGGCGCTGCCACGATGGACTGGATGGAGCAGGAACAGGAGCGTGGCATCACGATTACCTCGGCTGCAACCAAGTGTACCTGGACGGTAGAAGACAAGTTGTACGATTTCAACATCATTGATACCCCCGGCCACGTGGATTTTACCGTTGAGGTAAACCGCTCGCTGCGTGTATTGGATGGCCTGGTATTCCTTTTCAGCGCCGTTGATGGTGTTGAACCACAATCGGAAACCAACTGGCGCCTTGCTGATAACTACAAGGTACCGCGTTTGGGCTTCGTAAACAAAATGGACCGTTCCGGCGCCGACTTTTTCATGGTCGTTAACGACATGCGTGAAAAATTAGGCTCCAATGCAATACCGCTTCAGATTCCAATCGGTGCGGAAGAAAAATTTATCGGTGTCGTTGACCTCATTACCAACCAGGCAATCGTTTGGAATGAGCACGACATGGGGATGACCTACCGGGAAATTCCAATCCCGGATGATCTGGTTGACCAGGTGATTGAGTACCGCGAAAAATTGGTGGAAGCTGCGGCTGAATTCGATGATTCGCTGATGGAGAAATTCTTTGAAGATCCGAACTCTATCACAATCCCAGAATTGCGCGCCGGCGTTCGCCAGGCCGTAATGTCCATGAAAATTACGCCGGTGCTTTGCGGCTCGGCCTTCAAAAATAAAGGTGTTCAGGCTTGTTTGGATGCAGTATGCTACTACATGCCTTCTCCGCTCGATGTTGATGCGATCAAAGGAACCAACCCGGATACAGATAAAGAAGTAACGCGTAACCCAACGGTCGCTGATCCTTTCTCTGCCCTGGCGTTCAAAATCGCTACCGACCCGTTTGTAGGCCGCCTTTGCTACATCCGCGTATATTCGGGTAAACTCGATGCCGGATCCTATGTATTGAATACCCGCAACGGCAACAAAGAGCGCATTTCCCGCCTCTATCAGATGCACGCCAACAAGCAGCTGCCTATTGACAGCGTGGAAGCAGGCGACATCGCAGCAGCAGTCGGTTTCAAGGACATCCGCACTGGAGATACCCTTTGCGACCTCAACAACCCGATTGTACTGGAAAGCATGGTTTTCCCCGATCCAGTTATCGGTATCGCCATCGAGCCGAAGTCTCAGAAAGACCTCGACAAATTGGGCATGGCTTTAGCCAAATTGGCTGAAGAAGACCCCACTTTCCGCATCCGTTTCGACGAAGACACCAACCAGACCATCATCAGTGGTATGGGCGAGTTACACCTCGAAATCATCGTTGACCGTCTGAGACGCGAATTCAAAGTAGAATGTAACCAGGGTCAGCCCCAGGTTAACTATAAAGAAGCATTGACACAAACGGTAACCCACCGCGAGCGCCTCAAGAAGCAGACGGGTGGTTCTGGTATGTTTGCCGACATGGAATTTGAACTCGGCCCTGCCGATGAGGAATTCCTTGAAAGCGATGATTTCAAGAGCGGCAAAAAACGCCTCCAAATGATTTGGGGCATCGTCGGCGGCGCGATTGATAAAAACTACCTGAAGCCGATTACTGATGGTTTCAACTCCATGATGAACAACGGCGTGTTGGCCGGCTACGGAATTGACAGTATGAAAGTACGTGTCTTCGATGGCTCGATGCACGCAGTAGACTCCAAACCGGTTGCGTTTGAATTGTGCGCCAAGGACGGTTTCCGCGCCGCAGCGCCAAAAGCTAAACCGGTTTTGCTGGAGCCGATCATGAAACTGGAAGTGGTTACGCCCGATGAATACGTCGGTTCCGTAATCGGTGACCTGAACCGCCGTCGCGGTTTGCCGAAAGGGCAGGAAGCACGCTCAGGCGCCATTGCAGTACAGGCAGAAGTGCCACTTTCCGAAATGTTCGGGTATGTGACTTCGCTTCGTACCATTACTTCGGGTCGCGCAACTTCTACGATGGAATTCTCTCACTACCACGAAGTACCTGCGGGTATCGGTAAAGAGATCATCGAAAAAGCGAAAGGCGCCGTTAAGGTTTAATTGAAAGTAATCATTTTATAATCCGGTTGAAAGTTCGGATCAAAACGAACTTTCAACCGGCCTGCAAAAGCGCAGGCATTGTTTTTGACAAAAATTATTCTGAAAAGGCATGAATCAGAAAATCAGAATTAAACTACGATCTTACGATCACAATTTGGTAGACAAGTCAACCGAAAAGATCGTGAAGACGGTAAAAAGTAGTGGGGCTGTTGTAACTGGCCCGATTCCGCTGCCCACTGAAAAGCAGATCTTCACCGTGCTCCGTTCTCCGCACGTTAACAAGAAGTCTCGTGAGCAGTTCCAGTTGCGCAC
>JALHRK010000118.1 GCA_022841505.1 Saprospiraceae bacterium | reverse complement strand
GAGCAGGATAGGCAAAGGAAAATACACCCTCGTCATCAAAGCAGAAGGCTCGGTTGTGGCGCAATACCAGGTTGAAAAAAGCTGATGTTGAGGTAAAGGGCAAGTTCGCAAGGGGCAAGGGGCAAATTTGCAAGAGGCAAAGAGCAAACTTGCCCCTTGCCTCTTGCCCTTTGCCCCTTCATAATCACATTTCCTCCCCCGGGCCTTCTGCCGCTTCTGCTTTCACTTGCGCAGCATTCACTGCGGAAATCTCCTTGTCTATGTAATACAGGCTTTGCGGGCCATCGCCAATCAGGCGGATGCGGTCCATGATGTTGCGCATCAGCGATTCTTCTTCGCGTTGTTCCTGCACATACCACTGCAGAAAAAGGTGCGTGGAGTGGTCTTTGTTTTCGTGGCACTTCGACAGCAGCTCGTTGATGGAAGCGGTCACTTTCTGCTCGTGCTGGTAAACCATTTCAAACATGGCCTGAACCGATTTGAACTCGTGGGGCGGCTGTTTGATGGCCGGCGTCAGCGCAAAGCCGTCCACTTCGCTCAGGTAATTAAAAATCCGAAGCATGTGCTGGCGTTCTTCCGCAGATTGCCGGTGCATGAACTGGGCGCACCCGGCCAACCCCTGGCTATCGCACCAGGATGCCATCGAAAGATAGAGGAAAGAAGCATAGCCTTCCAGCGCAATCTGTTCGTTGAGCGCCTTTTCCATGTTTTTAGAAATCATAAATCCTTGTTTTGATTGAGAAAAATGCGGGGAAATATAGTTTAAACGAAGGATGAGTATCCAATCCCGAAGATCAAATTAACGCAATAAAATGGCAAATGTTTACCTTTTGACCTCATAAGCCTCCTTGTGAAGCATATAGCAGCAAAACTTTTTGAATTTTAAGCGCAGCATTAAACTTTATCTTTCATTTTCAGTCTATCTGAGCAAAACCGGAAATTTGCAAGTGCCAGACCAATTGATACAGGATGAACAAATCCTGATGTGGATGAAGGACGACCGGCAATCGGAGCGCGGCTTCCGTTTGCTCCTGCAAAAATACCAGGAACGGTTGTACTGGCACATCCGGCGGATGGTGACGGAACACGAGGACGCCAACGATGTATTGCAAAACTGCCTGATCAAAATATTCCGGAACATCCGGCAATTTGAAGGCAAATCGCAATTGTACACCTGGCTTTACCGGATTGCGACCAACGAAGCCATCTCTTTTCTGGCACAAAAAAAGCGGCAACAAGTGGCGTCGCTCGATAACGATGAAAGCCATCTGGCCAACAAATTGCGCGCAGATGCTTATTTTGACGGAAACGAAGTTCAGATTCATCTGCAGGCCGCAATGGAGGGTTTGCCCGAAAAGCAAAAGCTCGTTTTTCAGTTGCGCTATTTTGAGGAAATGAACTACCAGGATATGTCTGAAATGCTTGGCACTTCAGTAGGCGCCCTGAAAGCGTCTTTTCATCACGCTGTGAAAAAGGTAGAAACTTACCTGGCCGGCGTTCAAATTGATTGATGTTATGAGAAAGCAAGATGATTTAAAACAGGAATTGGAGGAATTGTCCCCGCTGCTGCACAAGCTCAAAGCGCAGGAGAACCCTTTTAAAACCCCGGAAGGCTATTTTGCGGCGCTCCCCGACGAACTCATTACCCGCTTGCGCACTGAAGCGCAGCCGGTGAGCGCGCCTGTCCGGCCTACCTGGACCGACCGGCTGCTGGAATTTTTGGAATCCCTGATGCAGCCACGCCTCGCAGTGGGGCTTGCCACTGTTGCCATTTTAGTTGTTTCCGCGTTGCTTTGGCTGCGTCCGGAAACCGGGAGTGAAACCACCGCATCCGAACAATTGGCCATGCTTTCGGATCTGAGCGCAGAAGAAGTCAACGACTATGTCACAGAAAATATTGAAACTTTCGAGGAAGAAGAGCTGATGGTGGCTGTTGCCGAAAGCGGGATTGAGGTGGAACAGACCCTGCCGGCAATTGACCTCGATTCAAAGGCAATTGAGGAATACATGGAAGAAGCCATCCAGGAGATGGATGAAGAAGATTTGGAAACTTTGTTTTAACAACACCCAGCATAAAAACATTAAAATGATGGTCAGGAAGATATTTTTGGGAACGCTACTCTGTTGTTTGTTTGCTTCGAACGGCTTTGGGCAGGTACTCGATGATGAAATGGAGCGCCCGGGCGATAAAGTACAGGCTGCAAGGGTCGCTTACATTACCCGATGGCTGAATTTGACAACGCAGGAATCCGAGCGCTTTTGGCCGCTCTACAACGAATATGAAGGCGAAATGGACAAAATCCGCACCAAATACAAGCCGTTCAAGCGCCCGGAAGACATGACAGACGCCGAAGCGGAACGCCTCATCGTTTCCAGGTTTGAAATGGAGCAGGAGCTACTGGCGCTGAAGCGCGATTATTTCCAAAAGTTCAAAACGGCCATACCGACGCGGAAAATTGTGCAGTTCACCATCGCAGAAAAAGAATTTCGCAAAGAATTGCTGCGCAAAATGCGCGAAAACGGACCGCAAAGACAGGGCAACGGCCGCCGGCGCAACTGATTTGTGGTTGTGTTTAATCGTCCAATAGAAAGACATGCAGCTAAATGAATGGCTGTCGATCCATAAATCTTTCAACAAATGAGCCATCCCGAATTTTTGGGATGGCTCATGCTGTTTCTGGGACCATACAGAGCTTGCCCCGTGCACCGCAGAGGTGATCAGTTCTATAAAATGATACTTAATCGTTCATTTTTATTTTTTATTGATGATTGACGATTACATGATTGATGATTGTTAATGTGAGAGATCCCTAAACATCAAATGTGTATGCTTTACATTGTAAATCATCATTAATCAATCATCTCTCATCAATCCTTCTTCAAAAATGTGGTAAAATGTAGAACTGATCACCTCTGCGTGCATCGGGGTGCGCTCACCTCAGCCTTAAAATTCGGGCTGCCGGGCGTTTTTTTATTAAACTTTTTACAAATACTTAAAAAATAGCATTTTATAAAAAAAAGACCATTCCCTTTGACTTACCTACCGTTTCGTTAATTTTGCTTGAGAAAGCTAACTTTTTCCGTATTTTTCCGATATAATTAAGAGACAATCTTTGCTTGCGAAGATTGATTAATGCAGTTAGAGATAAAATCCGGGTATGGATCCTATGAACAATAGTTTGGACAATCAGACTGGAACAGAACTGGTAAAGCGATACGAAACGCTGCTACAGGATAACTTGCCTTGCTTCTTTGAAGAAAGGGAGTTCTTGCGCATCATCGGGTTCTACGAAACCGAAGAACAATGGGATCGTGCTTTGGAAGCAGTGGATCACGCACTGAACTGCCACGGCTATTCCACGGATCTTCATTTGAAAAAAGCCCAGTTGCTCATTGAAGGGCACAAAGAAGCGCTGGCGCTGCTGGTGCTGGAGCAGGCCGCCATCTTCGACCCGGCCGAACCCGGCATCACCCTCATGAAAGCGGAGGCGCTGTGCTACCTCTACCGCTACGAAGAAGCGCTGGAACTGCTCGAAAACCTGAAAACGGAAGCCGATGCAGCCGGGTTGAGCGACATCTACATGATAGAAGCCCTGGTTTATGAAACGCAGGAGGAGTACGAACGCATGTTTTATGCGCTCCGGGCTGCGCTTCAGGCAGATCTTGCCAATCCGGATGCGCTGGAGAAATTAGGGTTGTGTATGGAGTTGTCCCGGAAATACCAGGAAAGCATTCCATTGTATGAGGAAGTACTGGACCACGATCCCTACGCTTATATGGCCTGGTATAACCTGGGGCACGCGCATGCTTACTTCAGCAATTACGAAGAAGCCATCGAGGCGTACGAATTTGCCATCGCCATCAACGACAAATACGAGTTTGCCCTGCGCGACTGCGCCGACCTTTGTTTTGAGCTGAAGCAATATCCCAAAGCCCTGCGCTACTACCTCGAAATTGCGGAACTTTCCGAACCGGACAGCGATTTAATGCTGCACATCGGTCAGTGTCACCAGGAAATCGGGCAAACCGATCTGGCGCGCAGCTACTACCAAAGGGCCGTACAATTAGACGTCTTCAATGACGAAGCGTACTACTGCGCCGGTCAGGCATACTCGCTGGAAGAAAAATGGAAACAGGCGCTGCGTTCCTACAAGCGCGCCATACAGATTGACTACCACCGCGAAGAATACCATGCCGCCATTGCCTGGACCTACCACCGGTTGGGGCAGGCGGAAGAGGCTGACCGGCATTACCGCGAAGCCATCGAACTGGCTTCTGAAGAAAGCAATTATTGGCTGGAATACGCCGGGGTATTGCTGGAAACTAATCGCCTGGACGAAGCGTTGAACCTGCTGGAAGAAGGGTCGGAGTTGACGGCTGAAACGGAATTGCTCTACTGCCGCATCGCCTGCCTGTTTGCCGCCGGCAAAAGACAGGAAGCGATTTATTGGCTGGGGGAAGCGCTGGCCGATTCTTTTGACAAGCACCGAAGTCTGTTTGAATGGGCGCCGGCATTGGAAACGGACAGCCAGGTTATGGCGCTAATCGCGTCTTATTCGCTGCATTAAGAAATTATTAACACAGCAGGTGCAACAAAAAAAAGGTCAAAGTAGTTTTTTACTATAGCAAAGAGACTTGTTTAAAGTTGGTTTTTCGTTTTGTTTTGATGCGTCTGTCCTGATCAACAGGGCAGACGTCTTTTTTTGTGCTCATTCGAACAGTTCTGCAAACGCAAAACGCCCGCCGTCGAAAAGCCCCAGATCGCTCAGTTTCAATTCCGGAATCACCAACAGCGCCATAAACGACAGCGTCATGAACGGCGCGCCAAGCTTGCAGCCCAACGTCTTTTTTACCCACGAATCTATTTCCGCGTATTGCCGGGCCACCTCGTAGCCGTCGGCGTTGGTCATGATGCCGGCCACGGGCAGCGGCAGCACGTGCAAGGTGTCGCCATCCGTTGCAGCAATCCCTCCCCTGTGTTCAATGATGGCATTCACGGCGCGGCAAAGAGCCTCGTCATCGGTTCCAACAGCGATGATGTTGTGCGAATCGTGGCCAACGCAGGACGCAATGGCCCCCTTCCGCAATCCGAACCCGCGGATGAACGCGACCGCAGGCGTGGCGTTTTGATAGCGGTTGACCACCGTTATTTTCAACAAATCTTCCTCCGGATCGGCAATTGCCCATCCATCCTGTTGTTTCACCGGCGCCATCCCGCTGCGCGTGACAATTTCGCCGTCGAGCGCTTCAATGTACCGGATGTTGGCGCCTGCTGCGGCAATCCGAAAATCTTTAGCAGCTTTTGGATCGGTTTGGAAATGGTTGATGATGGGCGCTTCTACCCTTTCGATCAGGGTCTGGCCATTTTCAGCCACTTTTTGGCCGTTGATGTAAGTGGCGCGCACCCGGAAGGTTTCGAGGTCTTCCAGTTCGATAAAATCGGCAGGATCGCCCACGTGCAGTTGGCCCACGTTCAGGCCGTAGTGCTGCACCGGGTTGATGCAGGCGACCCGCAGCACGTCAAAAAGATCACACCCTTTTTTTAAAGCCCGGGCAACCAGTGCGTTGATGTGGCCGGTAATCAGGTCATCGGGGTGCTTGTCGTCGGAGCAGAAAAAAATGCGGTCGGGGAATTGCGGCAACAAAGGAATCAGCGCCTCAAAATTTTTGGCGGCGCTCCCTTCGCGGATGATGACCTTCATGCCCAATTGAAGCTTTTCTAATCCTTCGTCGTAAGTGAAACACTCGTGGTCGGTGCTGATGCCCGCCGCGATGTAGCGTTTGGCGTCATCGCCGCGCAAACCGGGCGCGTGGCCGTCAATGGGTTTGCCAATGGCTTTGGCGGCAGCAATTTTGGCCATCACCACCGGGTCATTGAACAGGACGCCGGGGTAATTCATCATTTCCGAAAGGTAGGTGATTTCCGGCATGCGCAGGAGTGCTTCTACCTCCGCTGCAGTCAGGGTCGCCCCTGCCGTTTCAAACGTGGTGGCCGGCACGCAGGATGGCGCGCCAAAATAAAATTTGAATGGCACTTGTTTTCCGTTTTCGATCATGTAGCGCACGCCTTCCATGCCAAGCACGTTGGCAATTTCGTGCGGGTCGGAAACGGTGGCCACCGTACCATGCACAACCGCCATCCGCGCAAATTCAGAAGGAATCAGCATGGAGCTTTCTACATGAACGTGCGCGTCTACGAAGCCGGGTAGCAGCCAGGGGCCTTCGTGGGTGGCTTCGCCGGTGCGTTCGATGCGGGTAATTTTGCCTTCGCTGACGTGGAGGACGCCCCGGTAAATTTCACGCGCTTCGATGGCGATGACATTGCCTGAGATTTGCATTGGAATTTGTTTAGTCAAAGAGGCTACCCATTTTAGTTGGTGTCTGTTCTTTAGAGTTCGAGAGCAAGGCATGTGAAGGCCAAAAAGTGGAAGTTTACTCGCGTAAATGACCAATTTTTGGCCTTCACATAACGCAGCTATCGGACTATAAAGACAGACACAAAAAAAAATCGCCGCAGACCAATAAGCCGGATCCTGTAATCCCAACCGAAGCCGGAATCTCCATCATTTATCTGGCCCTGCCGTCACCGACAGGATCTAGCTGCCTACCCCTCCCGGCTTTCCCGAAGGAAACCTGTGCGCGCAACACGGTAGCCCTGCGCAGCCGAACTGCGCCCGGACGACCGGGATGTACATGGCATTTCAACCCGCGAGGTTTATCCCTCCCGACTGTTACCAACCGGAAGCGTGCGCTCTTACCGCACGTTTTCACCCTTACCCCGGCCCGAAAGCCGTGGCGGTATAGTTTTCTGCGACACTTTCTGTGCCTTGCCGGCAAAACCGGCAAAACCCCACCCGTTAGGTGGCGCGGCGCGCTGCGTTGTCCGGACTTTCCTCGACCGTCTTCTTCCCGAAGGAATCAGACAACCACGATGGAGTAGCCTGCGGCGAATGTTAAAAGTAAGGATTTGTAATGGATTTGGGGGTGAAAAAATTCCTCCCGGAGCTTTTACATTTCCTTTACATTGTTTTACAGGGATTTATCGGTGTGCGGGAAACCGGGGAGTACTTTTGTGACATGGGTAGTTTTTGTTTTTTACCACATAGGGCACATAGATGGTTTCACATAGGACACATAGCGTTTTTCACAACTTGTCTCACTTTTGGAAATAGGAAACGTAGTTTTTATCTGTTTTAACTGAACACAGCGACTATGTGATCTATGTGAAAACCCCTATGTGCCCTATGTGGTAAAAAAAAACCTACACGGTAAAAAATCACAACCATGAAAAGTACAAAAATCATCGCGCTCCTACTCCTGTGCAGCGCTTTTTCCACCCTCGCAATCGCGCAAAACTGCTCGGCTGCTTTTGTGGGCGACAAAATTGTGGTGAACGAATACACGCCCGAAGGCAAGTGTTTCCTTCCATCTACCACTACCGGCGTATTGACGGTGCAAACTGCCAGCCTCTCGCCTACCGAAAGCATTCCCACCGGGAAACTGCCTTTTCAGATAGCGATTCGCAACAAAGAGTTCAATACGCTGCGCATGTTTGCGAAAAGCACGTATCGCGAAATTGAGATTGAAAAGGTATTGGCCAAGTGCCAGAAAGGCGATCACATTGTGCTCCTGATGCTGGAAGAAGGCTACGCATTGCCACATCACGAAATTTTGGTTCAATAAAAAAAACAGCATCATGATCTATCAATTGCTTTTAGTCGCGCTGCTCTTCGCTTTTACGCCCGTGCAGCCATCAGAAAAAGACCCGGCCAATCCGGTCGCAGCGCCCGACATCCTTTACCGTTCCGACGACCTTGGTCTGAGTTGGGACTTGGTTAGCGCCGGTTTGCCGGAAGATGCGCGGGTCATGCACTTAGAAGCGCAGGGGAACAACCTCCTGATTGCGACCGAAAATTACGGCATCTTCACCGGCCATACCAAAGCAACGCAATGGTTTCCGGTCGGATACATGCCTTTTGTTTCCAATGAGCGGATTACCGGGTTCTACGCGGAAGGCCAGGATTTATACGCCAGCCTGTATGACCGCGGTTTTTTCAAAGTCACCGACATCGGCAATATCTGGATTCCCTGGATGCCGATGGACAGCCATTTGAAAGACAAAACCATAAGGGCAGTGCTGCAATCGAAAAACAAGCTTTTTGTCGGCACCGATACCGGCGTTTTCAGCACCACAGACATGGGCAAAACCTGGAAAAAGGTCTTTGACAAAGGCCAGGTGACCTCCTTGGTTGAACAAAACGGCGTCCTGTTTGGGGGCACCTACCGGGGCCTCATCCGCTCGCGCGACCAGGGCGCAACCTGGGAATGGGTGCTCGAAGCCGGCATGGTGCGCACCACCGCGGTTTTGAAAGACCGCATTGCGGTGTTGGGCCAATTCGGGGAAATAAGTACCTCCCGCGACGCCGGGCAGAGCTGGCAGCGCATAAACAAGGGCCTGCCGCAGGACGATGGCGTACACGATCTGGTTGGCGTACAGGGGGTGTTGATTTGCAGCCACCGGAAGGGCTTGTACCGATCCACTGACGGAGGCGCAAATTGGGAATTGGTGCGCAAGGCGCCGGACAAGGATCAGTTTTTGCACATGGAGGTGGCGGAGGGCACTGTCTATTTTTTCCGAACATTTGGTTGTTAGGGGTGTCTGATTTTATAGTCCGATAGCTGCGTTATGCGAAGGCCCAAAAAATGGTCACTTACGCGAGTAAGCTCTCATTTTTTGGGCCTTCACATGCCTTGCTCTCGAACTCTAAAAACAAACACCTGACTAAATTCGGAGAGTTGCATTATACTCACCAAACTTGAGCCGTGCCGGATTTTGGATGCCGGTCCCATCGGGACCCAATGTCGGTAGAAAAATTATCGAATGTTCCGTTTCGTGCCGTAGGTACGTAATATAATGCCGACATTGCGTACCTACGGCACGTACAAACCAACAAAATTTCAGAGCTACCGACATTAAGTCCCTACGGGACACCGACCACACTCCAGTTACGGGACCAAATGGACGCACACTAAATAGCTTTTTTCCCCCAATGCCATTACTTTTGTAGGAATGAACCAGACTTCCATAAAAACTTCTGCGATTATCCTGGCATTGGCGGCGGTCAGCCTGCTGTCGGTGCAATGGGTTACCCGACAGCAGGCTGCACCCGTTGCCGGGCCGCGGTTTGCTGAAAAGGTCAACCTCGCTTTGCGCCGCACCGCGCACTACCTGCTGGCCGCAGCCGGCGACACCACGTCCCGTATTCCGCCCGTTCAGCATACCGGTGACAGCGTCTGGTTCATCCGCTTAGAGCGCCCGTTCAACTACGACACCCTGCCTGCTTTACTGCAAGCTTCGTTTGAGGTCCACGACATCCGCGACAACTACGACGTGGCTGTGCTCGACTGCTCGGACGGAGAACTGCAGTTGGGTTACAATTTCCTGGATTTTTTGCACCAGCAGGAAGCGCCCTGCGGTGGGCGGGCATTGGCCGGCAGCTGCTACAACCTGCGGGTAACCTTCGTGCCAGCCAAAGCACCGCCTGCTCAACCCTGGCTCTGGATCAGCGGTTGTTTGCTTGCGGTAATGGCTTTTGGAAGCTGGCGTTGGGCGCAACGGGAAGACGTGCAGCCCGCTGTGTTGCCGGTTACAGAAGTGGCCAACCCCCATGCCAATGCCCAGCGTTTCGGCAATTCCAGCCTTGATTTAGCCAACCAATTGCTTTTCGTCAACGGCGTCCAGCAATCCCTTACCTACCGCGAGGCCAAGCTGCTCCACCTGTTCATCAGCCACCCGAACCAGCTCCTGGAACGGGAATTCCTGCTTAAATCGGTCTGGGAAGACGAAGGGATTATTGTGGGGCGGAGCTTAGACGTGTTTGTTTCGCGGCTACGGAAACTGCTGCGGGGGGATGAAGGGGTGCAGATTGCAACGGTGCATGGGGTGGGATATCGGTTGGAGTGTGTTTAAAAAATGGAAGCGCTGCGTGAACCTATCCGGGATGTTTTAAGTTTTTCTGCTTAACTTTGTTAAAAATCAGCATCATGCAAACTGCCATCAAAATTCCGCTTCGCTCATTGAATCCGGCAGTGATCAAAGACTTGCAGGAAAAGTATCCGGATGCCCAAATGCAGCTTGTCATGGGAGTGGGATTACCAGAGGAGGAGGTCATGAACGAAGACCGCTTTTGGGAGGTGATTGCACTGTTCGACTGGACAAAAGAAGGGAATGACGACGCGGTCATTGAGCCGGCTGTACAGTATCTTTCCAGGCTGACAACCTCTTCCATCCTCAGTTTTTACGATTTGCTTTCCGAAAAATTGTACCTTTTAGACGGAAGAGATTACGCACAGCATTCCACTTCAGATGATGAAGGTATTTCTTCGGATTTGTTCCTCTACGGTCGTTGCTGCGTTGTTGCAAATGGCCGCGCCTATTTTGAAGGAGTCTTGAAAAACCCTGCCGCCTTCCCGAAAGACTTATTTTTCGAAGCACTGCTGGACCTTCCCGAACGTGCCTGGTTGCGCAAAACGGGCAAAGAATTCGATTACCTTCCCCGGTATATCTTTGAAACGGGATTTAACCCGAATGGGTGGGGTGCGGATACGATTACTTTTTAAGACGTACTGATGAGCGACCACGGCAACTCCCTCTATATTTTGAACAACACGGCAAAAGGCCGAGAGGAAACCCGGTTGGCGGGACGAAAAAATAGTGAAATAGGACGTGAGCAGGGTATCCGCTGGAGGTGAGTGAAGTTGGGTTAAAATCAACAGCCTAATTTTTTGATGGACCAATACCCTCTACGACGATGAAAAATGCTTACCGTTTGCTTTGTGTACTTCTGTTTTCTGTGCTGGTGCCTGAAGCCGGCGCTCAATCCTGCGCGGAAACCGCCGTCCTCGTGGCCCCGGTCTTGTCAGATGCTACCCGAAAAGCATTTGAAGAAAAATTAGCCGAAGCGCGCGCGCAACACGACCGCGCACCCAACGACCCCGATGCCCTGATCTGGCTGGGGCGCCGAATGGCTTACCTCGGGCAATACCGGGAAGCCATTGCGGTCTTCACCAAAGGCGCAGCGCAGTTTCCTGCCGATGCCCGTTTCCTGCGCCACCGGGGCCACCGCCTGATCAGCATCCGCTGCTTGGACGACGCCATCCGCGACCTGAAACAGGCCGCCCGCCTCACCCGCAACCGCCCCGACGAAGTAGAGCCCGACGGGTTGCCCAACGCGCGCAACATCCCCACCAGCAGCCTGCAATCCAATATCTGGTACCACTTGGCGCTGGCCTATTACGTAAAAGGTGATTTCAAAAAAGCGCTCCCGGCCTGGAAGCGCTGCGTGAACCTGTCCACCAACCCTGACGGCCTCGTCTCCTCCACCAACTGGTACTACATGACCCTGCGCCGGCTGGGCCGCGACAAACAAGCCGCCAAAGCCCTCGCGACCATCGGCGACGACCTCGATGTGATCGAAAACCAGGATTACCTGATGCTCCTCCAGCTCTACCAAGGCAAACGCAGCGAAGCGGAGATCCGGGCTGCGCTTGACGCTGGCGCCAATGCGCTGAGTAATGCCACGCTGGGTTATGGTTTTGGGAATTGGTTGCTGGTTAATGGGCGGGAAGCGGAGGCGCGGGCGGTGTTTTCGCGAATTTTGAAAGGGGGGCAGTGGGGAAGTTTTGGGTTTATTGCGGCGGAGGGGGAGTGAGGGAGAGAGTGTCAGTGCCGCAATGACTTGACGGATTATTTCTTGCCCACTCTGAATCCATATTCCTTTAGTTTTTCATAATTCGATTTCAAATACTTCATGGTCCGTTCGTCCCAGGGAATTGGTTTTTCGAGCGTTTCCATCATAAATCGAAAATTATGATCCTTCAATCGCTTGTTATAGCGGTCGTAAGCAATCATCTGCTTTACCAATTCCGGATTTATTTCAGTCAAATCAATGGGTGTATTTGAAGGAATTTCCTCTTCTACATCCCAAAGTATGTCAGGTTCTTTGCTAAGCACTATATCCAAAATCCGGAGGCCAACATTTTTTTCTGCATCTGAAATCCTGGCATTGGAGCTGATCCGTTTCGCAATTAAGAAGGCTACATCCCGTTGATTCTGTATAATTAAAAATAGCCTTTATATAAAACCGGAGTTGAATGGCAGATAGCATCCAAACTGCCTCTTTTGGTAAACATTTTAGCTCTACTATCAAAATTGAACAGACGGAAAAGATGATAATTTGTATCGTGATTTTGGGAAAACATGAGTTCGTTTCTTGAAAAGAAGAAAGGTGTTTCCTTACCAAGTTTTGTTGTTTTGACTTCAATATATTTATCTGTACCGTTTATATTCTTTGATAAAATATCAAAACCAGCCCCGTCACCTTCTTCTTTAGAAATCCACTTAACCTGTTCGGCAAGGCTTTCTTTTCCATTTCTTATCAGAACCCATTTTTCA
The DNA here is from genome assembly GCA_022841505.1 of Saprospiraceae bacterium. Taxonomy (GTDB): domain Bacteria; phylum Bacteroidota; class Bacteroidia; order Chitinophagales; family Saprospiraceae; genus JABWAJ01. The sequence goes on along the minus strand of JALHRK010000118.1, from coordinate 3,430 downwards.
TAATTTAAGACGAGTTGTTCACCAGACTCACCTAATTTTTGGTTACGCTGTTCTCTTTCCAAATAGTTGATTTTTATAGGGCTACGTTGATATGAAGGGGCATTAGGTTCGTTTGCAGACCACAAAAGAGGAGGCTCAAGTAGCAGTTCCTCGAAATTGATTGTTGGATTATTTTGCACATCTTTATCGGCAAAAAATTTAAACTTATCTTCAATCCACAAATTTTTAGAAAGATAACCAACAACCACATCTTCGAGAATTTTTTGGTAATTATACCGAGGCAAATAGCCTTTTACATATGGCTGCCCTAAGCTGACGAGTATGGCACTTATGTTTTGATGTTTAAATTCAATGGAACCTTCTGATCGATTGTTTAAAAGAGGTAATAGGAATTTCCTGTGTTCAGATTTTTTGTATGAATTACCAGACAGTTCATCAGAAAGCATCTTAAAATAGTCAGCAACAATTAATTCGACCTCGTGATTTGACCAGTCGCTCATAACAAATGGGATTTTTAGTATCTTTTATATCAATCAGAAGCAATTGGTTTCAATAATTCTATTGTTTCGAATAATTCGTTCCGTCTTTCTCGATACCATTCAACCCTGGTGTAAATTTTAGGTTCCACTACATCTCCATAGGCATTTTTAAAAGTCATTTCCAATCTGTCTGAAAGCAGGATACTCAAAGGGGTTCCCCCTCCTTCTCCTTCCCACTCACCCCTTCCCGCACATACGCAAACACATCCGACTTAAACAAATACCATTTCTTCAGGCGCTTGAATCCTTTTAAGCGACCTTCCCGCAGTTCCCGTTCCACGGTGTTCACACTGACTTTGAGCAGTTCAGCGGCGGATTCCAGCGTCAATAGCTCTTCCTGGATGTAAAAGACAGGTTTTTCAGACTCAGGCATACACAAATTTATACTTTATTTTGCACTAAACATCCAAAGCATGGATACCAATTACCACAACTGGCTCGAATTCCTAAAAGCCATCGCCCCCGACCTCACCGTCCTGCAACAAGCCCCTAACGGCAATCCCCTGCTCTGGGTGCAAGTTGCCGGCGAGCGCGTCCGCATCATTCAGGAGGCCGATTCCGATTTCAGCTTCTGGATCGAACGCTTTGAAGACGCCGATGGCGAAACGGGGGATGAATTGGTGGTGGATGTTGGTGCGCAGGAAGAAGCACTGCGGCTGGCGGGCAATGTGGTGGAGGCTTTTTTGAAAAGGCGGGCGGGGTAGGGAAAATGCGATTATCCAGGATGACGTTTTATGGAAGTGGCATTAGACGCATTAAGCGTCAATTGATTGAGAAAACACATCGGGTTAAAGGCGTCGAATTCGACCCCTTTGAGCATAAAACAGGTTACCCAACATTATACACCCAAAATATTTGCAAATCCCCAAAAGGGAAATATCTTTGTAACGTGTACACCGTACATGGTCTGTAAAAGTGTTGCCTCACTCATATAAAGAACACGACATTGTGGAAAACATGCAGCATTGGGATGGGGAAAATCGGTCTGCGGTAGTGATTGCGGAGCGATTAGCAACGATTAATGCTTTATTGAAGCATGAAGGCTAAATCACCTCCTAAAACAAACAACAAGCCTATGAAACTGAAACAACAACTAATAGCCGAAATTCAGGGTATTATTGCCCAGGCCAGAGATCGGGCGATACGCTCGGTTGATGCGGAGCGGGTGTTGATGTATTGGCAGATTGGCAAAATTATTTTTGAAGAAGAGCAGCAGGGGGAAGACCGGGCAGCTTATGGTTCTTTTTTGATTAAAGGATTGGCCGATGAATTGGAGCCACAATTTGGAAGCGGGTTTTCCAGACGGCATTTATACTGGTATGTGCAGTTTTACCGCAGTTTTCCAAATGTGAACGCACTGCGTACACAATTCAGTTGGACCCATTACCGCACGCTAATTCGCATAGAACAAGAAGCGAAACGGGAGTTTTACATCGCAGAGGCCGCCAAAAACAACTGGTCGGCCCGCCAATTAGAACGGCAGGTGAACAGCCAGTTGTTCGAACGTTTGCTCTTGAGCAACGACATTGAATCTGTACTGAAAGTAGCACGAACGGAAAAAATGCCCACCGAGCCCAAAGAAATCATCAAAGACCCTATGGTGCTGGAGTTTTTGGGTTTGAAGCGGCAAGCGGCCTATTATGAGAAGGACTTGGAGCAAGCACTCATCACGCACTTGTACGACTTCATTTTGGAGTTGGGGAATGGCTTTTCGTTTGTTGCCCGTCAAAAACGCTTACATATAGAAGGCGATGATTTTTTTGTGGATTTGGTGTTCTACAACCGCCTGTTGCAATGTTTTGTTGTTATCGAAATTAAAACCGATAAACTTACACACCAGGATTTGGGGCAGTTGCAGATGTATGTGAATTATTTTGACCGCTACGAAAAACAAGATTACGAAAACCCCACCATCGGTATATTACTCTGCGCCGATAAAAACGATGCCGTGGTAAAAATCAGCCTTCCCGAACACAACAAGACCATCATTGCGAGCAAATACCAACTGTATCTACCTACAGAAGCGCAATTGATCGCGGAAGTAAAGAAAGAAATTGAAAGAATAGACTACCAAATACCGGAAGAATGATACTCAGCTACCAGGATTGGCTCGAATTCCTAAAAACCATCGCCCCCAACCTCACCGTCCTGCAACATGCCCCTAACGGCAATCCCCTGCTCTGGGCCCAAATTGCCGGCGAGCGCGTCCGCATCATTCAGGAAGCAGATTCTAAGAGCTTGTTCGGGAATTCGTCAATTGGCTGCGGGCGGCAAATTTTATTTTATACTGCGTTGAATTTTTTCAAGATAGCTGCCGGCTATCTCTGCAAAATTCGCCTTGTCTAAAACAAAATTTACTCGCCCTCGCTCAATCACGAAATCCCGAACAAGCTCCAATTTCAGCTTCTGGATCGAACGCTTTGAAGGCGCCGATGGCGAAACGGGGGATGAATTGGTTGTGAATGTTGGTGCGCAGGAAGAAGAACTACGGCTGGCCCGCAATGTGGTGGAGGCGTTTTTGAAAAGGCGGGCGGGGTAGCTGGTAGGCAAATGTTAGTTTTATCGGAGCTTCCCAATTGCGAACGCAGTGCGCTCGCAATTCTTCTTTGCAGAAGTGGAAGAAGGCATTCGAAGAACCCAAATTTTAAACCCGTCGAATTCAAGGGGTTTAAACTCTACATCATCAAAGAATTCCACCAGCTCAAAGAAGACACTAAGAGCCATTTACAATTGCATTCATCTTACTTAGAATTATTCCCATTCGTTCATCTACGCCGTCAAAATACAAATGGCCGGGCATAGCATTAGCATATTTTCTTAGTCAATAATTCCAACGCTAAATTCCGTTCTCTGGCTCGCCCAACACGTATCGCATCAATCAGCGCCAGGCA
>JALHRK010000117.1 GCA_022841505.1 Saprospiraceae bacterium | reverse complement strand
GTGCTTTTTTACATATTCCGATAAGGGCATATGGCCAAGCTGCCAGTCACCATACATTTCATTGCCCACTGCCCACCATTTCACGGCATAGGGCTGAGGATGCCCGTTGGTTGCCCTGAGTTTTCCCATTTTGCTGTCTGCCGGGCCGTTGCAGTACTCAATTTCTTCGGCGACCTCCTGTACCGTTCCCAAGCCTGTATTTACTGCAATAAACGGTTCGGCATCAATAAGTTCCATCAACTCCATGTATTCGTGGATGCCTACGTCATTGTGCTCTATGCCTTTCCAGGCTGGATTTTTACGCGGGGGTCTTTTATCCATGTCTCCGATGCCATCCCGCCAGTTGTAGCCGCTGACGAAGTTGCCACCAGGCCACCGGTAGATCGGCGAATTCAATTCCCTGAGTAAGCCCACAACGTCCTCACGCCAGCCTTTGATGTTGTTGGCCGGCATCAGAGAGATGGTTCCAATGCGTAAGCGTCCGGTCCCTTCGCTGAATATTTCCAGGGAGGTGCTGTCGCTGGTAAAGGAAGGAGTTAGTTCTAAAGGGTAAGTTTGAAAACCAGCAGTAATATTATTGAGGATTACGGTTTCTGTTTTCCCTTCCGGCGATGTTAATTTAATTGTAACCGGCAACAAAGATTCCTCACCGGCCAGCACAATACGCCCAACATACTTTTGACCGGCCAGTACACTCAGCCCGTTTTGCCTGATGCCCGTTTTTTGATTTTTGACGGTAATCACTGGCGTATGTTCGCCCACAAAGGGATTCACTTTATCCATGCCCACGCTCCCGGCCTGTCCAATCACCTGCCAGGGGGATTTAGCCAGATAGGGAAACTTCAAAGTAGAGCCATCCCCCCAAAATTTTTCAGAAGCAATTGCCCAGGGAGCATAATCGTCCGTAATGGGAAAATAGAATTTACGATCCAACAACATCTCGGCCCAAATGCCCTGGTAAATGCATTGCCCCAGGTGTTCAATGAACTGGCCATAAATGTATTTTTCAATGGGGGCGCCACTTTGCTGAAGATCAACGGATACCGTACCACCAGTAAAAGCGGGCTCCTGCTTGCAGCTATTGAGGTTTAGACACCCCACCAGGATCATAAGCGCATAAAATCGGAAAGCGGATCTTTGATTCATATAAAGAAGTTTAAAAATGAATGTAGACCAGAAAACCTAACCTTCAACAGGATCACTTCGGTTTCCGGCAGCAGATTTAAAAATAAATATTCAATGATTACTAAAATTTGAATAAAGTGTTAAATTTACACTTAATGTGCTTTCTTTGTGTGATTAAGCCATGTTTTTTTTGGAACTTAGGCCATAAAAAAGATTTTTCTTCTCTTTTTCCAGGAGAAAGCCGCAAAATCAAAGCATCCATAAAACACTAAAACCGCTTTCATTATGAGAGTCTTAATCCAATCGGTGGTCTTGCTGGTAATGTTTCCTGTTCTACTGCAAGCACAACAAATCTCAAAAGAAGAACTCGTATTTCTTACCCCTGAATGGAAAGGGGAACGATTTCCTGACGGCAGGCCAAAGGTTTCCGACGATATTCTGGCCAGGATGAAATTGGTCACACTGGAGGAAGCATGGGCGGTCTGCCGCGGCGCCGGCTACAATTATCAATACGAGGGGAATTGGAAGCAAATTCACCCGGAAGGAGTATTGGTCGGCAGAGCTTTGACGGCTACTTTTTTTCCGGGAAGACCGGACATCCACAAAGTAATCCAACAAAAAGGCAATGCAGACGGACGCATACTGGCCCCAAACTCCTGGGCCATTGATATGCTTCAGCCTGGCGACGTATATGTGGTAGATCATCATGGCGCCGAAATTGACGGCCCCACCGTTGGCGATAACCTGGGCAACTCCATTTACGCAAGATCCGGAAACGGCATGGTGTACGACGGCCCGATCAGGGACGTAAACGGGCTCAATCAAATAGAAGGATTTACTTCCTATTTCAAGACCTATCATCCTTCCCACCACTTTGGCAGCGTAGACAGCAGCGGAAGGGCCGCACGATTAAATACCACTTTGGTCGGCATTAATAAGCCTACCCGAATTGGCGGGGCTACCGTTATGCCGGGTGATGTTGTCCTCGGGAGAAATGGCGGGGTTCTGTTTATTCCGCCTCACTTAGCCCAGCAGGTGGTGGAAACGTCAGAAATCGTTCGGCTCCGGGATATGTTTGGGCATCAAAGGCTGCGGGAGAAAAAATATACCGCCGGTCAAATTGACAGCCGCTGGCCGGCTGAGATTGAGCGAGACTTTTCTCAATGGTTAAAAGATAACAAAACAGCATTGCCCGTATCGCCGGAGCGGGTGGAGGAACTGCTTAAAACGAGAACGTGGTAAGGGGTTAATGGTTAATGGTTAATGGTTATTGGTTACTGGTTATTAGTACTGGTAATCAAATACTTATAATCAATTCAACCTAAAATTGATGAAGTACTCAACTAAAAAAACAATATCATGAAGAATTCATCTTCCCGGCGTTCATTTTTGACCAAAAGTGCGTTAGCCGGCGCATTTAGCATTTCAGGATTGTCACAAACATTTGGTACGGGTTATACCAAAGCGGTGGATGACAACCCTAAACTGTCGGCGCCTTCCGATCTGAAAATTACCGACGTGAAAGTTGCCTATTTGAAAGGCGGCGGAAGAATGTTCATTAAAATTACGACCAATCAGGATATCGTTGGTTATGGCGAAGCCGTGGATGCTGTAGCCGGTACCTACCACATGGTAAAGCGGTTTGGATTTTTTTTAAAAGACCAAAATCCACTGAACGTCCACCGCATATTTGACCAAATCAGAAAAGGCGGTGTGTTTGGCGGCGCGCAGGCAGGCATGTACGTGGCCGTATTATCCGGGATTGAAACCGCGCTATGGGACCTGGCCGGAAAAGCGCTGAATATTCCGGTTTATCAATTGCTGGGCGGTAAGTTCCGGGATAGTGTTCGGGTTTATATGGATACGGCACTCTACCAGAACAGGCTGCCAAAGCCGGAAGATTTTGCAGCCGCAGCTAAAGAGGCCGTTGAGTTGGGAATGACCGCCGTAAAATTTGACCTGGATCAGGGCAACGACCCAAATAAATACGACCGGTATAACTGGACCGCCGGCCCCGCAGAAATACAAAGAATGTACGATCAAATGGCCGCTGCAAGGGCAGCTGTGGGACCCAATATTGACATTTGTGCAGACATGCACGGGCGGTATGATTTCCCAACGGCCCAGCGTGTGGCTAAAGTACTGGAGCCATTGAATCTGATGTGGCTGGAGGAACCCATTCCAGCCGAAAACGTTGATGCTTACGCGGAAATTGCAAAGTCCACCAGCACGCCAATTTGTGCAGGTGAAAACGTTTACCTGGCTTACGGCTTCAGACCTTACTTAGAGAAAGGAGCACTTGACATCGTTATGCCGGATTTGCAAAAAGCCGGCGGACTTGGAGAAGGGCAACGCATTGCCAACTTAGCCAATTTGTACTATGTTCCTTTTGCACCGCACATGGTCGCGTCTTACTTAGGCGCAATGGCTGCCGCGCATGTGTGCGCCTCGGTACCCAACTTCATGATTCTGGAGTGGCAGATTTATTACCACAAAGACCCCATGTGGAAAGAAATTGTCACCTTCGACGGCACAGAATTTGTGGACAAAGGTTTCATTAAAGTGTCGGACAAACCCGGCATTGGCGTGAGCATTAACGAAGAAGGACTGAAAAAACATGCAGCTGCGGATATTCCTTTTTTTGAATAAAATGCCATATGCTTTTCTAATATCGCGTTAGATCGGGAATCAAACATAGATTTTTGAATGATGTAGAACACTTCCTGACATCCTTGCCAAAGATTGTTTCCCGCAAAGGGCGCTAAGGGCTCGCAAAACTTGTCCCGTACAGCGGGAGGACGCAAAGCCAGGCGGCATCACGCTTTGCGGACTTGGCGAGCCCTTAGCGCCCTTTGCGGGAAATTTTAGACGGGAGGGCGCAAAGAGGCTGTCCATGCATTTAAAAACATTCGCTTTCAGTTGTCGCATAACACAACTTACAGAATTATTGCCCCTTGTCTTTTGCCGCTTGCCCATTTTTCTCTCTCCCCCACCAACCAGCCAAAATCGAGCCGGTAATATTCATAATAGAGCTAAATAGTACAGGCGCCAATCCAACGGTTGCAATTTTGCCCATTTGACTGGCCAAGCCCGATGCCAGACCACCATTTTGCAACCCGACTTCGATGGCCACAGTCCTGCAATCCTGCTCCGGCATTTTTAATAATTTAGCTGCGCCATATCCTAAAATATATCCGCCTATATTATGCATGAGCACGGCAAGCAATAGCAGCCAGCCAACATTGAGGAGCGAATCCCTGCCAGTAGCTGTAATCACCAGGATAATCAAAGAAATACCGATCATGGAAATCAGTGGCAGGTATTGTCGTAGTGCATTCGCAAATTTTTCAAAAAATTGATTAATAATAAAGCCAACCCCAATTGGTAAAATAACTATTTGTATAATATCCCACATCATTTTCCAAAAGTCAATTTCAATATATTGCCCGCCCAGCCAGTTCATCAACAGCGGGGTCATCAATGGCGCTAATAGTGTGGCAAAAGTGGTAATGGTAATAGAAAGAGCAACATTCGCTTTGGCAATCAAGGCCATAACATTAGAGGCTAAACCACTCGGGCTTGAGCCGATTAGGATTAGTCCTGCGGCAATTTCGGGTGGAAAATTAAACATGCTGGCAATCCCAAACCCTAAAAAAGGCATGATGGTGAATTGGCAACACAGGCCTATAATCACCGCTCTGGGGGCTTTAAGTATTCCCAAAAAATCTTTGGCCTTCATGGTCGTCCCCATTCCGAACATGATTAATTGCAATAAAGGGAGGATTAGTTTTGAAAATTTAAAATCGCCTGCCTGTACCAGGTACTGCGAATAGAACATGCCGATCCCGACCATTGCAAAAATCACCGTCGGATAAGAAAAAGCTTTAAGCTTTTCATAGCCACGCATTCCAAGCGCAATTAACAGCAGCCCTGTTATCAAAAAGGGGCCATTGTAATTCGATGCATTTGAAAACCAGGAAATCGCGGCCCCAATTAAACATACAAAACCTGTAAGCAAAGAATACTTGTAAAAAGGATTGGTCATTTTTTATCAAAATAATAGTTAATCAATTCAATTTAAACACCTGTTTTTCAGCCTGTTCCCTGACATTTCCGCGCAATGAGACCTTATAGGTTTTAAAAACCATAAGGTCTGAAGCCCCGAAATGAAAATCTCCGGTAGTATGTTTTTTCACTTTGGCCGCATGCGGGATAGAAAAAACCAAGCTATGAGTGAAGGGGTTGTGTATTGCCTTCCCGCTTGTGCGGGACAGGTCTTGCACCTTGCCTTTTGCCTCTTGCACCTTATTACACAACCCCGTCATCCCATAACCGGTTTTTAGGTATCATTCAAAAAAAACTACTGAACATCCCAGAAGACCCTGGTTACTAAATTATCCGTCCCCCCAATTGCGGCCACTGCATTCAAATAGTTGGTTCGGTTCTGCGCCAATTCATAATCGGGATAAGATAACCTTCTGACAAATCCGCCGTTGAGCAGATTATTATAAAGATTAGGGCTCAAGGCTGGAAAACCGCTCCTTCTGAAGTTGGAAAATGCTTGCGTTCCGTTTCTGAGGGTGGTAATCCAGATTTGCGTATTGATCAACCTCAGCGCATCAGCCGAATTATAGGCTACGCCAGGCTTGGCCAGGTAAGCATCTATTTCCGCGCCGGAAACAGCCGTTGCGTTCGGATAAAGCGCATATCTTTCGATATCTGCCCGAATTCCATTTTCATAATATTGCTGGGCAGCTGCATCTCCGCCGGCGATCCAGCCCCGATGCGCCGCCTCTGCCAGCAGCAACGAAACCTCTGAATAAGTTACCCAAAAATCAGGGGCAGTTAAGGATGCTACCACGTTCACATTCATCTGGGAATAGTCATACCCGCCGCCTTTAGCGCCTCTGTAGGGAGGATTCACAAGATCAGTATTGAGCACTCCAACGGGAACGCCAAACTGATTGGCCAGGTCGGTATCCGGGTTGGGATCATCCAAGGGATTTGCCGGGTTGGCGTAGGTTGCCAGGATCATCCCGCCGCGAGGGTCGCCGGTAGATTTCAGCTGATTCACGAAAGGCTCTGCCGCGTAGTAGAAATACGGGTTATTGTTGACCAATCCGTTGTTGCCGTCATTGATATAGGAAGTGCCATCGAATTCCAGATACACGTTGTCAGCATTAGAAGTCATCACACCGCCGCTAAAAGCCTCTGAAACAATAGACTGGGCTTTGGAAGGATTCAGCTTTGAGTAGCGCATTCCCAATCTCAGCAACAGCGAATTGCCCAGTTTTTTCCACTTTTCAACCTGTGCTGAAGCAGAACTGGTTGGAATTGACCCATTGCTTCCAAAAAATAGATCCGCAGACACAAAGTCGGCATTGGGATTGAGGGCGCCTACTGCTTGCCGGAGCTCTTGCTCCAGGTCCGCATAAATGGCTGCATCATCGTCATAGGCCGGGTAGAAAAATTCACTGCCCCCGAGGAAAGCCTTGCCCGCGTTGAAATATGGGATATCTCCATAGGTATCCGCCAATTCCATAAATATTTGGGCTTTCCAAATACGTAACATACTGAGCAGGTTCACCCGGTCGGTATTTTCTCCCAAAATCCCTATGGCCTGAACCATGTTTTTAATGTCGGACGGATAGGAGTTGTTCCATTTCGGATTATTGAAATTATCAATATCCGCGTTAAAATTTGGGCCAAGCGTAGCGCCCGAGTTGTGCGGATTTACGAATTGTTGAACAATCGTATGTTCTGTTTCCCAGCCTCCGAGTTCCGTCCGTTGCGCGCCGGCAAACAGCAGGGCAGGATCAATATCTGTCAGCGCATAAGGATTCGTATTGATCTCAACAAAATCCTTATCACATCCTCCAAATACAAGGAGTGCAGCGCTTATGAGCAAAAGATTTTTTATCTTTTTCATGGTCATTAGAATTTGACATTTAAGCTAATGTTGAAATTGCGGGTGGTTGGCAATGACGTATTCTCATAGCCAGCCCGGAAGTCGCCGGAAGATTGAATGGCTTCAGGATCAAGGTCTGGAATATCCTTGTAAAAAAGTGCTACGTTGCGGCAGGAAGCAGTCAGCATTAATCCCTTTACGAAATCCAGAGAACCTGATTTACGCAGGATATTTGTAAAATTATACGATACCGATACGTTTCTCAGCTTCACAAAATCCGACTTAAACGTCACAATATCCCCCATTTGATTGTTTCTGTAATCTGCATAGAACTGGGCTGGAGCAACCGCAGAGGTATTAGGCTCCCCGCTCGATGCGTAAACACCATCAAATACTACACCCGTTTCTCCCTCTCTGCGACCCACTAAGGACTGTTTGGAGTGTCCTTGTCTGTTTGCATTTAATGCCGTCGAAGAGATTACTGTTCCCCCAAATTTGTAATCCAGGAGTATCCCTAATGAAAGATTTTTGTATTTAAAAGTGTTGGCCCAGCCGCCTGTAAGTTTAGGAATGGAGCTGCCGTAGCTCACATAATCTGCCGATGGAATTAAGCGCCCCTGATCAGTGAGGAGAATCCTGCCCTGGTCATCTCTTGCATAGGTTCGTGCATAAACCTGGTTCATGGGCATTCCTTCCACATACCTCAGCTGGCCGATAAACTCCAGGCCGGAAGTCCCCCAGTTAACGACGATTATTTCATCTGCGGCGCCAACCGAGAGTACTTTTGTATCAAGGAAGGCATTGTTAAAAGAAGTCGTCCAGGTAAAATCCCGGCTGGAAATTGGCGTAAGTTCCAACAGGAATTCGATGCCTGAATTTTGCAGGGAGCCAAGGTTTTGCTTGGACTGGTCATATCCGGAAGTGTTTGAAAGAATAACACCCAATACCTGATCCTTTGATACTTTATCAAAGTAAGAAACATCAAGGACGACCTTGTTATTGAACATCCTCATTTCCAACCCGACTTCTTTTTCTATGACTGTAAATGGTTTCAGGAATTGGTTTGGTGCAACATTTCCATTAACCGTGGCCGTTGACTGCCCATTGAATGGATTCTGGGCGATGGTGTAGGTCAGAACCCCGTCATAAGGATTCACGCCTTGTGAACTTCCTACCTCAGCCCAGGAAGCCCTCAGTTTACCATAAGAAAGCCAGTCCTGGCCTTCCATCAGCTCAGAGAAAATAAAACTACCGGATACCGATTGGTAAAACTCACTGTTGTCGGATGGATTCAAAACGGAGAACCAGTCATTTCTCCCCGTAAAGTTTAAATACAACAGGCTATTGAATCCAAACTCTGCCCAACCATAAAGTGAATTAACCCTGAATTGGGAAAACCCGTAGCTTTGGTTCTGAACACTACCGTTTCCAATAGAATAAAGGTCCTGAACAACAAAATTCGAGGCATCCTGAGCAAAATTGCGGCCCTTAACTCTCCACGTGTTTCCCCCAATGTTTGCATCAACAGAAAACTTTCCGAATTGCTTGGCGCCACCAACCAGGAAGTCCGCATTTACGTCCGTGCTCTTGTTTTCTGATATATTGTAAGTCCCTTTATACGTTCGGTCTGCATTGGTTGGCACGCTGGTTCCTATGCCTCCGGGGTTATTATACTCCAGGAAATTAACGGCATAAGCGTAGTTATACCTGCCTTGCAGATACAACCAGTCTGTGACATCATATCTCAAGGTGGCCGTTCCCAGGAATCGGTCGCGCTCGTTTAAGAAGCTTTGACCCACAGCAATACTATAATAAGGGTTTAGCAAGGTAGTTTGGAAACCAGAAGTAAGGGTTTCCGTTCCATTGGCAGCTATTGCACTGTTTTTGAAGGCCGAAAGCGGAATAGAAGTTGCCATTCTGGTAAAAAAGTTGACTTCACCCGGCCCCTGAATACCAACTTGTGGCGGATTAATCTGTTGCTCGTTGGTGTAATTGATGTTCAACTGCAGTTTAAGTTTTTTAGAAATGTTCTGGTTGACCCCTATATTGGCAATCTTCCTTTTATATTCATTGGTCGGCGAGATGCCTTCGGCATCTGTGTTTGAAAACGAGACCCTGTAACTTCCGCTCGCGCCGCCACCCGACAATGAAATCGTATTGGTAAAGTCCGTACCGGTTCGTAAAAAGTCGAAAAGGTTGTTTGGATTAGCAGAGTAAGGTTGCAGTGAACCATCAAAAATGGGAGTCGGTACCCCATCTAATCGCTCGCCCCAGGCAAACTGACCTGTCGTAGCCGCATTTGCTCCACTGGAAGGCCTGACGCCTCCGGTGCCCTGACCAAATTCTGTTTGAAAATCAAAGAAATTCAAAGCTTGCAGTGTGGTATAGCTCGAAGAATACTCAACGCCGAAGCTTTGGTTCAGTTTTCCGGATTTAGTCGTGATGATGATTGCACCATTGGCTGCTCTGGAACCATAGATTGCAGCAGCAGTCGCTCCTTTAAGTACAGTCATGCTTTCAATATCATCCGGGTTAATATTGCTGAAGTTATCCCCAAGGTCCCGGGTTTGTCTGGGGCCGGTATCGTCGCGGTTTGCCCCCTGTGCGCCCTGGTCAATTGGCAGGCCATTGATTACAATAAGGGGCGCGTTGTTTGCTCCCGCAAACGCTGCTTGTCCGCGTAAACGGATTTGCATACTGGAACCAGCACCAGCAGCAGGCGGAGTAATATTCAAGCCAGCTACCCGCCCTTCAAGGGATTCAACAACATTTGTGGTTCTGTTTTCCAGGAGTTGGTCAGGATCAACGGAAGTCGCTGAATACCCCAATTTCTTGGATTCTTTTCTGATGCCCAATGCAGTTACGATGACTTCATCCAGGCCCTGGGCGCCTTCCTCCATAGATACATTCAATTCTTTTTCGTTACCAAGTGTAATTTCGATGGCTTTATACCCAATGTAGGTGAAAACCAATGTATTACCCGGTTCGGCAGCAATTCGGAACGTTCCATCCGTGTCTGAAATGGTACCGGTTAAATTTCCTTTTACGGTAATGTTAACCCCGATGAGCGGAGTATCATCCTCGGCAGAAACCACTCTGCCGGTTACCTGTTGCGCATTTGCTGCTATTACACAGCAAAGAATGGCAAAGATTAGAAAAATTGGTCTGGCAAGTTTCGTCATGTGAGTAAGGTTTTAATGTTAGAAAAAGCTATATGGATGGTTTAGTAGCAAGCAAAAACTTCTTTCTTATGCTTAAAAGCCTTGTCAAGTGTTAAAAACACACTTATCTTTCTCAAGTGTCAAAAATACACTTATCTTTTTTCTTATCATCACTTTGGCCAATATTTTTTTTACTTCGATTGATTTTTCAGATTTTCCTTCTTAGAATGGCAGGTATAGCGACTTTATCTTTCGCTTCTGAAAAGGCTACCGGAAACAGAGGACAGGAAGCGCGCTGCCCAGGTCAAATAGGAGGAGTGGTTTGGATATATAAGGCTACTCTTTCAACGACGACGCCAAAAGTAGCGGAAGGGTTGCGCAAAAGCAGAACGGTCTTTATCACGAAGGGCGATTCGGCCAGCGGTTCCATCACCAAGGTCATTATCTGCGCAAAAACATGCCGGCCCGGCAGGAGTTTATTATTGGGAATGTAAGGATGGAGAAGGACGATGGTGGAGGTTTGATAAAAAAATTGAATTCGGGCCGGAGCCCGAGATTCCCTTACGGGAATAACAGACATCTGTGGGCGGAGCCATCGCGCGAGCATTCAATTCATCGTCTTCGCAATTTTTTCAATATTCAACGAATTCGCCATCGCGCTGAAGATGCGGAAATAAGCGCCTTTCTGGTCGTATAAATCTTCGTGCAGGCCCTGCTCCACAACGCTGCCGTTCTCCATCACGATGATGGTGTCGGCGTCTATGATTTGCGAAATGCTGTGCGAAATGATGATCACCGTCCGGTTCTTTTTGATGGCTTCCAGACTCTTTTTGATCTGTTCGGTGGCGATGGCATCGAGGTTAGCTGTTGGTTCGTCTAAGAAAATAATGGCCGGGTCTTTCAGAAAAAGCCGCGCAATGGCGATGCGCTGCTGCTGCCCGCCCGACAACAAATTGGCGTTGGAATCGTACCCTTTCGGCAACTGAACGACCTGGTCGTGGATATGCGCTTTTCGCGCAGCCTCTTCAATGTCTTCCTGCGTAGCCCCAAGTTTGCCGTAGCGGATGTTTTCCGCGATGGTTCCTGTAAAAATGTGGTTTTTTTGCAACACCAATCCGATTTTACTGCGCAGGGCTGCGGTGTTGTAGGCGCTCAAACTGACGCCATCCAACAATATTTCGCCGGAAGAGGGTTCGTAGAATTTGTCCAATAAATTAATCAGGGTGCTTTTGCCCGCCCCGCTCAGACCGACCAGGGCAGTGATTTTATCGGGCTGGATTTCAATATTCACTTTTTTTAAGGCTTGTGTGCCATTGGGGTAAAAGAAATCCACGTCTTTAATTACAATGGCGCCGCCAATCCGGGTAGGAATATACTCGCCGCTGGGCTCTTTTTCCTGATCGGCCTCGATGATGTCGAAAAAGCCTTCGGAGTTAATCAGGGCGTCGTTGACTTCATCGTAAATGCGATGCAATTGCCGAATTGGTGCAGAAACGTTGTTGAACAATAACACGTGAAACATGATTGAGCCGATGGACATGACGCCGTCCAGCACAAAATAGGCCGTCAGGATGATGACGATGACTACGCCATTTTGCTCAATGAACCCTTTTATGCCGTCAAAAATAAAGCTCAATTTTCGGGTTTGCATCTGGTTTTCAGTCATTTCAAACTGAATGGCTTTGTGCTTTTCGGCCTCCAATGGCTCCCTGACAAAAGATTTGATGACCGTGATGGATTCGATCAGGCTGATGATGCCATTGTTTTTGTTTTCCCGGTAAGTGCGCATTCTTCTCCGGAAACCGCTCAGTTTTTGGGCTTGCAACTGGCTGATGTAGAAATAAATAGGCACAATACCCAGCCCCACCAGGCCCACGTAAAAATTGGCGTTGAACATAAAAACCAACGCCACAATCGAATTGGCAAACAAGGGCAGGATGTCAATAAAGAAATTTTGAACCAGTCGCGTCAGGCTGCTGATGCCGAGGTCTATCCGGGTTTGCAATTTTCCGCTTTCGTTTTCCGGCGACGTGTAAAACGCCATGCGGTAGGACAAGATTTTTTCCACGATGGCCTGCGACAAATCCCTGGAAATGTAGATTCTGAGTTTTTCCCCGTAAAATTTTTGCCCAAACTGCACCACCGAATAAACCAATTCTTTGACAATCAACACAATGCTAATAAACACCAACAACTGCGCCCCGTCTTTCAGGGTCTTCTCTGCCAGCATCAGGGCATTGATCTCATCCACCGTATACCGCAAAACCAGGGCATTGACCTGCGCTGCCAGAGAGCCGACTGCGGTGAGCACAAGCGTGGCAATGAGCAATTTCCGATAGGGTTTTACAAAGGGATAGGTATGCTGAAAGAGGGTGGAGATGGTCATTTTTGTTCGTTCGTTAGCACAATTCTTGTCTTCGCAATTTTATCGTAAAAACTACTTTCCCCTTTATAAAAAAGGATGCTGAAAAAATATAAAACAACAGCAACTTGCGGAATGATCAAAACTGCCCACGTCCAAAAAGGAACTTCAGCGTTGTTGTTTGAATAATAGACCACCCAGTGAACGCCGGTATGGGCAATTTCCCAGGGCAGCAGTTTTAAAATATTTCTTACGAGCACATTTCTCGTTGGGTTTACAGCTTCCGTTTCTACCTGTATTTTGAGTTTTATTTTTCCGATGGTTCCTTTTCTTTTGCTTTTTTCAGTAACAAAAAAATACAAAAAAACGGGCAAGGTCAACGTAAAGAAGCCAAGCAACTGCCCAACGATCGGGTTGGAAATATCCGGCAAAGCCCCAAGCCACCCGAACAACAACATAGCCAGCCCGAACAAGACCACCGCATACCCGGCGATGACCAGATAGTCTATCAGAAAAGCGAACAACCTTTTTTGCAGCAGTTTGGTCATAACCGTATTTTGGAGGTAAAATACATCGTTTCCTGGGAATGTGAGCCTATTTCAGTAATCGCCCTCGTCATGTAAACTTCTTTTAGGATATGACAAATATAAAATCTTATCTTTGAAACTCCTCCTAAAGGCTGGAGCCTTGAATTGGGTGCCCTCAAAAAGTGAAGCCAAGTTATGAAACCTCTTTTTTCTTTCCTTCCTGGTTTTTTTTATGCATTGCTCTTCAGTGCGTTTATTGTATTATTTGGTTGTCACCCACCAGTTTTGCCAGATGGTTGTAATAAATGGGTTGTCAATGACCAACTTTCCGAACCCGTTTTGCGAAAAATTACCGTTGACGGTTTAGAAAAGAACCCTGCCAATTTAAAAATCAAATCTTCCGAGAAATATTTAGCCATCGAATTGGAGCCAACTGTTGTTGATTCTTATCGCTTTAAATTGAATAACCGTAGTTTAAATTCTTGCTGGATAACTACGCCCTATCCACAAATTCATTTTACCTTCCTGCAGGGCGGAACGTATACCCTGGATTATGCGACAATTAAAAACCACACTTCTTCTCCACATAAAACCTTATATTTTCAGGTAGAAGAAGCCCTGGTGGAAAAGGCATGGTTTTATCCATCTTTGGCGACCTCTATTTTATTGATTTTAGGCGCCATTGTATATTTTTGGACACTCTACAACATCAGGCAAAAACTGAAAATGCAGCATGTCCGAAGCAGGATAGCGGCTGACCTTCACGATGAAGTCAGTTCCGATCTGAGCAGCATTTCTATTTCCATGGTAACATTGGAACGGCGGACTAAGGATGCTTCGACTGAATTTACAGGTGTGGTGCGTGAAATTCAACAAACCCTTTCCGAAACCCAGAATAATCTGGCCGACACGGTTTGGGCCATCAAGCCAGACAAGGACAGTAGTGGAGAACTATTTCAGCGGATGCATAAGTTCGCCAGGCAAATGTTTGTTAATGGTGATACAAAACTGATCTTTCTCAACACAATCCCTGCTTCTAAATCGCTCAACATCAACATGGAGCAGCGGCATAATATTTTCAAAATATTCAAAGAGGTCATCCACAATATTTACAAACATGCTCAGGCTACCGAAGTAGAAATAAAAATTTTCCCGCATCCGGAAGGGTTTGGGATGATCATCACAGACAATGGGATCGGTTTTGATCCGGCTGCAGAACGGGAAGGAAATGGCATTAGTAATTATCAATGGCGTGCAAAAGAAAGTTTTATTGATTTTAATTTGGAATCGGCGCCCGGAAAAGGGACGCGCATTGAAATGATCGTCCCTCAATTTTGACCCCCTGAATTGGGGATACCTGTACGACTGCGCTACGCATACTTTTGTGATAAATTTATAGACTTTATTAGATGATCCGAGTAATAATTTTTGACGATAGCGAACGTTTCCGAAAAAGCCTGGAAACCTTCTTTGAAGACTCTGCGGAGGTCTTTATCGCAGCCAGCTTTGCCAATGCCAACGAAGCTGTAAAACGTGTGCGGGAATACAAACCGGATGTGGTGTTGATGGACATTCAAATGCCCGGCGCATCGGGATTGGAGGCGTTATGGGGTATTCGGAATGCTCAATTGAATACCAATGTGTTGATGTTGACTTCTTTTGACGACGATGACAAAATTTTTGCAGCGCTTTGTAACGGCGCAAAGGGCTACGTAATGAAAAGCAACAGCCCGGATGATTTGGAGCAGGCCATCCTGGAGGTCCATCGGGGAGAGCGCTATCTCAGCCCATCGCTGGCGGCAAAAGTCTTCAAACTCCTCCAAAACCACGTTGTAACGGCTCAATCCGTTTATGTGCCGCTGACCGACCGGCAAAAGGATGTCTTGCAAGCCATGGTGGAGGGACTTAGCCGAAAAATGATCGCTGAAAAATTAAATATTCATCCCGACACGGTGGGCGACCACATTAAGGAAATCTATCGAAAACTTCAGGTAAACTCCGCTCCGGAAGCCGTTCGGGAAGCGCTTCAAAAAAAAATCATTTAATTATTTTTCATAAAACAATTTTTAAATACTATGGCAGACCAGAATAACTTCACCATGACAATTGCGGTTCAGGAAAACCCCAGAATTCAGCAAAGCAACACAAATGAGATTACAACCTTTTCGATTGAAACCCGAACAGAGGAGCTTGACCGATACTGGCTTCCTATTGACATTCCTGAGCGGCGAAGAAAATTTTTCCCTATAGAATACTGTAAGTTGGACGACCTGATGCAGGCAACCGGCCAGGTTGGATTAGTCGTGAAGTACATAAACGATCCAAATGAAGTAACAGCAGAATGGGTGTCGTTTTCTCCTCAAACACCGCCTGTATTACCCGAGAACAGTGTATGTTTTGTATTGACCGAACAATACTACAACGGGATCATTGCCGAGCTGAATCTTGGGACTGCTTCCCACAGCATTGGGGGTTTGAAAAGGATCAAAATGGATGGAATGGATTCCAATTTTCTCGTTGCGCTAATCGGAAAAACCGAAAGAGGAGATTATACCCTGTACCTGCAAAATGCATCCCTGAACTTGATTGATGAAGATCCCGGAGGATTTACGACTTCGCCCGGCGGAGAGGGCGTGGGTGGTATAAAATTGAAAATATAAACTAAATAAATTCAAAATGACATGAGTGAATTAGATGAATATTATGCCGAACTAATCCTCTATTCGAATAGAGTGGTTATTGTCTTTTCGATCCTGGTGCTAATTTTCGGCTTGTCTAAATGGAATAAATTCAACAAAGCCTTAAAG
>JALHRK010000116.1 GCA_022841505.1 Saprospiraceae bacterium | reverse complement strand
CCTTAAAAGCATATAAATATCAAATAATCAATGATTTAATTTTATAATTGTAGTTTATTTTAAACCAAACCTGCTTCAAGAAATGAAAAAAAGCCGCCTGCTGGACGTCTTCCGGCAGTTAGACCGCCGTGATATCCGGCTTTTTAGCAAATTTGTGCGCTCGCCTTACTTCAACCAACAGGAAACGCTGGTGCAGCTGTGGGACTACTTAGTGGGGCATTCCGACACCGGAAAAGACCAGTTGGAAAAGGCGGTAGCATTCAAAAAGCTCTTCCCCGGAAAACCCTACAACGACCCGGTGATGCGCCTGATGATGAGCGATTTGTACCAGCTCATCGGGCAGTATATCGCCTGCCAGCAACTGCTCACGGATCCATTAAAAATGAGTTGCCTCCAGGCTGCCGGCTGGCAGGAGCGCCAAAACGCCGTCCAGTTTGAACGCAGCCTGCTCTTTGCGGAAAAAACGGCAGAAAGCGCCACGCCCGAAAGCGCGGATTTGCACTGGGATACTTTTAAGATTGGGTTGGAAAAATACATGTTTACGGCCCGATCGGCGCCTGCTGGCAATTTCGACTTTTCTGCACTGGTCCACCACATTGACGCGGCCTACTTAGCGGCGCGGTTGCGGCTGGCTTGTCTGGCATTTACCCACAAAACCGTGTACGGACTAGAATCCCAGTTCTATTTTCTGGATGAATTATTGGGCTATGCCAAACAGTCGGATCTCCTGCGCTCCCCATTGGTCGGGGTATATTACCACTGCTATTTAAGTTTGCGCGACAGCGAACAAGCAGAACATTTTCAAGCGTTTAAAACCATCCTGATCGGACAGGGGAAATCCTTTTCCGCACCCGAATTGCGCGACCTCTACCTGTTTGCCATCAACTATTGCATCCGCAAAGTGAACGAAAACCAGCTGGATTTTTTCTTCCAGGTCATGGATTTGTACAAAGAAGGTTTGCAAACCGGCTCCCTGCTGGAAAACGGTCAGCTTTCGCGGTTTACCTACCATAATATTGTGGCTGCCGCCCTGCAAACCGGCGAATACGCCTGGGCGGAGCAATTCATTCAGGCTTACAAAGCCTTGCTCGCCAAAGCTTACCGCGAAAGTTCCTACAGTTTCAATTTAGCCCGGCTGGCTTATCGCCAAAAACAATACGACGTTGCGCTACCCCTGCTCCAAAAGGCCAATTACCGCGATCTGCTGCTCAACCTGGCAGCAAAAACCCTCCTCCTGAAAATTTATTACGAGCTGTCAGAACACGACCTCCTGCATGCCCACCTGACCGCCATGAAAACCTTCATCCGGCGAAAACGCGTGATCGGCTACCACCACGACAATTACCTGAAAATCGTCCGGTTCACCGCCAAACTCCTGACCATCAATCGTTTTGACCGCACCGAGCGCGCGGCCTTGCGCCAGGAAATCGAGCAGGATCTTACGCTGACCGAGCGGGAATGGTTGCTGGAGCAGTTGTAGGGGGGGGATTTTGTCTGAACCAGAATTCTCAGAATTTCAGGATTTCCAGAATTCTGATGCCCCTGACGCCCCATCCTGAGAATTCTTTAATCCTGCGAATTCTGATTCAGACAATTTCTTTGAATTCTAACGCCCCTGACGCCCCATCCTGAAAATTCTCTAATCCTGCGAATTCTGATTCAGACAATTTCAATTTCCAAACCACAAAAGAAAATCTTCCAAACAACCACCATTCCTCCTTTTTTCCCTATTATTGATCGGCGAATGGAACAATTTCCAAATACGCCGTGTACCGTATGAAAAGAACGATTACAGCAACCATCTTGATCGCCGGAATCATCGGAATCGTCCTCTGGAGCACCCGGCATGCGGGGCAGGACGCGCCAGACCGCATCAGCTACAATTTTCACGTCCGGCCCATCCTGTCCGATAAATGCTTTGCCTGCCACGGACCGGATCAAAATAAGCTGCAAGCCGGACTGCGCTTAGACCTTGCCAAAAACGCCTACGCGCCGTTGCCCGAAAACCCCGGCGCTTTTGCCATCGTGCCCGGCAAACCCGATTCGTCAGAATTAATGAAAAGAATCACCTCGAAAGACCCGGATTATTTGATGCCGACCCCCGATTCGCACCTCAGCCCGTTGACGGAACCCGAAATTGAAATTATCCGAAAATGGATCGAACAAGGCGCGGTTTATGAAAAACACTGGGCTTTCATTCCACCCCAAAAAGCAGCCTTACCCAAGGTGAAAGACACGGACTGGGCAAACAACGAAATTGATTATTTTACTTTGGCCAAAATGACCGAAAAAGGCCTGGAACCCAACGAAACTGCAAGCCCGGAATACCTGCTCAAACGCATTTCGGTGGACCTGACCGGCTTGCTGCCCACCGAAGCGGAAATGGATGAATTCGCTGCCGACGACCCCGAAGCCGCTTACGAAAAAGCGCTGGATCGCCTGCTCGCCAGTCCGCATTACGGCGAAAAAATGGCGCTGTACTGGTTGGATGTGGCGCGCTACTCCGACAGTTACGGCTACCAGGACGACAACATCCGCACCCAATGGCCTTACCGGGATTGGGTCATCCATGCCTTCAACAAAAACATACCCTACGATCAGTTTATCACCTGGCAACTGGCCGGCGATTTGCTGCCCAAAGCGAGCAAAGAACAGATTTTGGCGACTGCTTTTTTGCGCAACCACAAATACACCGAAGAAGGCGGCGTCATCCCGGAGGAGTACCGGGTGGAATACGCGCTCGACAAAGTAAAAACCTACACCAAAGGCCTGCTCGCCCTCACGGTGGAATGCGCGCAGTGCCACGACCACAAATACGACCCCGTTTCGCAAAAGGATTATTACCAGGTTTTTGGCTTTTTCAATACCTCCAAAGAATCGGGTTTTGAAGGGGACGTCAGTGTGTCGAAACCCGCCAAAACGCCGATACTGACCCTTTCCGAAAAGGAAATCAAAGGCGTGCTGACCTTCATCAACCAGCGCGATACGGGTTCTGTGACGGTGTCGGTGATGGAAGAAGCTGATACGGCACGTGCGACGTACGTCCTGAACCGGGGCGCTTACGACCAGCCAACTGACCTCGTAAAACCCGGCGCTTTGGCTGCGGTGCTGCCTTTCGATACGACACGGTACCAACGCAACCGGCTGGGTCTGGCGGAGTGGACGGTGACCAAAGAGAACCCGCTCACCGCCCGCGTTTTTGTCAACCAAATCTGGCAGGAGTTTTTTGGTGCAGGATTGGTGAAAACGACCGGTGATTTTGGGATGCAGGGCAATTTGCCGACGCACCCTGAATTGTTGGATTGGCTCGCCGTTGATTTTATGGAGCACAATTGGGACATCAAGCGCTTAGTGAAACAGATTGTGTTTTCCGCAACGTATCGGCAGTCGTCGGAAGTCAGGGAAAAGCACCTGGAGGTGGATCCCGAAAACCTGTACTTAGCCCGTTCTCCCCGCCTGCGTTTCAAAGCTGAGTTGATTCGGGATATGGTGCTCGCAACCAGCAACTTATTGGTCAAAGAAATCGGCGGCCCCAGCGTAAAACCCTACCAACCCAAAGGTTTATGGGAAGTGGCGAGTTCCGGCCGGGGCGAACTGAAAACCTACGAACAGGATAAGGACAGCGCCCTGTACCGCCGGGGCATGTATACTTTCATCAAACTGACCCTGCCGCCGCCTTCGATGATTATGTTCGACGCCAGCAACCGCGACCAATGCGAAGTGAAACGCACCAGCACGAATACGCCGTTACAGGCCCTGATTATGATGAACGACCCAACCGTTTTGGAGGCTTCCCGCGTTTTTGCACAGCAGTTGCAAGCCGAAAACCAAGGCTTGGAAACGAATCTTTCGAGGGCATTCCGGAGCATTATTTGCCGAAAGGCTACTCCGAAAGAAATGGAAATTCTGAAAGGGTATTATGCCGAACAATTGGCGTTGTTCCAAGCCAAAAAATTGGACGCCTACAAAACGTTGGCGGTGGGCGAGTTTCCCATCAATAAAAAATTGAACCTCGACGAATCTGCTGCCCTGATGAAAGTGGTGAACACGATTTACAATTTGGAAGAAGCCATCACCAAATCCTGAAGTCATGGAAAAAGAAGTGCTGGAGCATGGTTTGAACCTGAACCGCCGGAAGTTTTTATCGCGGCTAAGCCTGGGTCTGGGCAGCGTCGCCTTGGGTTCGCTGATGATTCCCGACCTGTTTTCAGGCAGCGAAGAAGAGCTGTTGCAGAGCGGATTGCCGCATTTTGCGCCCAAAGCCAAGCGCGTCATTTACCTGTTTCAAAACGGGGCGCCGTCGCAATTGGATTTGTTCGATTACAAACCCAAACTGCGGGAACTACAAGGCCAGGAACTCCCCGCCTCAATTCGTATGGGCCAGCGCCTTACCGGCATGACCGCCGACCAGGCGTCTTTCCCATTGGCCAGTTCGAAATTCACGTTCAAACAATACGGCCAGCACGGCGCCTGGCTGAGCGAATTGCTGCCCTATACCTCGAAAATTGCGGACGAGTTGTGCTTCGTCAAGTCCATGTACACCGAAGCCATCAACCACGACCCGGCTTTGACCTTTTTCCAAACGGGCGCGCAGGTCGGCAACCGGCCAAGTATGGGCGCCTGGCTGAGCTATGGTTTGGGCAGTGAAAACAAAAACCTGCCTGCATTTTGCGTGTTGCTGTCGAAAGGCAAAGGCAACGGACAGGGCGTGTATTCCAAATTGTGGACCAACGGATTTTTAGATTCCGTGCATCAGGGCGTGCAGTTCAGCAACAGCGAAGACCCGGTGTTGTACCTCAACAACCCGGACGCAATGGACAAGGACGACCGGCGACGCATGCTGGATCGGCTGGCGCAGTTGAATGACGAAAATTACCAGGCTTTTGGCGACCCCGAAATCAACGCCAAGGTGCAGCAATACGAAATGGCTTACCGCATGCAGACCGCCGTGCCGGAAGTGACCGACCTCAACCACGAGCCGGAAAGCATCATCAAATTGTACGGCCCGGAATGTTTGATTCCCGGCACTTACGCCGCTAACTGCCTGTTGGCCCGGAAGCTTTCTGAAAGCGGCGTGCGCTTTGTGCAGCTTTACCACCAGGGTTGGGACGCACACGATAGCCTGCCCTCGCAGATTGTGGGCCAGTGTAAAGACACCGACCAGGCTTCTACGGCTTTGATTTTGGATTTGAAACAACGCGGCCTGCTGGATGAAACGCTGGTGATTTGGGGCGGCGAATTCGGCAGAACGAACTACTGTCAGGGCACGCTCACGGCCGATAATTATGGCCGCGACCACCACCCGCGTTGCTTCACCATCTGGATGGCCGGCGGTGGCGTGAAACCCGGCGTTTACGGCGAAACCGACGAGTTTGGCTACAATATCCAGTCTGACCCGGTGCATGTCCACGATTTTCAGGCGACGGCCCTGCATTTGATGGGATTGGATCATGAAAAATTGATTTATAAACACTTGGGGAGAAGATACCGGTTGACGGATGTGCACGGGAAAGTGGTGAGCGGGTTGATCGCGTGAAATGTTTTTACTCCATAAATATTTTTTGCCCCGGATCAGGCGCCCTAAAGCCCACAAGAGGAATGGCGCCGTGCCTTGTTTCGCGGCCTTTAGGCCGCCTTTGCCGATAGAAAAACTTTCATTTCTACGTATTAACCCCATAGCTCATGTTAAAATACAAACAAAATGCACAGAAGAAATTTCATAAAAAACACCGCCCTCGGCATGGCCGGCGCGCTGTATATTCCTGAAATTATGGCAAAAACCGACACCATTCTTGGGCACAACAACAAACGCTACCGCATCAATACCAGATGGAGTCAGGCGGACGTGGCGCGCAATCCCGTGAACGATTGCCACGAAATGGTGCAGGATCAAAAAGGAAGGATTTTGTTGCTGACCAACGAAACGAAAAACAACGTCCTGATCTACGATAAAAATGGAAAGCTTTTGGATGCCTGGGGAACGGAATACCCCGGCGCGCATGGCCTCACGCTGTTCAATGAAAATGGAACCGATGTGTTGTTCATTTGCGACAACAACCGCCATCAGGTCATCAAAACGACCCTTGACGGGAAAGTATTGATGACGATGGATTATCCCAAAGAAAGCGAAAAATATGACAAGGCGGAGGATTATGTACCCACCGAAACCGCCATCGCCCCCAATGGTGATATTTACGTGGCCGACGGGTACGGAAAGGACTACATCATTCAATACGATGCGCATGGGCGCTACATTCGCCATTTTGGAGGTCGGGGCGACGAAGCAGGCAATCTCCTGAATGCGCATGGGGTCTGTATGGATTTGCGCGATCAAACAAAACCTTCGCTGATCGCAACTTCCCGCCAGGAAAATGCCTTTAAGCGTTACGATTTAGCGGGGAATTATTTAGAAACCATTGTGCTGCCCGGCGCCTGGGTTTGCCGACCGGTCATACGCGGAGATTACCTCTATGCTGCCGTGTTGCAATCCAACAGCCGGCAGTGGACGGAGTCGGGTTTTGTCACCATTTTGGACAAAAACAACAAGGTCGTTTCCAATTTGGCGGGCTCAGAACCCACCTACACCGGCGACACACCCGATGAAATGTACCAAACCATCAAAGCGTTCCAGTATCCGCACGACGTCTGCGTAGACGATGAAGAAAACCTGTACGTCGCCCAGTGGAATTCGGGAAAAACCTATCCTTTCAAATTAGAACCGGTGGTATGAAGCAGGCAGGACTATGTTGCGGCTTGGTTGTTTTTGGATTGTTGTTTGCGAAAGCACAAGACACTTTTCAATTGGCGCCGCCTTTTATGAAATATCCTTCGGTGTTTTTTGAAAAAAAAGCATCTGTGCATCTGAAATTTGCGCAATCCGGAACGCGCATTCATTACACCTTAAACGGTCTGGAGCCTTCCGAAAATGATCCGGTTTACCGCCGCCCTATTGTTTTAAAAAAAACCGCTACGACGCTCAAAGCCAAAGTTTTTGGCGACGGATTTTTGCCTTCCGAAACGGTGGAAGCTACTTTTTACAAACGTGGATTGCCCATCGAACAGGTCATTCACGACCAACCGCACGACCGCTATCGGGGTTCCGGCTACGCAACGCTGACGGATGGGTTGGGCGGCATTACCAACCACGGCCACCCCACCTGGCTGGGATTTCAGCAGGAAAAGGTGACCATCGAAGTGCGTCTGAAAAAACCGCAAAAAATCAGGCAACTGCTGCTGCACGTTTTAAAAAACCAGGGCGCCTGGATCTTTCTGCCCCAACGCATCGAGGTGTTTTATCTTTATCAACTTCCTGAAACAACAGCATACGTCTGGATGGGAACCAAAGTTTTAGACGCCTCAAAAATGGACGACAAGGTTGCCTGCCAGGCCATTTTGGTGCCCCTTGACGGGGAAATAAAAACGGATCGTTTGGTTGTAAAAATCTACCCATTAGCTCAAATTCCGGAAGGCCATCCAGGAAAAGGGTCGTTGGGTTGGTTATTTTTGGATGAGATAAACGTGTACTGATGCTACAAATTCGCTGGAACGCTTTGTTTTACAACATCGTTTTTACACTAAACTGCCTTCTCATCTTCCTCGCGGTATTTGGTAAAACCTTGCAAGTACCTACCCTCTTGCAGGTAACCGGCCGCATGCACCCCTTAGTCCTCCATTTCCCCATCGTGTTGCTTTTGCTGGCCATCGTCTGGGAAACGGCTGTAAAAGCCAAAGACAGTCCTTTGTACCGCTCCACCGGCGACGCACTCTTGTTGTCCGCAGCGCTGAGCGCGGTTGTTGCAGCCTTGATGGGGCTGTTCCTTTCCCGGGAAGAAGGTTACGACGCAGATGCTTTGTTTGGACATAAATGGAGCGGGGTTGCGGTTGCTTTGATTTCCTGGGGCTGGTATGCTTTCCGCAACGAAATTCGCGGGGTTACCTGGCTGGCACGGGCCATGGCTGCGGGCAGTTTAGTAACCGTGGTTTTAGCGGGCCACCAGGGCGCAACCATCACCCACGGCGAAAACTATCTATTCGCGCCTTTAGCTGCAGAAAAACAAAAGCCAGATGTATTGTTGGAAGACGCACTGGTTTTTGAACACCTGGTGCTACCCATTTTAGAAGAAAAATGCCAATCCTGCCACAACACGGCCAAAGCAAAAGGGGAGCTGGTTTTAGAAACGGAAGCCTCCATCCGGAAAGGCGGAAAAACAGGCAAACTTTGGGACTCAACGGCGGTGTCCTTGGGTTTGCTAATGGAACGCATTCATTTGCCGGTGGACGAAAAAAAGCACATGCCACCAAAAGGAAAACCACAACTGACCAAATCCGAAATCGAAATCCTCTACCACTGGATCAAAAACGGGGCGCATTTCAATCAAAAAATAGCGGAATTGCCGAAAAAAGACACCTTGCGGACGCTGGCCGCCGAGCTTTTTACGAAAGAGGAAGAAGCTGTGTATACTTTTGCGGCGGCCGATGAAAAGACCATTCAGAAACTGAACAACAACTACCGGGCTGTCTATCCTGTAGCCTTGAAGTCACCTGCACTGGGCGTTGATTTTTTTGGCATTGCCGCGTTTCAAAGCGAAGCATTGCGCGCCCTGGAAACTGTAAAAACGCAAATCGTCAGCCTGAACCTGAACCGCATGCCCGTCAAGGACGAAGATTTGAAAATCATCAGCCAATTCACAAACCTGCGCAAGCTCAACCTCTCGTCCACCCAAATTACCGGCGCCACATTGGGGGAATTAAAAAAACTGAAAGCTTTGCGCAAATTGTCGCTTTCCGGAACGGCTGTAAAACCCTTGCATTTGGCCGCGCTCAGGGAATTGCCTGAATTGTCTGCCTTGTATTTGTGGAATACCGGTGTCAGCGAACAGGATTTTCCGGATTTAAAAAAGCAACTGCCCCAAGTCCATCTGGAATCCGGATTTAAAGGCGATACGGTCGTCGCCCAGCTCAATGCAGCGATCATCGAGGGCGAAGAGCAAGTGTTTACGGCATTTACCAAAGTTAAACTCAAAAATTTCATCAAAGGCGCGGTAGTCCGCTACACCTTAGACGGTTCCATTCCCGACAGCCTTAACGCGCGCATCAGCACCGGCGACAGCATCACGATTGACAAAACCTGCCTGCTCAGCACCAAAACCTTCCTGCCTGGCTGGATCAGCAGCGAAGTGGCGACCCGCAATTTTTACAAAGTCGGGTTCACCCCCGATTCCATTGCGCTTGTCCATGCGCCCAATCCACAGTACAAAGGGGAAGGCCCCCGCACACTGATCAACCATAAAATCGGCGACACAGATTTCCGGAATAAAAAATGGCTGGGCTTTAAAGATAAGTCTTTAGAAGCTTTTCTGTTTTTCCAACAACCCACTACCCTATCCTCAATTTCCGTGAGCACGGTGGTGGACATCGGGAGTTACATCATGCCGGCTGCGCAGGTGGAAGTCTGGGGCGGGGGCAGCAAAAACAACCTGGTCTTGCTCAAAAAACTAAACCCTGAACAACCTTCCGGCTTAGGCGCTCCCGCTTATTTGGTTGGGTTTAACGCCGATTTCGCGCCGCGCAAAGTCAGTGTGGTAAAAATTGTGGTGAAACCGGTTGCTAAACTCCCCGCCTGGCACCCCGGGAAAGGCACGCCCGGGTGGGTGTTTGTGGATGAGGTGTTTTTGAATTGAGGTGGTTTTTACAACATAATTTTTTTTACCACATAGGGCACATAGGGGTTTTCACAACTTGTCCCGACTCGGCGGGATAGATCACATAGACACGACTTTCTATGTAAAAAAATAAACCCTGCTCGCGCGATGGCTCCGCTTCGCGTGTACTATTCTTCGGGCTCCGCCCGAATTCGCGCCAGCAAGACTAATGATAAAACCCCTTCCGTGTTTCCACCAACAACCGTTCAATCAGCGCCTTATCCGGCCGTTCGGGTAGCGGCGAGTCTTTGTAGCATGCTTCGATCCGTGCCAATTTCGCTTCAGCTTGTGCGATGAGTTCGTCGTATTCCCAATCTCCGCGGCGGATGGCTAACAATTCCTCGCGGTTGGGGCGCCGAATGAGGAGTTTACCGTCTTTCAGGATTTCTTCCGCCATGTCTAACAGGCGCATGGTGTGCATCATGTTTTTGGCGTCGTAGTTTTTGCCGTGGGCGATGGTGTTTTGGTAGCGCTCGTCGTTGCGGGCGGCCAGCCAGTCGTGGTATTCGCGGTAAGCGCGGCAATGCATGGCGTAGGCTTCCTTGTTGAACGACATCAGGGCGGCGGGTTCCGAGCCTTTCGGTATGCTACTCAGGGCCACGTCGTTGGCGGTTTCCTTTTTCATGACCCCCGAATAGCCCAAAGCGCCCGTTTCGTCGTAGTACAATCCATAGAGGTCGCGCATGTTGGCAATGACGACTAAACCACAGTTTTCCTGCTCCCAGTTGCGGTGTTCAAGCCAGGTGGACAACAGCACCGCGCCTTGTTTTTCGGCCACATAACAAAAATCCAGCGGCGTTTTCCGCACGGGCGGCATGGGCTGGTTGATTTTTTTATTCAGGCCTCGCGCTTTTTTGATCTGCGCAAAAGCGAACCCCGCAAAGGTATCTTTGCACAATTTCGAAAGGAAGTTTTCGCGGCGAAACGCTTCAAACAGCGGGTGGCAATACAGCACGCAATCATCCGGCGTGGCCAGCATTTCAAGGATGTTTGGATTGTTTTTGTACAACAATTCCCCGAAACGCCGCAGTTCGTAATAGACCTCGTCGTTGTGTTCACTGCTGACCTGCTCCACGTAATCCAATCCATAAAATTTTTCCTGCGGCAACACGAATACGCCCTTCAGGTCGGTGTCGGAAGTAGGCAAATCGGTTCCATACGCCCGGCTGCCGCTGATGCATTCGAAGAGGAGGAGGTTGCGGGATTTGAGGTCGGCAATGGTCATGTGGTGGTGTGTTTGTTTTTAAATAATTTTTCGCTCGCGTACTATTCTTTGAGCTCCGCCCGGTTCACGCAAGCCGGTCAGAGACCGGTAAATAGGACACGCGAGGCGGAGCCGAGCGTGCCGTTAGAAAAACATACAAATAAACACCAAAAGCAGGAAACTTGCATCTTTAGGTAAATGCCTGCCATGCACACCATGCTACTTGCCGTTATTTTGCTCTATGCCCCCATACTTACCGCACAACGCGACTCCTTTCCAGGCGACATCTTTATAACGTATGAAGAAATGCCGCAATTTCCGGGGGGTGAAGCAGCACGGAAAAAATTTATTGCTTCGCACCTCCACAGCTGCGGAATTTGTGAGGAAGTAACCGGGTCAATTATCCTTAAGTTTGATTTAGACGCCACCGGTTATCCAATCAATCTGAAAATCATTCGTTCACTGCACCCACACTTCCTGCCTGTGATTGAAGCTATCTGGGCGACCATGCCCTGCTTTATTCCGGGTAAATGGAAGGGACAGCCGGTCAATACCTCAATTGTTTTTCCCATAAAGCTAGGTTTAGAATAACCCCGCAATTATTCCCCGCTCGCGCGATGGTGGCTCCGCCTCGCGTGTACTATTCTGCGGGCTCTGCCCGGCTTGGCAAACTCGGGCGGAGCCCGAGATTCCCTGTCGGGAAAAACAACACGAGGCGGAACTTCAACTTCGCTCAGTTACCGCCGTCGCGCCAGCGACATTAGAGCACTCCCCGAAAAAACACATCCAGCGCTCCAGACTCCACCTGTTTTTTATCCAGCGTTTCCCCCGCTTCCCGACAACGCTCCATTTCCAAAGCAATAAACGCCTGAATCACCGGAATTAACGGGATCACCTGTCCTTCCACGGCCTGTTCCTTTTCCTTCAAGAGTTGACGAATGGCGGCCATCAGTTCGGGTTTGTGCTCAATTTGCGAAAGCAAAGGTTCAAACTCCATTGGCGGGATGGTTTGGCGGTCGGCGGCCCACATCGCAGCCAGCAGGGGTCGCAGGATATAGAAGTATTTTTTGATGTTGATGTGCCCGTCGGCGATGCCGGTTTTGATGCTGTTGTGACAGATGCCAAGGTAATGGTGAATGGCGGCCCGCGGGGCAAAATACGATGGCGCCAGATTCCACAGTTGGTTCCGGAAATCGCCTTCCTGCTCGTAAACAATGGGCGATTGCAGCCATTCAAACGGCGTAGCGTTCGATTTGCGGAGGTGGCGCAGGGTTTTGCGCAATTCCCAGCCATTAAAATCTAAGATTTCGCCCTGGTCTTCAAACAACTCAGTCAACGTATCTTTGGGTTCGTCAACAGACAGGTAGCACTCCGCAGGAAAAGCATAAATGAAGCGGACATCGTAGTCGCTGTCGGGAGATGCAAACCCCCATCCCCGGCTGCCGGTTTCGCAGGCGTAGAGGATTCGGATCGCGTGTTTTTCGGCAATGCGGCGGAGGTGGCCGCGAATGAGGTCTTGCATGTATTGTTGTTTAGTTATCTGCTCGCGCGAAGGCGGTAACTGAGCGAAGTCGAAGTTCCGCCTCGCGTGTACTATTCCCCGGGCTCTGCCCGGGTTCGCGCAAATCGGGCGGAGCCCTAAAAATAGCACACGCGAGACGGAGCCATCGCGCGAGCGTAATTTCGCGACGCTGCTCTTCTTTCAGTCCATAGGGGCTTAACGCAATCAAAAACAATTGACAAGCAAAGCATTACACCCAACAAAATACACTTTGAGCACTTTAGTCCAGTCTTTGATTTTCAAGAATGCCCCACCTACCACAGCCAACCAGTACCTACTTTCACAAACAGAATGAAAAATGGGTCAAAAACCGCCTCGGCACAACAAATTTGGAAACTTGTTTGCGAGGCGGCACAAAGTATTAAACAATAAAACTTAACATGTCATGAAGAAATTGCTACTCAGCCTTTTACTGGCAGCAGTATGTACAGTCGTTTTCGCGCAGCGCGGAACGGTGACCGGGATGGTGACCGACCAGCAAACGAAGGAACCACTCATCGGCGCCAACATTTTTGTAGACGGCGCCACTTCCGGCGCAGCCACCGACAACTCGGGCAAATATACGCTCGATTTGCAGGCAGGCAACCAAAAATTGATTGTTTCCTACGTCGGTTACAAAACCGTGGAACAAATCGTAAATGTGCCTGCCGGCGGCAACGCCACCTTCGATGTCGAGCTGGAAAGCTCCGGGTTGCTGGGTGAAGAAGTCATCGTTTCGGTTTCGCGCAAAGCGGAAAAACTCACCAACGCACCCGCCACAATCACGGTCATCGGCGCGCAGGCGCTGAGCGAGCAGCCGTCTTTCAATGCCGCAGAATTGCTGGGGCGGCAAAAAGGGGTGGATTATGTGCGCTCGGGCGTGCTTGGGATCGGGGTGAATGCCCGCGGGTTCAACAGCGCTTTTAACCCTAAAAACCTGCAAATCAACGACGGCAGGTTGTCTTCCCTCATCGCAACCGGCCTGCCGCTTGGCGCGCTGAGCACCACGGTGAAAGAAGACATCGAGCGCGTGGAAGTGGTACTCGGCCCTTCTTCAGCCCTCTACGGCCCGAATGCCCACAACGGTTTGCTCAATACCATCACGAAAGATCCCCGCACCTCGCAGGGCACGACCCTTGCCTTGGGCGCGGGCAACCAAAGCGTGATCACCGGGCGGCTTCGGCATGCGACAAAACTGAATGAGAAATTTGCTTTCAAAATCAGTGCAGAGTACACACAGGGCGAAGAATTTGAGTTTACGGACACCGTTTATTTTGGCGCGCAAGCCGTACCGGAATTAGAATTGGATCCAAAATTCAATTCGCTGAGGGGCGAAGCAGCCCTGTATTATGCCGTGAACAGCAAATCCGACCTCATCCTTTCCGGCGGATACAGCAAAAGCAACAACATTGGCAATACCAACGCGGGCCGGAATCAGATCATTGACTGGACGGTTGGCTGGGGACAGTTGCGCTTTGTGTCGCCGCGCTTGTTCGCGCAGGTTTACTACACCAAATCGGGTACGAAAGATACTTATGCGATGAACCAGCGTACACAAAACTACCTGAGTTTCAAAAACGCCGGGTTTTCGGAAGAAGAATCCCTTCGCCGTTCTTTCAAGGAACAGTGGAATTCAACCTTTGGTATCGCGCTGAACCGCGGCGCCGTTTTTGAAGACAATTCCAGCAGGATCAATGGTGAAGTACAGTACAACAATAAGGTTGGAAAGCTTTTCGATTTCATCGTAGGCGTTCAGTATCAGGGGGATAAAGCTGGAAGTAATGGCTCTTATCTGCTGGATAACGGCGGCACGATTGAAATAGGCCAGGTAGGCGGTTATTTGCAGCTCGAGCGCCAGTTTGGCGACAACTTCAAAGTCGTGCTGGCTGGCCGTGCCGATGATCATGACCTGTATGGCTTCAACTTCATTCCAAAGGCAGCTTTGGTATACTTCAACAATACCGGATCGGCGCGTCTAACGTATGGAAAAGGCATTGCCGCTCCCACCATCCTCAACTTAGAAGCCAATATTTTTGGGGGCTTGCTCTTAGGCAACGGCGCCGGCTTTACGCTGTCTGACGGTACCAAAATCAAAGCGCTTGAGGTCGAAACCATTGAGACTTTTGAAGTCGGTTACAAAGGCACGTTTGGCAAAAAACTGTTCTTTGACGCCAACGCATACTACAATACTTCTCAAAACTTCCTTAGCCCGGCGATCAACATTGCCACAGCAGGCCGCACCGTTACGCACCGTGGCGACCAGCCGATGAGCGAAGTGGTGGCAGGTACCCCGGCAACCGGCGCTGCATTTGTGCTGACGTATTTGAATTTCGGTGAAGTAGCGACTTATGGCGCAGATGTATCTTTGAATTACAGCATCGCCGACGGCTTGTTGGGAACGGTCAATTACTCTTGGTTTGATTTTGATCTGAATGTGGACGATCCGGCCAACGACGGCAATGGCAATGGCAAAGTGGACGAAAACGACCTGCCGATCAATACGCCAACCCACAAATTGGGCCTGGGACTGAGCTATTCCAAAAATAAATTTTTCGGGTCGCTGTTTGGCCGCTGGGTAGACAAATACGACTTTTTCTCTGGCATCAACGTAGCTGCCAAAACCAATCCCGACCTGATCTATGGCGGTTCTCCGGTTATAGAAGGCGCACGCGTTGGCCGCTCGTTCAATTACGGCCCGCTGGGTGGTTTCTTCAATCTGGATCTTGCATTGGGTTATAAAATCAACGATTACCTGACGATTGCAGGCCAGGTCGTAAACGTGCTGGATCAGGAAGTGCGCGAGTTTGTGGCTTCTCCGGCAATTGCGCCGCTGTATTCATTGGAAGTAAAAATTAATTTGCCTGCTTTGGGCGGGAAGAAGTAAAAAAGGCAAGGGGCAAGGGGCAAGTTTGCAAATTTGCCTCTTGCAAATTTGCACCTTCAATTTCGGGGGCGGCGCTTCTGAGGAGTGGCGCTGCCCACCGTTTTTTCTTGCCTATAAAACATGAGTATATGCGGAATGCCGCAATCTTATCCGTAGGCGCCTACGCGCCGGAACGGGTTATTCACAACCAATTTTTTAATGAATTGCTCGGCGAGGATGTAGATACCTGGCTGCGCGAAAACGTGCAGATTTTCGAGCGCCGCTGGTGCAGGGAGGACGAATCTACTGCCGATTTGGCGGAGCAGGCTTCCCGCATTGCGCTGGAACGCGCAGGCGTTTCGGCCTTGCAGCTGGATTTGATCGTGCTGGCTACCGACACGCCCGAATTTATTTCGCCCTCCACAGCAGCCGTTTTGCAACACCGGCTTGGCGCAACGCGGGCGGGCACTTTCGACATCAATACGGCCTGTGCGGGATTCGTAACAGCGCTCGACATTGGCAGCAAATACATCCGGGCCGACGAACAATACGAGTATGTACTGGTCGTTGGGGCTTATGCGATGAGTAAGTATTTGAATCTCAAAGACAAAAAAACGGTGACGCTTTTCGCGGATGGCGCAGGCGCAGT
>JALHRK010000115.1 GCA_022841505.1 Saprospiraceae bacterium | reverse complement strand
CATTCCCATCACGTTTGTCATTTCCGCAGGAAATCTGCAAAAGCAAGGGTAGCTGTTTATCGTGGACCTTGCCCATTTCGTGGTGATTGGATGTTCTTTCCACACGCGGGAAATTGTCTGAATCAGAATTCGCAGGATTAAAGAATTCTCAGAATCGGGCGTCAGGGGCGTCATAATTCTGGAAATCCTAAAATCCTGCGAATTCTGATTCAGACAAAAGTGATTTTAAGCGTATATATCCACACAACATCCACACACACAAAATGGGCGAGTCGCAACACGATTCGCCCATTTCCCGGAAGAGGGTTAAAGGGTAAAAGAACTAAAGGGTTATTTTGTCCTGGCAAGGCGGAAGCCAATGCTGCTGGCGCGGTAGCCGGGCGCTTCGCCGCTGCGAAGCTCCACACGGCAAACCCGCGGTAAGAAGCGCCACGACCCGCCGCGTCGGACGCGGACGGAGCCACTCTTCGGACCGGCTGGATTGTTTTGAGCAGCAGCAGGATAATTGCCAAACCAATCGCTGCACCACTCATAGAGATTCCCACTCATGTCATACAACCCCAGTTCATTCTTCGTTTTTTGACCGACCGGGTGCGTTTTACTACCAGAATTGTCAACATACCAGGCTACTTCCTTCGGATCATTGCTGCCCGCATACAAATAGCCCTTGCTCTTCGCTCCGCCCCGGGCTGCGTATTCCCACTCGGCTTCGGTAGGCAGGCGGTACTTGGCCCCGGAGCTTAGGGCGTTCAGTTTTCCTAAAAATTTCTGTACGTCATTCCAACTCACTTGTTCTACCGGGCAAGTCGGGCAATTCTTAAATTTGGAAGGGTTATTCCCCATTACCGCCTCCCACTGAGCCTGGGTGACTTCAGTGAGGCTGAGGTAAAAATCATCCAGGGTAACGGAATGGGATGGTTTTTCATAATCCTCACAGTCCTTATCCCGTTCATCCAAGCAGCCCATTGTGAAGGTTCCGCCGGAAACAAACACCATCCCCTCCGCAATAGCTTTCAACTCCTTCTTAGTCCTCTCCAAAAGCGAAGGTGCCGCATCCGCAAGGTTATCTATTTTCGTATTCAGTTTGTCTTTACGAGTTTCGATCTTATCGGTAACCACCTCTTTTTTGTCGCTCAACTGCTCCCCTACCCTTTCTTTCAAAGTATGATCGTCTTCCGCATTTTGCCCTACATCTCCCGTTCGCTTTTGCTCCCGTTCCTGCACCGCCGTTTTGATCTCCTGCAATTGCGGCCTCACCTCCTGCCTGATCTCCGTTTTCCGCGCCACAATTTTTTCCACGCGCTCCACCGCAGCAGTGCTGGCGGCAGCTCTCAGGGCGGGCATCAGGGCCTGGACTTCTTCGGTTGTGGTGGCCGTTTCCGCTTTTTGTTCCAGCGTGGCGTCAAGATCGGGTTGCACTTCCTGAAGGATTTGTTCGTCGGTGGCGGCAGCTTCGGCAACGGTGGTCAGCTGGGTGCTTTCCGGGTAGTTTTTCAGGAAGTTGCGGATGCGGGCGCCCGTGGGTTGGCGGCGGATGCTTTCTACTTCGCGGGCTTCTAAGGTTCTTATTTTTTCGGCAATTTGCTTGCGGTATTGGCCTTTTTCGGCGTAAGCTTGTTGATAGGCGCGCAGGTCTTCTATCGCTTCGGTTTTCAGGGCTTTGCGGTAGTAGGCTTTTTCCACGCGGGGCTGTGCTTCCGGATTGTCTTTGTAGGTCTCAATATAATCCGCATAAGCTTCCGGACTGCCATTGAGTTCCGCAAACCAGAAGTCGCGCACCGGCGGCGGCGTCAGCGCGTAGGCGCCAGTGGAGCCAACAATGAGGAACAACAGGAAAAAAGAAACGGCGCGCACCCTGCCGGAAATGGGTCGGGATTGGTGCACTTCCTGTGGCTGGATCAAGGGTTGTGGCGCAGGGATATAGGATTCTGTGGCTGATTCGTTACCAATACTGCG
Organism: Saprospiraceae bacterium; assembly: GCA_022841505.1. GTDB lineage: Bacteria > Bacteroidota > Bacteroidia > Chitinophagales > Saprospiraceae > JABWAJ01. Next base: position 14,407 of record JALHRK010000115.1, on the reverse strand, counting down.
CTCGGGCATAATCACCGAAGGCGGCGCAATCGGCGCAGGCGGCGGCGGACTGAGCGGCTCCGAAGCTCCCTTCGACGTTTCAACCTCCATCGCATCCGCTCCCCCATTCTCTCCCTCGCTCGCTCTCCCACTCTCTCCCTTTCGGGGAGGGCCACTCATCGCAAACGAATCCCCCGTGCTTTTCATCGGCGCTTCCTCGGCGTCGGTGATGGCCAATTCCGTCACGATTGTCACCGTTTCCAGAATGGAGACTTCTCTTGGAACGTACGTGCCTAGGTTAGGCACAAACTCCATCATGGACACTTTCACCAGTAACTGGTGCTCGCCTTCCAACAACGGGGTCACGCTGAACAACCACTGGGTTTTGCCGGTTTCGCGCACCAACTGGGTGGTTTCGCTTAGGCTGCGGATCTGAAAGACGCTGCCTTCGGGGTCGAGCAGTTCGGCTTTCATCATATCGGAGACTTCCACGCGCTGTTTGATGCGCACATTTGCGTCAAGCACAATGTCTTCGAGCAGGGCGTCTTCGTCAATGGCCACGCGCACAGTGCAGATGACGGGCTTGCGCAGGGGCATCCGGTGTGGCACGCGGTACAGGACGCTGCCGGTTTTGGCGGAAGAAGCGTTGCCTTTTCCCACAACCAAAGGTTCTTCAAAATCGGCTTCTTCCAGCCCATTCAGTAGGTCGAGGAAATTGGCGCGCACGGTGTCTATCCTGCGGGCGTATTCTTCCGGGCTGATGGTGTTGCGGAAATGCGCTTTGTTAGCGTCGTTGATTTGCGCAAGCATAGAAAGGGCAATGCTGTGTTTTTCAGCACCTTCGGGCAATAGTTCCCCCAACGCCTTGATGGCGGCGGGCAAATCCTCGGTCAGGATTTCCCGGATATTTTTGCGCAGCTCCGCAAGGGGTTGGGTTAAAGGCATGGTGTGGGTTTTGGGGATAAATATAGGGAATGATTTGAAGATTTGTTAATTTGAAGATTTGAAGATAGGAGGCAAATGGTGGAAATGATCAAACTTCGGCGGGTGTTGTCCCGAAATATTCCTTGAAGCACTTGCTGAAATAGGCGGGCGAGTTGAACCCGCAGAGGTAAGCAATTTCGGAAACGGTAGCGGCTTTTTTATCCAAAAGCTGCTTTGCCCGCTCTAAGCGCATGTTGCGGATGACCTCGTTGGGCGAGTAGCCGGTCAGCGCGGTCAATTTGCGGTGCAGTTGACTGCGGCTCATGCCAATTTGGTTCCCCAATTCCACCACGCTGAAGGTCTCGTCATCCAGATTAGCTTCCACCGCTTCCCGTACTTTTTGGAGAAAAAGGGAATCCATACTATCCGCTTTCACCTCAGCCGGAGCAAAAGTGGTCAGCTTTTTGCGGTAATGCTCCTGCAAACCTTTTCGTTGTCCAATGAGATTGGCTACTCGGGTTTGCAATTCCCTGGCGTCGAAAGGTTTGGCCAAATAGGCGTCGGCGCCAAGTTCCAGGCCTTTCAGTTTGTCTTCCTGTTCGGCTAAGGCCGTGAGCATGACGACCGGGATGTGGCTGGTTTTTTCATTGGTTTTCAGTAATTTGCAAAACTCCATCCCATCCATTTCCGGCATCATGACATCACTGATGACGAGGTCCGGCGTGGTTTCGAGCGCCGAATCGAGGGCGAGTTTGCCGTTTTCAGCTTCAATGAGTTTGTATTGCCCGGCAAGGGTATCCACGATGAAAGCCCGTACATCTGGGTTGTCTTCAACGATCAGCAACACGGGTTTGCCCGTTGCAGAAAGCAATGCTGTGACGGGCGGTTGTTGACCACCAATTGAAGTGGGCTTGGGTTGTGGAGTGAGACCGGCGCTCACCGGATTGAACGTTGGCAAAGCCGTATTTTCCGAAACTGTTTCTTCAATTTCGTCATTTTTGAAAAAAGACCTGCTGACCGCCAACGTCACCGTAAAAGTTGTTCCCATCCCTTCTTTGCTCTCAACTTCCACGCTACCGCCGTGCAATTCGGCCAATTCTTTCACCAGAGCCAGTCCGATGCCGCTCCCTGCCTGCACTTCTGACAGGGCACTTTTGGTGAACCGCTCGAAGAGGTGCGGCAATTGGTCGGCGGGAATGCCCATGCCGGTGTCGGAAACTTTAATGACGGTGGACGGTGGACGGGAGACGATGGACGGCGTGCTCCCGTCTACCGTCAACCGTCCACCGTCTACCGTTACGCCTACTTTCCCACCCTCTCCCGTAAATTTGAAAGCATTGGAAACTAAGTTGGTCACGATCTTTTCAACCTTGTCGCGGTCAAAAAAACAGATAAGGGGAGCGTCGGGTATTGTAATTTGAAAATCAACCTGTTGGCGTATGGAAAGGCTTTCAAAAGACCCGGCCAATGCACTCACAAATCTGCCCAAATCGCCTTCGGAGGCCTGTAATTTCAGTTTGCCGCTTTCGAGTTTCGATAAATCCATCAATTGATTCACGAGGCTGAGCAGGCGTTTGCCATTGCGATGGATGATGCGGTAGTATTTCTGAAAGTCGCCTTTAAACGTACCATTCATCATCTGCTCCACCGGACTGATGATGAGGGTGAGCGGGGTGCGAAACTCATGGCTCACGTTGGCAAAAAAAGTAGATTTCAGCACGTCCATTTCCCGAAGTTTTTGGGCTTCGGCGTGTTCGAGTTGCGCAGCTAATTCCGCTTCTTTCTGCTTGATTTTTTGTTTGTTGCGGAAGTATTGAAACAAGCTGAGCAGGATCAGCACCAGGCCAATGGCCCCGAACAGCAGGTAGTTTTGCAGTTGCTTAGCTTCGGCAAGCTGGCGCTCTTTTTTTTCTGTTTCGTATTTGATTTCCAACTCTTCAGTAGCCCGGCTAAGCCTTTGCTGGTTGAGTCTTTTGTCGGTTTCTTCCAGTTTCCTCTGGGCTTCGAGTGCTGCTTTGTAATCCCCTTGCGATTCATACATTTTAACCAATCCAAGATAAATACTGGCTTCCCCTTCCAAGTTTCCGCAGGCTTTACATACAGGGCGGGCTTTATCGAACCAGATTTTGGCATCAGCCAATTGCTGAATTTTTACGTAAGCATGTCCAACATTGAGCAGGGTAAAACACAACGCGAAATGATTGTTATTGGCAATACTATCGGTAACAGCAGCCTCTTTATACAGTAAAATTGCACTGTCTAATTTTCCTGCAATATGATAGGCAACCCCCATGTTGTTCAACACTGCCCCTTTCAAGTCCAGATAACCGAATTTCAGGGCAATATCCATTGCTTTTTTCAAATAAATCCGGGCCGTATCAGTGCCGGAATAGAGGCCGGACAGAGCAAGATAGTCAATGCCCAGTTCCTCCCAGAGTTGCATTTTTTCGTGCAGCCGGGTAGCTTCAAAAGCGCGTTTTAACCCCAGATCCTTTCTCTTCTGGGCTTTGTTCAGGTTTGCCAAATTGAGCAATGCCTTTGCCCGCAGGGTATCATTGGCTTCTTTTTCAGCTTTTTCCAGAACAGGAAGCAGGATGGTACTCGCTTTTTCAAATTCCAATTTTCTGGTATAGGCAGCGCCAATGTTCAAGTCAACAAAAGGAACGTAGGAAGGCCTGTGTTGGAGGCAATAGGCTTTGAAATCTTCACTAAAAACAAGGGACGAATCAATGTGGTAATAGCGGTAATGCCGTTCCAGTTTGCGGAAAGCTTCTTTTTTTATTTCAAAATCAGACGCCTTTTCGTAGGCAACAATGAGTCCTTTTGCAAATTCGGACTGTCCGAAAAGGCAAATGGGCAAGCCCGATCCTATAAAAATGAGAAAAAGAAGCAAAGCAGAACGAAGCATAGGCGTTTGGTTTTGAGAGACGTCGCGCTGCTATTTTGGAACTGCCGGTAAAAATACAAATTTTGGATTATTGCCCCAGCATCATTTTGCATTGCCTAAATACCTTTCCCAATCCTCCGCATGATCCACATCCGACAGCTCCGGCAACAAGGCATAGCTGTTTCCGGCTGCGTCCAATCGCGTCAGCGTTTCAGACAATACCGATTCGGTACTCCAGACCATTTCCCGAAAAACGGTCGGGATCACGGTTTTTAACCCCAGTAAATAATACCCGCCGTCATTGGCCGGGCCGAAAACGGCGTCGCAATTCTCGAGTTGTATAAATGCCTGTTCGATGATTTCGGGGCTGAGTTCGGGGCAGTCGCTACCAACAATTACGGCTTTTTGATTGGTTTCTAAAGCTAATTGAAACGCAGCTTCCATGCGCGCGCCGAGGTCGCCGTTGGATTGCAGGTGCTTTTGGAAATGCGCTTCGGGCCAGTCGTCGTTTTCAGGAATAAAATTGCTGTAAAACAGGAGCCTTTCTGCAGGAATGGCCATTGCGACGGAGCGCGTGATGTCCAACAGTTCGAGGTAAATTGCTAAGGCTTGGTCATCGCCCAAATCTTGTGCTAAACGGGTTTTGACCTTCCCTTTTTCGGGATTCCGGACAAAAAGCAGGAGTGCGCGGTTGTCGTTCATGTTATACTTCCCCAATGTCTTCGTTCCACAATTGCGGGCGATCCCGAATAAAAGATTCCATCATCTCAATGCACTGTGAATCATTGACCACTTCAATGGCAACGCCACGGGATTCCAACAGCGCTTCTTCCCCCATAAAGGTCTGGTTTTCACCAATAACGACCTTGGGGATGCCGTACAGCAAAATGGCGCCGCTGCACATAGAGCAGGGCGACAAGGTGGTGTAAATGGTGCATTCGCGGTAAACTTCGGCAGCTAACCTGCCCGCATTTTCAAGGGCGTCCATCTCGCCGTGCAGGATGGCGCTGCCCTGCTGAACCCGCCGATTGTGCCCGCGACCAATGATCTGGCCGCGGTGTACCAGCACGCTGCCAATGGGAATGCCGCCTTCTTCCAGCCCTTTGCGGGCTTCTTCAATGGCCGCTTGCAGGAAAATATCCATAAGCTATTGTCTTATTTTTTTCTTTCCAATGCGGAGGCCGGTTCCGGCACCCAATGTCCGAGGCCGCCTGCGCGCTGGTCATTAAAGCTGTCCGGCGCTTTGCCTGCTGCCACAAAATCTTTCCAGTTTTCGCTTTGGCTGCCGTCGTCTTTGCGCACCATCGTAATGCAGTTTTCCACCGGACAAACGAGGGAACACAGGTTGCAGCCCACGCAATTTTCTTCGATGATGTAGGGAATGCGGCCTTCCACAGGCAGCCCAATGGCCTGGTGCGCCCCGTCTTCGCAAGCGGTGTAGCACAACTGGCATTGGATGCACTTGGCCGGGTCAATATGCGCCTTCACGTCGTAGTGGAGGTTCAGGTTTTCCCAGGTTTTGATGTTGGGCAATGCTTTGCCGATGAAGTCATCGAGTCGTTCAAATCCTTTTTCCCGCATGTACGATTCGAGTCCGGAAGTCATTTCGCGGATGATGCCGAAGCCGTAGTGCATCACTGCGGTACACACCTGCACGTTGCTTGCGCCAAGCAGCAGGTATTCCGTGGCGTCGCGCCAGTTTTCAATGCCGCCGATGCCCGAAATGGGAATATTGACCCCGCTGTGCTGGGCGCAATTTTTCACCATATTCAGCGCAATGGGTTTCACCGCCGGGCCGCAATAACCGCCATTTGTGCTTTTTCCGTCCACAATTGGATAAGCCACAAAACGGTCTAAATCAACGCCAACCAAGCTTTGAATGGTATTGATGAGCGAAATGGCGTCGGCGCCGCCGCGGGCTGCCGCTTCCGCAGGTTCCGTGATGTCGGTAATATTAGGCGTGAGTTTGACGATGACCGGAATTTTGGCCACTTCTTTCACCCAGGAGGTGATCATTTGCAAAATAGACGGCTCCTGCCCTACTGCCGAGCCCATGCCGCGTTCGCACATCCCGTGGGGGCAGCCGAAGTTCAGTTCGATGCCATCCGCCCCGGCGTTTTCCACATCTTTTACGATTTGCTGCCACTCCTCCTTCGTTTCCACCATCAGCGAGGCGATGACCGCGTGGTTGGGGAAGTATTTTTTCACTTCCTCAATTTCGCGCAGGTTGTCTGCCAAAGGCCGGTCGGTGATGAGTTCGATGTTGTTGAACCCCACCATGCGGTTGCTGCGGTAATTGACGGAACCATAGCGGCTGGACACGTTGATGACCGGCACTCCAAGCGTTTTCCACACGGCGCCGCCCCAGCCCGCGTCAAAAGCTTTCATGATCTGGTAGCCGGAATTCGTTGGCGGTGCAGAAGCCAGCCAGAATGGGTTTGGCGATTTGATGCCTGCGAGATTGGCGGATAGGCTTGGCATGGTTCTTTTTTTATTGACGATTGATGATTACATGATTGATAATTGTTGATGTGGGGTACATAAACTTCAAATGAATTACTGGTTCACATCAAAAATTGTCAATCATCAATTATCAATCCTCATTTTTATTGATGATTGGTTAATTGAGTATATCCTTTGAACATCTTACTTCTTACTGACGGCGGTTTTGGTGCTGGCAATAAAAATAGCAACAAGTTCATTGTTTTCAACTAAAATGGAATCAAGTTTACCTTCCGGAAACCAATTGCGTTTTACGATGATTTTCAGGCAAACAAGTGTTTCCCGAAGTTCTTTGAGGCAAATTTTCATTTTGTGAATAAAATCACTTCGCGATTCTGCTGCTTGAGCTTCACCATAATTCATTGCAGGAGAAGTGCCTGAGCGCAGCATTTGCCCGCCAATATGCTTTCCCGTTGGCGTTGGAGGTAGCGATTCCACAACATCAATTACACGAGAAGCAAAATCAATCAGGCGATCCTCCATTACCTGTGGTGTCAATTTTTGCTTTTTTTGTTCCATGTTTTTTGAAATTTATATGCTAATCATCATTAATTATTTTTTTATTGACGATTGATGATTACATGATTGATAATTGTTGATGGAGTAGTTAAACTTCAAGTGAATTAATGGTTCAACATCAAAAATCATCATTCATCAATTGTCAATCATCATTGAATGAGGTATCTCTCCACCAAAACTTTCCGATGGTGCGTTTCGTGGCCGGCAATAATAAAACCAAGCGTAATCACCGACATTTCATTGTCGTTGGCAATGCCTTTGCGGCCAAGCATTTCTACCGTAAACCCTTCAAACAGGTGGAGCGTGGAGGCGCGCAGGCAGCTCATTTCGTCCGCAATCTGGCGCAGGCTGCGTCCGCCGGCATTGGCTTCCGGTGCATAATCGTTTTCTTCCCAGCCGTGCAATGCCGTTTTATCGTTCCGGGCAAAACGAAGGGCGCGGTAAGCAAAAATGCGCTCTGCGTCAATCATGTGGCAAAGCAGTTCGCGGATGCTCCATTTGCCTTCTGCGTAGCGAAAATCCTGATGTCCTTCTCCGATTGACGCCAAAACGTCCAGCATTCGGTAATTCGATACGCGCAATGCCTGAAGCAGATCCGGTTCTTCAACCAGCTTGACGTATTTTTTGTAAAAAGGAGGAATTGTTTGAAGATTGATGAGCATGTTATTTCGTGTTTTTTGTTTTTAATTGAATAGTAAAAATTCGTGAATCCCCTTCCCAGCCGCTTTCCCCTCTGCGGCAGCGTTCACCACTTCTGCCCCTCCATTTACGGCATCGCCACCCGCAAAATACTTTGAATGCGCGGTTTGCCGGGTAGCTGGGTTGACCACAATCCGTCCCTGACCATCCACTTGAAGTCCTTGTATTTGGGAAAACAATTCAGTCATTTTGGATTGTCCGGTGGCTAAAATGACGACATCGCAGCCGATTTCAAATTCGCTACCCGGAATCACTTCGACCTTGCCTTCGGATTCCTGTGTTTTTACCAGCCGAATGCCTTCAACCCGCTGATTGCCCAGGATAGCGACGGGCGCTGCGTTGAACACACCTTTGACGCCGACGCCTTTGGCCAATTCGTATTCAAATTCATACGCACCCATGCCTGCCTTTGAACGCCGGTAGGCTAAGGTCACTTCTTCTGCACCCAATCGAGCCGACTCGGAAGCGGCGTCCATGGCCGTGTTGCCGCCGCCGATGACGACGACCTTTTTTCCAACTTTTGCAGTTAAGGGATTGAGTTTGACCTGCTCAATGAATTCGGTGGCGCCAAAGCAATTTTCGAGGTTTTCACCGGGAATGTTCAGTGCACGGGTTTTGCCCAGCCCGGTACCCAGAAAAATGGCGTCGTAGGTACTTTCCAAGTTACGCCACTGCTCCTGGGTTTGGATGGCTTGGCCGTAATGAATCTGAAAACTAAACTGTTGTTGGAGCCAAGCCACTTCGTCCAGCACATCCTGGTTGGTGACTTTGTACGGCGCGCAGCCATACAGCGCGAGGCCGGAAGGATGGTCTTTGGCTTCAAAAATGTCCACGTCATAACCGTGCGCCCGAAGCTCGCAGGCACAGGCGATGCCCGATGGGCCGGCGCCAATCACGGCGACCTTTTTTCCATTGGCCGGCGCAGGATGCAGGAGCTGTTTTTGGTTATTAATGACCGATGAAGTCGCAAAACTTTGCAGGCGCCCGATTTCTATCGGCTTCACGTCCTGGTGGTTGTACACGCAGGCGCCTTCGCAAAGCACCTCTGTGGGGCATACTTTCCCACAAATATTGCCGAAATAATTCGAGCTGTAAATGGTGCTGGCCGCGCCTTCCACGTTTTGAGTATTGATTTGCCGGATGAACAAGGGGATGTCAATACCGGTGGGGCAAGCCTTCACGCAAGGGGCATCGTAGCAAAAAAGGCAGCGGGAGCTTTCGTAATAAGCCATCGTAGGATTCATGTACGGCTTGAGCTGCTCAAAATGCTGCGTGAGCTCCTGTTCGTTGGTTGGGCGTTGGTATTCTGCCATGCTTTTTTTTTATGCTGTACCGCCGAACTCCGATTCGGCGGGCATACCTACAATGTGTCTGTATTTCCGCCGAATCGGAGTTCGGCGGTACATTACAACTCTGTCAACTTCCCATACGTCTCCGGCCTCCGGTCTCTGAAAAACTGCCAGACGTTGCGGACTTCTTCGATCATGTCCAAGTCAAATTCTGCGACTAGCAATTCGTCTTTGTCTTCGGATGCTTGCGCAAAAATCTGTCCCCGGGGATCCACAAAGTAGGAAGAACCGTAAAACTTTCCAACATTCCAGGGCGCTTCTGTACCAACGCGGTTGATGCAGCCCATAAAATAGCCGTTGGCTGCTGCGTGCGCCGGTTGTTCCAATTTCCAGAGGTATTGAGATAAGCCAGCCACTGTTGCCGACGGGTTGTATACGATTTCAGCGCCGTTCAGGCCCAGAATGCGGGCGCCGTCCGGAAAATGGCGGTCGTAGCAAATATACACGCCGATTTTTGCATACTTCGTCTGAAAAACCGGATAGCCGAGGTTTCCGGGTTTAAAAAAATATTTTTCCCAAAAACCGGAAGTGTGCGGAATATGGTTTTTACGGTATTTTCCGAGGTAAGTGCCATCCGCGTCAATTACAGCGGCTGTATTGTATAAAAACCCGGCCTGCTCTCTTTCGTAAACCGGCACAATGAGCACCATATTGTACTTTTTGGCGTATTCGGCCATGCGCTCCGTGGTTGGGCCCGGTACCGATTCCGCGGAAGCGTACCATTTGTTGTCCTGCCCCGGGCAAAAATAGGGCGTGTTAAAGATCTCCTGCAAACATAGAATCTGAACCCCTTGTTTGCCGGCAGCGTCAATAAATGGCAGGTGTTTTTGCACCATCGCTTCCATGATTTCTTCAATGCTGCCCTGGCCTTCCGTCATGGGCAGGCTCATCTGGATCAACCCTGATTTTATGATTCTTGGCATTGTATGAATTTTTGTTTTGTTGTACCGTCGAACTCCAGTTCGGCGGAAATAAACTAGATCACCAACCCTGCTTTTCCGCGCTTCACAAATTCTCCATATCCTTTATGAATCAGCACATTACCCTCATCAACAGCAACCTGACCGCGCAACAGCACTGTTTTACATTTTCCCTGCACTTCCCAACCTTCGTAGGCGGAATAATCCACGTTCATATGGTGCGTTGCTGCGGAAATGGTGTGTGCTTCTTCCGGGTCAAAAATGACGAGGTCGGCATCCGAGCCGGGGGCAATGCAGCCTTTTTTGGGATACATCCCGAAGATTTTGGCGGCATTGGCGGAAGTTACTTCCACGTATTTATTGGCGCTGATTTTTCCGGTGCGCACCCCTTCTGACCAAAGCAATTCCATGCGGTTTTCGATGGCAGGGTGCCCGTTCGGGATTTTAGAAAAATCAACTGCTCCCATCATTTTTTGTTCCCACATAAACGGACAGTGGTCGGTGCCGACCACCTGCACCAAACCCTGATTCAACCCCGCCCAAAGCGCTGCCTGGTCCTTCTTTTCCCGCAAAGGGGGACTCATCACCCATTTGGCGCCTTCCGGATTTTTCTGATAAAGGGAGGCGTCTAAGATGAGGTATTGGATACAGGTTTCTACAAAAATTTTCTGGTTGCGCGTGGTGGCACGGCGCACGGCATTCAGGGCGCCCTCGCACGTCATGTGAACGATGTACGCGGGAACGCCCGTGTAATTGGCCATATCTCCAAAACGCCCGGAGGCTTCCGCTTCGGTGACTTCCGGCTGCGAAAGGTAGTGATAGAGCGGCGACAGTTTGCCTTCCGCGCGATGCCGGGCGATGAGTTTGTCAATCATGTCGCCGTTGGTGGCGTGTACGGTGACCATGCCGCCCCGTTTTTTGACTTCCTGCATCAGGTCTACCATTTGCCCATCGTCAATCATCAGAGCGCCTTTATAGGCCATGAAAGTTTTGAAAGAGGTGATCCCCTCTTCTTCAATCATTTGACTGATTTCCTGTCTGGTATTTTCATTAAAATCTGTGACGGCCATGTGGAACGAATAATCGCCATAGCAATTTCCGTTTGAGCGCCCCTGCCAGGATTCCAGCGCATGGTGCAATGATTTGCCCTGCGTTTGCAACACAAAGTCAATGACCATCGTGGTGCCGCCGTGCAGGGCTGCGCGGGTGCCGGTTTCATAATTGTCGCTGGAATACGTGCCCATAAACGGCATGTCCAAATGCACGTGCGGATCAATCCCGCCCGGAAAAATAACCTTGCCTGTTGCGTCAATCACCCGATTGGCACTGACGTTCAGGTTTTTTCCAATGCTGTGGATGGTTTCTCCTTCGACGTAAATATCGGCGTGGTAATCTTCCGATGCCGTAAGGATTCTTCCGTTTTTAATTAAAATAGACATTGCGTTGATTGTTAATGTTTTATTTTCCAAAAGAGGTAACACCTTTTTTAGAAAGGTCTCACCTCCTTGCTTCACCTTCCGAAAGAGGTAACACCTTTTTAGAAAGGTGTCACCTCCTTGCTTCACCTTCCGAAAGAGGTAACACCTTTTTAGAAAGGTGTCACCTCTGCCGTCACCTTCTGCGCATGAGCAGCCAATAAATAACTCCGCTTACGCCAAAACCGACGAACCAGGCATAATTGTACAAATGTATAATCCATTCAGGCATGCTGTCTGCACCGATCACTTTAATTGTCGCAAGGAATCCGGGTACATTGGGTAAAATACCGGCCAATAATGCAATGACAGCAGCGCTATTGAAGCCATTGCGATAACTGTATAATCCGTTTGAATTATATAAATCAGGAACGACCAGTTGCTGTTTTCTAATGAAATAATAATCCACAATCAAAATTCCCCCGACAGGTCCCAGCAAACTTGAATAACCTACCAGCCAGGTAAAAATATAGCCGCTGGGATCCGCGATCAGTTTCCAGGGGAAGATCAGGATGCCAATAATGCCGGTGATGTAACCGCCTCTTCGAAAATCTATCCTGGAAGGGGAAAGGTTGGCAAAATCGTTTGCCGGACTGACGATATTGGCTGCAATATTGGTCGCGAGGGTAGAAATAGCCACGGCAACCATGGCCAAACTGACCAGCAATTTGTCATCAAATTTTCCAGCCAGTACCACCGGATCCCAAATGGTTGTTCCATAGATAATTGTGGTTGCCGAGGTTACCACAACGCCAATAAATGAAAACAAAGTCATGGAAGATGGCAGCGCCAGCGCCTGTCCGACCACCTGCGCTTTCTGACTTTTTGCATACCGGGTGAAATCGGGGATGTTCAGGGATAAGGTTGCCCAGAAACCAACCATGCCCGTCAATGCAGGAAAAAAGAACGCAAAAAAAGAAGGGCTGTCGCTGAATTTCGAAGGTTGTTCGAGGATCGGCCCTAAGCCATTGCCGGCATCAATGGCCCAGAACAACAAGGCCAATGCGGCGAGCGGCAGAAAAACCGCCTTGAACACCATTAATTTTTTGATGCTTTCCACCCCAAGGTAAACGACGTACATATTCAAAAACCAGAAAAGGAAAAAAGTGATGGCAGGGCCCGTTTGCAAACCAAAGGAGTCGGGAAATACCTGCGGCAAGGCATCGAGCGAAGGCATCCATAACCGAAACATCTGGTACAAGGCAAAACCGCCAATCCAGGTTTGTATCCCAAACCAGCCGCAGGCAACGATGGCACGCAGGATGGCCGGAATATTAGCGCCGCTTGTTCCAAAACTTGCCCGGGCAAAAACCGGGAATGGAATGCCGTATTTAGCGCCTGCATGACCGTTTAGGACCATTGGTATCAAGACGACTAAGTTGCCAAGGAAAATGGTCAGGATGGATTGCCACCAGTTCATGCCGCCATCAATGAGCGAACTTGCCAGCATGTAAGTTGGAATACAAAGGCTCATGCTGATCCATAGCGCCGCATAGTTCCAGGTGTTCCAGGTGCGTTTATGACTGGGAACTGGTGCGAGGTCTTCACTGTAAAGGGGTGAAGTGGTGATGTTCCGAAGTTCGGTGTCCGCAATTTCACTCATGACTGTTGGCTTCTTTTTGATACTATCTTACTTTCGCAAACGCTTTATCCAACAAATCCAGAGCAATCGCCACGTCTTCTTCTGTTGCCGTCATTGGCGGCGAAATGCGGATCACATTGCCGTAAAGGCCGCCTTTTCCAATGAGCAGGCCCAGTTCGCGGGTGGCTTCAAACAACTGCTTTGTTGCATCTGGCGAAGGTTCTTTGCTTTGGCGGTCTTTCACCAATTCCAGCCCATGCATCAGGCCCATGCCGCGCACGTCGCCGATGACGGCATATTTTTCCTGCAAGCGTTCGAGGCCGCTGCGCAATTGCCTGCCCAGCATCGCTACGTGTTGTGGCGTTGCTTCTTTTTCCAATACGCCGATGGTGGCTAAAGAAGCAGCGCAGGATACCGGGTTGCCGCCAAAAGTGCTGATGGTGAGTCCGGCGTTGCGGGTGCTTTCGGCGATTTCAGGGGTAGTAATCGTATTGGCTAACGGGAAGCCGTTGGCGATGCTTTTTGCCATGGTCATGATGTCGGGTTCCACGCCATAATGTTCGATGCCGAACCATTTATCGCCGGTGCGTCCGAAACCGGTTTGCACTTCATCGGCGATAAAAAGCCCGCCGTAGTGCTTCACCACTTCCTGCACCATTTTGAAATATTCCGGCGGCGGGGTAATGAATCCGCCAACGCCCTGGATGGGTTCTGCAATGAATGCGGCGATCCTGCCGGAAGTCATGGTTTTGACCACGTCTTCTACATCCCCTGCGCAGGCAACCCCGCAACTTGGGTAGGTCATTTTCAGCGGACAGCGGTAGCAATAAGGATTTATAGCGTGCTTGATGCCCATGAAGTGTGTGCCGCCAATGCGCCACGTATGCTGCCCGGTAAGGCTCATGCCAATGGCCGACCGACCGCTGTAGCCATGCCGAAGAGCAATAATTTCCTGGTGTCCGGTGTAGGTTTGCGCAAGGAAAACGGCCGTTTCATCTGCATCCGTTCCCGATGGGGTGAAGTAAGAAACCTGCAACTTGCCGGGTGTAATCTCGGCCATTTTTTCGGCAAGGTTCACGTGGGCTTCGTTCGGGTAAAGCGTGGAAGAATGGATGAGCTTTTCCGCTTGTTCACGCACGGCTTCCGTCACTTCAGGCCGGTTGTGTCCAACGCTTGTGGTGAGGATTCCGCCAAAAAAATCGAGGTATTTTTTGCCGTCCACGTCCCAAACATGCAAGCCGTCGCCTCGTTCCAATGGCAGCGGTTCGGTATAATACAGCAGGTGGTTCGGCCACAGGTATTTTTTCTGTTTTTCAAGGATTTCAGCCTTTTTGCTGAGGGTTGTTTTTTCAGAATTCATGGCGATATTTTTTGTTTTTTTATCGAAATCGGTATTCGTAATTGTTGTTCGTTGAGCGTTGAACGTTGTTCGTTGAGGTTCCGGTCATCGAAAGTGTTACTGGTTCATTTGCGTGCCACTATCCATTCAATCAAAATATGTTAATTCGATACTTTTATGGCACATAACGAACAACCTGCAACTTACAACGATCAACCTTCTATGCCCCGAT
>JALHRK010000114.1 GCA_022841505.1 Saprospiraceae bacterium | reverse complement strand
AAGACCATCAATGCCGCAGATTTAGCCGGGTCATATTGGGCCGGGACATAAATAAAATACTCCCGGAAATTCCCTTCATAGAGGGTGCTTTTCCAGGTGTATTTTGTGACGGTACCTTGTGGAACGCCCGCTTGCCTTTCTGAGTTGGCACTGTATTGGTAGGTCTCCTCCTGTGCATAGGATAAATTTAGCGTAACCGCCAAACAAGAAAGCAAAGCCATTCTGATTAAATTCCTTTTCATATTACACTTCATTTTTTTCATCAACAGCTTTATTATCCTTCACAAACCACGAAGCCACAAACGCAGTAAACGTTCCAAACATCCCAACTCCTGCAGTCATCAAAATGGCAGCAATAATCCGCCCTTCCGTCGTTACCGGAAATTTATCCCCGTAGCCCACGGTGGTGATGGTCACGTAGGCCCACCAAATGGCGTCTTCTGCGGTTTTGATGTTGCTGTTCGGATCGTCTTCCACCTGCAAGATAGCAATGGCTGAAAAAATGACCAACAAAATGGCAATTACCGAAACTGATGTAAATGCCCCTTCTGCTTTGTTTGCAAAAACGTGGTTGGTGAGCTGGTGGATCGAGCGAAACGCCCGGATGATGCGCAGCAACCGGATGAGCCGCAAAATGCGGCCTGCCCGTAAATAATCTACCATTGGGATGCAGGAAACGAGGTCAATCCAGCCCCAGCGCATGAATTTCATTTTGCTTTCTGCCCGGGAAAACCGAATACAAAATTCAACAAAAAAGAACGCGCAAATGAAATGGTCAATGTAATTCAGGAGCGAGGAAGTTTCCGGCTGCAGGTCGTAGGCCGTGTCCACGACCAAGGCGCCAAGCACGTAGATGGACAACACAATGACGATGCTGTTCAGCAACCCGAGCTTGTTGTCTGAGTTGTTTGTTTTTTGTTCCGTCATGATCACTTCGGTTTGTACAATGCGACGACTTCCCGGGGAGGGTAACCGATAGTTCATCGCGAAGATATGCATAAAATTCTCCCCCCATCCTTTGCCATTCCCAAAAAATCCCTAATTTTCGTTTTCTCAAAGACCGACAGGTACAACCATACAATCTGACACCAGAATGAGCAAGCTGATCATCAAAAGCGGAAAAGGCGACATCGCCCTCCGGAAAAGCAAACAATGGGTAGGACTGAAAACGACCGCTTCCCGCGACCTGGAGCAACCCGATTACATCGAAACGCAATTGCTGCAAAACCTCGGCGGTTTTCAGATTGTGTCGCTGAACAAAGGCGACAGCACCAACGAGGAGAAACTCGACGAAGTGCGCGAACGCGATGAAGTGGAAGTCGGCACGCATGTTTATTACCCCGAAGGCAGCAACCGCCCGATGGTGCCCACCGGCGACATTTATATCGTGTTTCAGGACGGCGTAGGCCCGGAAGAACAACAAATGGTGCTGGATGAATTCCACCTGCTGCTGGTGGAAGACCGCAAACCCGGCTCAATCATCGCCCGCGTGACACCGCAATCGGCCAACCCGCTGAAAGTGGCGCAGGCCCTGCAGGCAATATCGCTGGTAAAATCCGCCGAACCCGATTTCGATACGCCGCTGGACGAATATGCTTTTTCGGCGCCCCTCGACGACCTGCTGCCCCACCAGTGGCACCTGAAAAACGACGGCCTCGTCAAAGATGTCAATTATAAACTCAAAAAAGGCGCCGACTCTAAAGTGGTGGACGCCTGGAACCGCCTCGGCAACGCCGGCAGCACCAATGTCGTCATCGCGGTCATTGACAACGGTTTCGACCTCACACACCCCGATCTTAAGAATAAAATCCACAAGCCCTACGACCTCTGGAACCAATCCACGGCCGTGCAACAGGGCGACGTGCGCTACACCCACGGCACCCCCTGCGCGAGTGTAGCGCTGGCTGCGGCCAACGGAGCGGGCATTGTGGGCGCGGCGCCCAATGCGAAGTTTATGCCCCTGAGCGGTACCTCCTTCAGTGTGCGCACCACCGACGAAATGTTCGACTACTGCATCAAAAACGGAGCAGACATCATCAGTTGCAGTTGGGGCAGCACCGACCAGGCTTACCAGCTCGGCTCCCTGAAAGCGGAAGCGATTGCCCGCGCCGCACGGGAAGGCCGGGGCGGAAAAGGCTGCGTGATCCTGTTCGCTGCAGGCAACGACGATCTGGACTACGTCAATTTTTACGCTGCGCACCCCGACGTGATTGCGGTGGGCGCCAGCACCAGCCAGGACACCTACGCCGGCTACTCCAACCGGGGGCGCGAAATTTCCGTCTGCGCCCCTTCCAACGGCGACTGGCCCATCACTGCTGCGCGCGCCTGGTGGGACGAGGGCCTGAGTGGCGAAACCGGCAATTATAAATACTGGCGCGATGGTCGCTCGCGGGGCCAATACTACAAGCACTTCGGCGGCACCTCCAGCTCCACGCCTTTGGTGGCGGGCATTTGCGCGCTCATTTTATCCGCCAACCCCGACCTGAAAGCCAAAGAAGTCAAGGAAATTCTGGAGCAAACCGCAGACAAAATCGGAAACCCGACAGAATATGTAGACGGGCATTCGCAGCGCTACGGCTATGGCCGCGTGAACGCCGACCGCGCCGTGGCAGAAGCCATTCGCCGCCGCGACGCAAAGAATCCGCCGGTCGTGACAGAAGTGCCGGCAACGGTTTCAACCGGCAAAGGCCTGTACGAATTCAGCGTCAAAAAACAGGATCCGATCGGGTGGGGCGTGCAGATCGGTGCGTTCTACGACTACGGCAATGTGCTGGTGCAAGCTGAAAAAATGCAGCGCCTTTTTGGCGAAAAAATCATCGTCAACATCAACGAGCTGGGCGGCAAAACGGTTTATAAAATGGTCGTCGGCGCTTTTGCCGATAAGGCGAAGGCGGATCAATTGGCGCAGCGGATGAAAGCTGGGGGGGTGAATGGGTTTGCGCGGCAGTTGAAGGATTTATAAACCGGCTATTCTATCATGGATCAAATAGCAAAATATAAAAAAATTATCCGGGAACTTGTAGAGCATTATGGTTCTATTAAAAAAGTACCGGAAGAAGTTCAGACTTTGGTAGCCATAGATGAAGATCATGGCCAATACCTCCTTTATAACAGTGGCTGGAAAGATGACAGACGAAACTATGGTTGCTTTCTGCATATTGGAGTAAAAGATGGTAAAGTTCATTTGTATCATGATGGAACCAATTTGGAAATCGGGGCAGAATTATTGGAGTTAGGTATTCCAAAGGAAGACCTGGTGCTTGAATTTCAAGCTCCGAGTAAACGGGCAATCAGTGGTTATGCGTTAGCTTAGCTTTTTCTTTAAGTGGATGTTGTGCGGGCTGAATAAATGCAGATGCTTTTCGGTGAAAAATTATTGTCAATATTAATGAGACAAGAAAGATGGTCAATTCATTGCTATACGAAGTAAAGAAATTGAATCCGATGAAGGATTACCTCTCGCTTTTCAAAGATTAGAAAAAAACGCCTCCCTCATTCAACCATAAAGTTCTTTCCGCGTTCTTCGTTGCAAACGCAACCACCACTTGCATGTCAGAACAACCATACCACCCGCTAGACTCCTTAGTTTTTTTAACCAACCGTGTGGGCCGCTTGCTCAGCAGCGACATTCGCAAACGCGCCGGCGATGACGTCGAAGGTCTGTATTCAACCCACATGGGCGTGTTAGTAGACCTTTGGATGCAGGACGGCCTGCGCCAGCAAGACCTCGTTTCTTCCGTGATCAAAGACAAAGGAACTATCGCACGCGCATTGGACAACTTAGAAAAGCAAGGCATCGTTACCCGCGAAACAGACGAAACAGACCGGCGCAACAAACTCATTTACCTCACACCCAAAGGCCGCAAACTGAAAACGGTCATGTTGCCTCACGCGCTTGCCGCCATGGAGGAAGTGCTGGTGAACATTCCGCCGGAGGAAGTCGCCATTTGCAAAAAAGTGCTGCAACGCATGTACAAGCGCCTGACCAAAAAACTAATGCACTCCGTTCCCGCAACGACCACGTCACTTTAAACCACAACCTACACCTGAAGATGAGTACCCTCGCACGCAGACTGAGTATTGTAGTCGGCATTCTTGTTTTAGTCGGATCCTTTGCGCTCTCGCGCTACCTCGGCAGCCAAAAACAGGAACCCGAGCGAAAAACCGATACCAAAAGGGTAACGGAAGTTGAAGTAATGACCGCCGTCAACCAGAAAATAGCCTCTACGCTGGAGGTTCAGGGCCGATTGACCGCCTTTGAAAGAATCGAACTTTACGCTGAAGTAGGCGGCCTGCTGAAGGAAACTTCCCGACCATTTAAAGTCGGCACTAATTTTCCAAAAGGCACCGTTTTGTGCAGCATTGACGATGCCGAAGCGCGGCTGACCCTGCTGGCGCAAAAAAGCAGCTTGCTGAATGCCGTCACCCAGATGATGCCCGACCTTAAAATTGACTACCCCGAAAGTTATAAAAACTGGAAGCTATACCTCGACGAGTTTAACCCGGAAAAGCCCGTCCCCGCATTTCCGCAACCCCTGAACCAACAGGAAAAATATTTCGTGGCTTCGCGCAACCTGCACAACGCTTACTACTCCATCAAAAGCGCGGAAGAACGCCTCGGCAAATACCTCATCCGGTCGCCCTTCAACGGCACGCTTATTCAGGTGTCCATCTACCCCGGCGCAGTGGTGCGCGTGGGCCAGAAATTAGGGGAACTCATGAGCACCGGCAACTACGAGTTGGAAGCCACGGTGACCGTAGCGGATTTGCAATATGTTCGGGTGGGCAGCCGGGTCAAACTCGTTTCTGGTGACATTGGCGGCCAATGGAGCGGAACGGTGCGGCGCATCGGCGACCAGGTAGATCCGGGCACCCAAACGGTGAAAGTTTTCATCGGCGTGAGCGGCGCCAACCTGCGTGATGGCATGTACCTGCGCGGCGAAGTAGAGGCGAGCAACATCGAAAACGCATTGCAGTTGCCCCGCGAGTTGTTGGTCAACCAGGAGTCGGTGTACGAAGTGCGGGATTCACAACTCCACCTGCGCCCGGTAACGCTGGTGAAAATGACGCCCGAATTTGCCATCATACGCGGCATCGAAAGCGGCACTGTGCTGCTGAAAAACAAGCCCGCCGGAATTTTCGACGGCATGAAGGTCCGGATCAAAGCCGCCACATCCGCGCAGGATGAAGTCACCTCTAATAAGTGAGCTCATAACAAACACCTAGACCCATGAGAGGCATCGTACTCTATTTTATAAAATACCCGGTTGCCGCCAACCTGCTCATGTTTGCCATCCTCATCATGGGGTGGTTTTCACTGGGCAGCATCAAATCTACCTTTTTTCCGGAAGTGGAAAGCCGCATCATTTCCATCCAGATCGTTTATCCCGGCGCTTCTCCGGAAGAAGTGGAAGAGGGCGTCATTGCCCGGATTGAAGAAAACCTGAAGGGCCTGACCGGCGTGGAGCGATTCACTTCGGTCTCGCGGGAAAACAGCGGCTCCGTGACGGTAGAAGCCTTAAAAGGCTACAATCCGGACCTGGTGCTCCAGGACGTAAAAAATGCCGTTGACCGCATCAATTCCTTTCCGGTGGGCATGGAACCCGCCGTCATTTACAAACAGGAAAACTTAGGTTTTGCCATCAGTTTTGCCCTTAGCGGGGACGTGGATTTGCAAACGCTGAAGCGGTATGGCCGCCAGGTGGAAGACGAATTGCGCGCCATTGAAGGCATTTCCAAAGTCAACATTACCGGTTTCCCGGATGAAGAAATTGAAATCGCTTTTCGCGAAAGCGACCTGCGGGCTTATGGCCTGACCTTCCAGCAAGCCACACAAGCGGTGCGTTCGGCTAACTTAGACATTACCGGCGGTACCATCAAAGGTCCCGAAGAAGAATTACTGGTGCGGGCGCGCAATAAGTTTTACTACGCCGATGGCCTGCGCGATATCGTCGTCAAAAATACGCCCAATGGGGGCGTTGTACTCCTGCACCAGGTAGCGGATATCCGGGACCAATGGGCCGACGAACCCGCGCGCAGTTTCCTCAACAGCAAACCCAGCGTGGTAGCGACCGTACAAAATACCCTGGAAGAAGACCTGATCAGCATTACCGACAAAGTAAAAGCATACATCGAACAGTTCAATGCAAAAAACGATGCTGTACAGGCCTCCATCATCCGTGACGGATCGGTGCTGCTGAATCAGCGCATTGATCTGCTGACTGTCAATGGATTACAGGGTTTTTTTATTGTTTTGCTGACGTTAGCCATCTTCCTGAACTGGCGGCTGGCGTTTTGGGTAGCCACTGCCATTCCGGTGTCTTTTGCCGGGATGTTTGTCATCGCCTACTTTGTAGACATTACGATTAATGTGATTTCTCTTTTTGGGATGATCATTGTAGTCGGGATCCTTGTAGATGATGGCATCGTGATCGGGGAAAGCATCTATCAGGATCACGAAAAAGGCCTGCCCCCTATACAAGCGGCCCTGAACGGCTCGCTCAAGGTCATCCCGGCTGTTGTGGCTTCTGTGCTCACGACGGTCGTGGCGTTTGCTGCGTTCTTCTTCATCGAAGGGAGGCTGGGTGAATTCTTTTCCCAAATGGCGGTCGTAGTCATTGCTTCGCTCTTCGTTTCCCTCATCGAGGCCATTCTCATTTTGCCGTCGCACGTAGCGCATTCCAAAGCTTTGATTAAGGGAGAAAAACCAGGGCGTTTTCAGTTGTTTTTCGACCGCATCATGAACTGGCTTCGGGATCATATTTATGCCAAGACCCTGCAATTTTCGATGCACCATAAAGTACTGACGTTTTCAGTCCTCACCGGCTTGCTTGTCATTACCTTCGGCGCCATAGGCGGCGGCATCATCAAGGGTACGTTTTTTCCCATCATCGAACGCGACGACATGACCATCACGATGCAAATGCCGTCGGGCACGCGCGAACACGTGACACAGGACATGCTCACGCACCTGGAAAAGGCAGCCTGGCGGGCAAATGAAAAGCTCAGCCAGCATTTTTACAACAATGAAAAACAGGCCATCCTGCGCATCGAACGGAATATCGGCCCTACTTCCTACCAGGGCAACCTGAATATTGCGCTGTTGGATGGTGAAAACCGCGACAGCCTTTCGCTGCGGGAAGTCATCAATGCCATCCGCGAAGAAGCCGGTTCGATGGACGAAGCGGAATTGGTGACTTATGGTTCGCAATCTGCTTTTGGCAAACCGGTTTCCATTTCTTTAGTTGGCAACAACTACGCAGAGCTAAACGCTGCGGCAGAAAAAGTAAAATTGGAGTTGCAGGAATTGGCAGAATTGAGCGACGTGGTGGACAACAACCAGGAGGGCTTGCAGGAGGTAAATTTGACCCTGAAAGAAAAAGCGCTGTACCTGGGACTGAACCTCCAGGACATTGTCGGGCAAGTGCGGCAGGGCTTTTTTGGCAGCGAAGTGCAACGCCTGCAACGGGGGCGCGACGAGGTGCGCGTTTGGGTGCGCTACAACGAAAAGGACCGCTCGGATGTGACCCAGCTGGCCAATATGCGCGTGCGTTTTGCCGACGGGCGGGAGTTTCCATTGTCTGAAATTGCCAATATTGAACTCAAGCGCGGGGTGATCAGCATCAACCATATTGACGGAAAACGCGAAGTCAAAATAGAAGCCGATGTCTCCCGCGACGACGTCTCAGTGAGCGAAATCACGACAAACCTGCGAACGGAGCTGTTGCCCAGGGTGCTGGCCGGATTCCCTACGGTGCAACCTTTGTTTGAGGGACAGAACCGCGAGCAGGCCAAAAGTGCAGCGTCTATACAGGTGGTTGGCTCCGTTATGATGGCCATTATTTTCTTCATCATTGCCCTGACGTTTCGGTCCATCAGCCAAACAGTCATCGTTTTCCTGATGATTCCGTTTGCCATGCTTGGCGTAGGGTGGGGGCACTGGCTGATGGGCGCGCCGATCAGCATGTTTTCGTTCTTAGGCATGGTGGCGCTTGTTGGGGTATTGGTCAACGACGCCATTGTTTTCATAGACACCTACAACGACCTCTTGCGGGAAAAACGAGGGCAAATGGAAGCAATTTACGAAGCGGGGATTACCCGTTTCCGGCCAATTTTGTTGACTTCGGTCACCACTATTGCTGGCTTATCGCCGATTTTATTGGAAAAGAGCCTGCAAGCCCAGTTTCTGATCCCGATGGCCATTTCGGTTTCCTTCGGATTAGCCGCTACAACAATTTGCGTTTTAGTACTTTTGCCGGTATTGCTGATCTTTAACAACCGGATCAAGGTTTATTCCGCCTGGCTCTGGAACGGCGCCAAACCGAGCTACGAATCGGTGGAACCTGCCCGGAAAGCCTTAGAGGCGGAAGAAGTCTATACCTCGAAGGGAGGAAACCATGATTAACATGACCGATACGAAACCGCCATGGTGGCGCAAGCTGTTGAACTGGGCAATGCCCAAAGCCAAATACGCCGCTGCAAGCGCTGTGGCGACCGGGGTTGACTACACCGTTTATATGTTGCTGGTGAATAAAGTGCTGGCGCCCGTGCCCTCAAATGTCATTGCCTATTCAGCGGGCATGATCATTAATTTTTTATTGCAAAAACGCTTTGTCTTCGAGCTTCGGCGTTCCGTGAAAAAAGCATTTTTTTTCGCGGCGCTGGTTTCACTCGGCGGCCTGTTGCTCAGCTCGGCGATCATTTACGGGTTATCTTTACAGCCTTTTTTCAACGAACACCAGGCGCTGACGAAACTGATTGCCACCGGACTTGTTTTCTTCTATAACTTTTATCTCAAACGCTATGTATTTGAAGGACGTTTTGCTGGCTAAAATCGTACTAAGCGCCGTTGTTTTCGGCTCTTTTTTTCAGATTGCAACCGCGCAGGAGGCGCTCAGCCTGTCGCAATCCATTGACCTTGCCCTGCAACAGAATTATGCCCTGCAAATTGCGCAGCGCAACGCCGACATTGCCCAAAACAACAACGAATGGGGAACCGCAGGCCGTTATCCAAATATCAACCTGACCCTGGGGCTGAACAACGGCTTCAACGACGCCAATAACCCGGCTTCTTTCACCCGCGAAATCACGACCCTCAACACTGGCGTCACCCCGGGCATCGAAGCGGTATGGACGCTTTACAACGGCAACCGCGTGAACCTCACCAAGCAGCAATTGGAACAATTGGAGCGCGTTGGGCAGGGCAACGTGCGCATTGCTGTGGAAAACACCATCCGATCGGTTATCCTCGCGTATTACGCCACGTTGATTGAGCAGGAACGCCTGGAAATCCGGCGCCAATCGCTGGAATTGTCGCGCGACCGGGTCAACTATGCAAGCGTCCGTCAGGAATTTGGCCGCGCCAGTACCTTCGACGTGCTGCAAAACCAGGATGCCTATCTCAACGACTCCACCCTTTTTCTGCAACAAGGCATTGCTTATGAAAATGCGTTGCGCAACTTAAACCTTGCGCTGGGCGTGGACGACCTGAACAAACGCTACGAATTGACAGATCGCCTGGATTTTGTAGCCGTAGATTACAATTCGGAAGCTATGCAAACAGCCATGCTCGCCAACAACCAGCGTTTGCAAAACCTCTACCTCAACCGCGACCTTAGCAGCATCAATACCCGCATTCAGGAGTCTGCAAAGTTCCCGTCGGTGAGTCTGCGCACGGGCGGCGCTTACAACAGCAGTATTTCCAATGGTAGTGCAACGTTGTCTTCGCGCGATTCCTTAGGCCAGCCCAATACGCTTGACTTAGACGCCGTGAAAAACAACAGCCTCAATTTTTTCCTGAACTTATCAGTGGCTTACAACCTTTTTGATGGAGGCGTGCGCAAACGCAATATCGAAAATGCCAAAACCGGTGAACTGATCGCCCAGTTGGACGTGGAAAATCTGAAGCGCACCCTGAATACGCAACTGGCCAATACCATTGCATCCTACAATAACCAAAAACAATTGCTGGAACTGACCAACCAATTGGTGGATAACGCCCAGCGCAACCTCGACATCGCCGGCGAGCGCTTCCGGGGTGGATTAATCAGCTCTTTTGACTACCGCACGGTGCAATTGGGCTACATCAACGCCACACAAGGGCGCCTGAATGCGTTGTTTAACTTGAAGAATATTGAAACCGAACTGCTGCAATTGGCGGGTGGGTTGCTGAAGTAGGGGAGTGGGAAAAAACCTATAAGGTTTTAGAAACCTTATAGGTTTAGAACAGCGTCAACAGCACGAAACCTATAAGGTTTTGGAAACCTTATAGATTTAGAACAGCGTCAACAGCACGAAACCTATAAGGTTTTAGAAACCTTATAGGTTATAACCAAAAACGCCCTCAAAATCAAATTTTAAAGGTCAAAATCGAAATCCTCTGTTTTGACGTTATAATGACCATGCCGCTTGATGAAAGCATCACGGCCACCAAATCTGGAAAGCACAATATCTCTTTCCAAAAAAGTAGGCTCCTTGTCAATGTGGGTATGATAGGAAGTGAACGGATAGTCCAGAACTTCCGGGCAAAAATCGTGCAATACTGCGTTGTAGTGATGGTAGAGAATCAAATGCTTGAAATAAGTAGCACTTTCTACTGGCTTGCGCCGAAGATAATCAATAAATAATGACCCTCTTCGGCGATACATTTTGTTGTAAGCTTTTGCGTAAGCATTACACAAGTTGCTGAACTGTTGCATGACATACTTGCTAAAGTCACTTTCGTCAGGGGTATTGTTTTTGGGAGCGAGCAATGGTTTAAGTTCTTCCTGAGACCGAACTTGTATCCCAAAGTGAAAATGATTGGGCAACAGAGCGTAAGAAAATGTACGACAGACCGGAACAATATGTGTTTTATATTTTTCCAGAAAGTATAAGAAATTGCCCTCTTCACGGAATAAGAATTCGTCTCCTACAGCGTGATTAAAAACGTGGAAAACTTTTCCTGGGACTAACGGGTCGTGGTAAGCACTCATATTTTCAATTGATTGTTATTCAAAAATACAATTACT
Organism: Saprospiraceae bacterium; assembly: GCA_022841505.1. GTDB lineage: Bacteria > Bacteroidota > Bacteroidia > Chitinophagales > Saprospiraceae > JABWAJ01. Next base: position 5,416 of record JALHRK010000114.1, on the reverse strand, counting down.
TCAAAATCAAAAGTGAATTTTTTTTGATTTTCTGAATAGTAAAAAATGGAAGCATCTAAAAAAGTTAATCTCAGTCTTCTCGGAAGATTATTCCAACTCGTAGCACCCTACCGCTTCGCTTTTATAGTTGCCGCCATCCTCACCGTAACCCTGGCGCCCTTGTCCATCCTGCGCCCCTACCTGATTCAGCAGATGGTGGACGACTACGTCTTTAAAGGTGACCCTACCGGGTTGACCAGGATTGCCATCATTGTATTTGCCCTGCTGCTCGTGGAAACGGTCTTCCGCTACGGATTCAGTTATGTGACCAGTTGGCTGGGTCAGTCGGTGATCCGGGATTTGCGGGTGCGCATTTTCAGGCACATCACCAGCCTGCGCCTGTCTTATTTCGACCGAACCCCCGTTGGCACTTCCACGACGCGCACGATCAACGACATTGAAACGATTAACTCTGTTTTTTCGGAAGGCGTGATGACCATCATTGCCGATTTGCTGACCTTGTTTGCCGTGCTGGGCATTATGTTCTACACCAGCTGGAAACTGACGCTCGTGTGCATGACCGTGTTGCCGATTCTGATCCTTGCCAGCTATATTTTTAAAGAAAAAGTAAAAACGTCTTTTCAGATCGTTCGCACCCAAATTGCCCGCATGAATGCTTTTTTGCAGGAGCGCATCACCGGCATGCGTACAGTGCAAATTTTTAACGCAGAAAAACAAGAAGCAGAAAAATACAAAACCATCAACCGCGAATACACCAAAGCCAACCTGGATTCTATTCTGTATTATGCGGTTTTTTATCCGGTGGTAGACATCGTGGCTGCGGCTGCACTGGGGCTCATGGTGTGGTGGGGCGCGCGCAATACGCTGGAAGTGAATGGCGTCACCCTTGGCGTACTCGTTGCTTTTCCCATCTATCTGAACATGCTTTTCCGGCCAATTCGTACCCTGGCAGATAATTTCAATACCCTGCAAATGGCGTTGGTCGCCGCCGAACGCGTGTTTCAACTCCTCGACCGAACCGACAAAATTGAAAATACCGGCTCGCTGAAACCGGATCGCCTGAAAGGAGAAGTCATTTTTGATAAAGTCTGGTTTTCTTACAACGACAAAGATTTTGTGCTGAAAGACGTCAGCTTCCAGATACGCCCGGGCGAAACGATGGCCATTGTGGGCAGCACCGGTTCCGGAAAAACGACCATCACCAATATCCTGAACCGCTTTTACGACCTCCAGCAGGGCGAGGTGCGCATAGATGGCGTCAACCTGCGCGAATACGAACTCCAGGGTCTGCGCCGCCGCATTGCAGTGGTTTTGCAGGACGTGTTTTTATTTTCCGGCACTATCCTGGAAAACATTACCCTGCGCGACAGCGGCATTACGCGCGAACAGGTGGTGCAAGCGGCTCAAATGATTGGCGCCCACGAATTCATCATGCGCCTGCCGGGCGGTTACGATTACCAGGTGATGGAGCGCGGCGCGACCCTGTCTATGGGGCAGCGGCAATTGGTTTCTTTTGTGCGGGCTTTAGTCTTCGATCCCGACATCCTGATCTTAGACGAAGCGACTTCCTCCATTGACCCGGAAACGGAGTCGGTGATCCAGTTTGCAATCGAAACCCTGATCGAACAGCGGACTTCCATCATCATCGCGCACCGGCTTTCCACCATCCGCCACGCCGATCATATCCTCGTGCTGGAAAAAGGACAAGTGTTGGAATACGGCGATCACGACACGCTCCTGCGCAACGAAAATGGGCGCTATCGGGAACTCTACGAGATGCAGTTTTTGCAATTGGTGGAAGAAAGTTAAGCCTGTATTGAAAGGACGCTAACGAATGCGATTCTTCATTAACAAAAAATAAAGCGCTCCCTATTGCTTGCAATCAAATTTATCCATAGGTTTGCGCATACAATAATAGAATCAATGGCAGCTTTGTCGAACAATTTTTGGTTTAGCTTTTACTTTTACGGTAAAACGTAGGGGCTGCTAATGCATTCGACAAGTGTTCGAGATAAATTAGGAGGTCCCGCAAAACGGGGCTTTTTTTTTGCCGTTAAGGCTGAAATAAAACCAAACATGTTTTTTACCATATAGTGGATTTGTTTTTTACCACATAGTTCACATAGTTGTTTTCACATAGTTCACATAGACGCGATAGGCCGGATAAATGCTATGTGATCTATGTGACAGGTTCTATGTGAACTATGTGGTAAAAAAAAACTATGTAGTAAATTGCCATAACCAAACACAATGCCTAACCAGACCAAGCGATTTTGGGATTTTTATTGGTTTTACTTTTACGGAACACCGTGAAGGGACACGTGATTTTATCTGTTTTTTTCGAAACAGCTAAACGAAAAAAGTCCCGCACAACCACGGGACTTTTTTATTTTATACAGCAGGAAGTACATCATTTGATCATCAGCAAATTAAAACAAAACCATGATACAAACCGCAACAGCAGCTGCCGAAGAAATCCCCGCGTCGCATCGCCCGCTTCGGGTTGCCATTCAGGGGGTTCCCGGGGCATTCCACGAGATTGCAGCGCGCCAATATTTCAGCCCGGAAACGGTGGACATCATCCCTGCGCTCACCTTCGACGAGTTGGTGAACATGGTGGAAAAAGGCGTTCAGGCCGACGTGGGGCTGATGGCGATGGAAAATACGCTGGCGGGCGGTTTGATGGCCAATTTTCGATTGCTGAACGAATCCCGCCTTCAGGCTGCGGGGGAGGTTTTTCTGCGCATCCGCCAAAACCTGATGGCCTTGCCCGGCGTGGAAATTGAGGACCTGACCGAAGTGCATTCCCACCCCATTGCCATCGCGCAATGCCGGGAGTATTTCCGAAAGTACCCGCATATCCGCCTCGTGGAAGCAGAAGACACTGCGTTAAGCGCCCGAAACATAAGGGATCATGGACTGCAACAGGTTGGCGCCATCGGCAGTTCGTTGGCCGCCGAGCTGTACGGCATGAACATGCTGGCCGAAAGCATCGAAACCAATAAAAAGAACCTGACCCGTTTTTTGGTGTTGCGCCGCGAAACCGAAGTGGAAGAAAATCCCGCTTCCGACAAAGTATCGCTCAGTTTTTCGGTGGACCACGAGGTCGGCAGTCTTTATAAAGTGTTGGCCGTACTGGCCGCCTACCACGCCAACCTGACCAAAATTCAATCCATGCCCATCATTGGGAAACCCTGGGAATATTTGTTTTTCCTGGATTTTGTTGCAGAAGGCAAACTCAGCTATCAACAGGCAGTGGATGCCATTCGCCCCATCACCCACGACCTGAAAGTTTTGGGGGTGTACCCGAAAGGAATTTTAATTGAAGAATAAAAAATAACCGGCAAGATGCGCTAATTGCCTGCCGGGTTCTATTGATGCGTCTCAATCAACAACGTTATGAGTTCCGTAATTTCCCTGCAATCGCCCTCCATGTTCAGCATCCGGACTGCCAGTCGCTTAGACGGGATTGAAGAATATTACTTTTCGCAAAAACTCCGCGAAATCGCAACCATGCGCGCCGATGGCAAACCGGTCATCAACCTCGGCATTGGAAGCCCGGACCTGCCCCCTGCTTCGGCAACCGTGGATGAACTGACGGAACAAAGCAGAAAGCCCGACCAGCATGCGTATCAAAGCTATGCAGGAACCCCCGAACTTCGGAAGGCTTTCGCCAAATGGTACCAGGATTGGTTTGGCGTCACCCTCCATCCTGACAAAGAAATTTTGCCCATGATCGGCTCCAAAGAGGGCATCATGCACATTGCCATGACTTACCTGGAAGCCGGCGATGAAGCGCTCGTGCCCGATCCCGGCTATCCAACCTATCGCGCTGCAACCACCCTGACCGGCGCCGGCGTTCGTTCGTACGCGCTTTCGGAAGACCGGCGTTGGCTGCCCGACCTGGATGCGCTGGCCGCCGGTGACTTGAGCCGGGTGAAACTGATGTGGGTTAATTATCCCCACATGCCAACCGGCGCACAGGCCGACCGCGGCTTTTTCAGCGATTTAGTCGCTTTTGCGAAAGCCCACCAGATCCTGTTGATCAACGACAACCCCTACGCTTTTATCCTCAACGAACGCCCGCTCAGCCTGCTCAGCATTGACGGGGCAAAAGAGGTCGCTTTGGAATTGAACTCGCTGAGCAAATCGCACAATATGGCCGGCTGGCGCGTTGGGATGCTGGCCGGACAAGCCAATTTTTTGCAGGATGTGCTCCGCTTCAAAAGCAATATGGATTCCGGCATGTTTAAACCGTTGCAATTAGCGGCAGTGCGTGCCTTAGATAGTCCGGCAAGCTGGTACAGCGATTTGAATGCCATTTACCGGGGGCGCCGTGAAAAAGCTTTTGTTTTGCTGGATTTGCTGAATTGCAGGTACGACACCAACCAGGCAGGCATGTTTGTCTGGGCAAAAATTCCTGCCGTTTACTCCAATGCTTACGAACTTTCAGACCAAATCCTTTACAACAACCACGTTTTCCTGACGCCGGGGGGCATTTTTGGCGAACAGGGAAATCAATACGTTCGGGTGTCCCTGTGCAGCGACGAAGCAACTTTTGAAACAGCCATAGCAAGAATTGTATGACGGTTACCATCGTAGGCATCGGATTGATTGGCGGTTCTTTGGCCATTACGCTGAAGGAAAACGGCTTTGCATCGCACATCATCGGCGTAGATGCCAATCCGTCCAATATAGACAAAGCCTTCCGCCGCAGGTTGATAGACGAGGCGATGCCGCTGGAAGCTGCGGTGGCACAATCGGAGGTCATCATTGTAGCTACCCCGGTAGATGCCATGCTCCAGTTGTTGCCCGCTATCCTCGATCTGGCAACGGATCAACAGGTGGTGCTGGATGTCGGTTCCACCAAATTTACCTTGCTGGAAGCTTTGAAAAGTCACCCCCGGCGCCGGCGGTTAGTGGCCACGCACCCCATGGCCGGCACGGAATATTCAGGCCCGGAAGCGGCCATTCCAAACCTTTTCGACGGAAAATGCACCGTGATTTGCGATGCAGCCGACAGTGCTCCGGATGCGGTGGCGCGGGCCATTCAATTGTACGAATCCATCCCGATGCGGGTCGTTTATCTGGACAGCCGCGCCCACGATGTGCATACGGCTTATGTATCGCATATTTCGCACATCAGCTCTTTTGCCTTAGCGCTGACGGTGTTGGCCAAGGAGGAAGACGAAGAACAGATTTTTGAATTGGCCAGCGGAGGCTTCAGTTCTACCGTGCGCTTAGCCAAAAGTTCGCCCGATATGTGGACGCCGATTTTCCGGCAAAACCGGGACAATGTGCTGGATGTGCTGGACGAGCACATCAACCAATTGTCGAGGTTCCGCAGTTTGCTGATTAAAAAGGACTTCGACGCTTTTTATCGCTTAATTGAAGAAGCGAATGACATTAAACTGGT
>JALHRK010000113.1 GCA_022841505.1 Saprospiraceae bacterium | reverse complement strand
GCAAATTTGGCCCAGCCTTTGATGCTGCGCGAGTTGCCTTTGAGGTAATAAATGACGCCCCGGCTGTTGGGCACCCGGAAATACACGGCGTTGATGCTCCCGCCGTCTTCCATGTCGAAAGTTTTTTCTTCAAAATCAAAGGAATACTGGTATTTAAAATCGGTGGGCAACCGCTCCGGGCGGAAAAAGAAAATATGCTGGAATACGTAAAATACGGCGCTTATGCCTGCGTAGATGGCTGCCAGCGGGAATAGGAGTAAAAGCCAGTACATAAGCGGTAGTTGGTGAAACGCTTGTTTGTAAATCAGATCAGCAGGAAAGTTAGGAGAATAATTTCAAATTGGAAATAAATCTGAAATCTTTGAGGTTGATGGTGAAAAGAGGAATGTTGTGACGCAAAGCCGTAGCAGCTATTAATGCATCGGGCAAGGTCAACTTATGACTGAGGGCATAGTCCGTCATCAACTTTAGAAACAAATTAGAGGTTTCTGAATCAATATCAAGCAGGGAAAGATGGCTTATATCAGTAAGAATTTGACGGAGTTCGCTTTTATTTAGAGCTCCATAAATCAGTTCGCCGGAAGTAACAACGCTGATGGCAATATTGGCTTGTCCAATTTCTTTAAGCCGTTCTACAATACTTGGATTGTTTTTGTAAAACTCAATCAATACATTTGTATCGCAAAGCACTAATTGTTGAGTCGCCATGCTTGTTTCCTGAGTTGATCAGCGTCTACATCCCGTCCGGCAAATAAACCGGCAGATTGGAAGAAATCATACGCTCCCTCCTTCTGCTCCTTTTTGGGTAGAACTGTTTTTAGTTCGACAAAATCAAGCTGAGTGAGCAATTCCAAAAGGAACTGGCGTTTACTGTTGTCTTTTAATGTCAGAATGAATTTTTCCATAGCAAACTTTCTGTTTACAAAGTTAACTAAAATTTTTCAAAATTCACTTTCTATGACAACTGAGTTCCCAAATATTGTAGCTGATCCTGAAATCCTGGGTGGTAAACCTTGTATTGCGGGAACCCGGATCAGTGTAGAATTGGTTATGGATTGGCTTGGCACAGGAGGGACACCGGAAAGTATTGCCCAAAAACATCCGCTGTTGACGCCAGATTTAATTATGGAAGCTATTCGATATACCGCAACCTATATCTGATCCTTTGAATTGCTCCAACTGCTCGATTTGTAAAATTGGTGAATTAGAACCAGGCAAAGTCACCGTAACCCTTGAAAAAGAAGGGGCTGTTGTACTATTAAAAAATGTGTCTGCGCAAGTCTGCAACAATTGCTCCGGCTATTTTCTCGATCCCGCAACCACCCTTATTGTATTGCAAAAAACAGAAAACTCAGTGAAGAACGGGGCTGAACTGGAAGTCATACAGATGACAGCGGCTTACGTAGTTTCCAAGATCGCGAAAACTAATTGTTGAGTCGCCATGCTTGTTTCCTGAGTTGATGCCCGTTGGAAGTTATACAGATAAACGCGGCGGAAGCCGTTTTATATACAGAGGAAACTGATTTTCAGTCTGTCCAGCTTGCAAAACACAAAAACGACCCCGTTAAATTTCAAAAAAAATCTATACTTTTGCTCAAGTATTCCTGCTAAGTCACATCCCTCACGCTTTCAAGTTTCGATTTCAATCACCTGAAACCTCAGCATGATGATGCGAATCATTAACTTGTCTGATATTTTTCCTGCAAATCTGTTTGCTATGAACAAGCTGTACCTATTCGGAAGCTGGAAATCCCTGTGTGCAGGGCTGACGGCGCTGACACTTTGCCTTTTTGCGGCGCCAATTAGCGCGCAAACGATTCCCACCCCTACCCAAACAGACGAAATCATCATTGACAATGGCACCTCTGGAAAGGCCGATCCCAACGACCGCATACGATACAAGGTCACCATCCAGAATACCGGCGGGGCCGATGCGACGGGCACGCAACTGAACATTACCCCCGACCCGCGCACGACTTTAGTGCCTGGTTCTTTCCGCTCTTCGCCTTTGGCAGTGCCGGATGCGTATGCCTGCACAGGCAATGTACCCATCAGCGTTCCGGCTGCAAATGGACTGAAAGCCAATGATTTTGACGACAATCTTGTCGGGGCAACCATTACGGCAGGCACTTTTGCAACTACGCAAGGCGGCTCTATTGTGATTGCCGCTGATGGCGGATTTAGCTATACCCCTCCTGCCGGATTTACAAACAGCACAGACACCTATTCCTATACCCTCAACGACGGCAACGGCGTGGGCGGCGGCGTTCCGGCTACTGATATGGCGGTTGTGACTTTTACCGTCAGCAACCTGATTTGGTTCATAGACAATTCTTCAATGGCCGCCACCAGCGACGGGCGACGCAACTCGCCTTTTAAATTGCTGACATCGTTCAATAGCGGCTCTACAGCAGCAGCGGACGTGGTGTATCTCGAACATACAGGTACGAATTACTCCGGCGGCATTGTATTAGACAACACCGAGCGCCTTTTCGGAGAGGGGCATACCGGAGGCACTACCTTAGCCGATGTCTTGCCTTTTACGCTGGCGCCTTTCAGTGTAGCCCTGCCAGCCATCAACGGCAGCCGGCCGGTCATTACCAATGCAGGCGGTGACGGGGTGACGCTGGCGATGAACAATAACCTTCGGGGATTGAACATCGCAGATTGCACGGATTTTGCTATCGAAAACATTGGGACATCTTCAGTAGGAGATTTGGTAGTGAGCGAAGTGAGTATCAACAATACTACTGGTGGCGGTTTCAAGGCAGGCAATGGCTCGGGGGCTTCAATGAACGTTGTTTTCAACAGCCTGTCCTCAAGTGGCGGAACCAACGGCATCAATCTGGCCAACTGCGGGGGCACATTCATCGCAAATGGAGGCTCCATTACCAATCCGAGTGGGACGGGTGTGAATATTAGCGGCGGTACTGTTGCTGTTGATTACGACGGTAGTGTTTCCAAAAATAATGAAGGTAACCTAATCTTTATTCTTGCACACACAACAGGTAATATAACATTTGATGGTAATTTATTCGCCATCAATGGCAATGCAGCTAGTATAGTTGTGCAGAGTAGTACAAATAGTGGCGTTATTTCATTCAATGGAGCAAGTAAAAACTTTACTGTAGCCAGCGGTACTGCGATTATCCTTAGGAATAATAGTGGCACCACCATCAATTTCGCAGGAGGGGGGTTGGTGCTGAATGCTACAACTACTGGTAGTGGTATAGAGGCTCAAAACAGTGGCACTTTGAATGTGACCGGCTCCGGAAATATGATCACCACTATCAGTGGGATCGGTATAGATATTCTAAATACCAATGCGGGAGTTGGAGGCATCCATTTTGTCTATATCATATCTACAAGCGGGCAAATTGCTACCATTGGTGCGAGCACCGGTACGAAAATTTTTGAACGTATAGTAACATCCAGCGGTACAACGACGGCGCTGAATCTGGACAACGCAGGTACAGTCCAAATCGGCAATAATTCTTTGGCTAGTTCCTTGTCTACCACCACCGCAACTTGTGTAACGGTCAATGCTTCTACACTGAATTTAATCGGCTTGGGGCTGGACGTGACCACCACCGGAACCGGTATAGGGGTTCGATGTACAGGAGGAACCGTTAACATCACCGGCGGCAATCTGGAAATTGTTAACTCCTCCTCCGGTATAGGCTTCCTTGCTACGAGTGGCGGAACGGTGTCTGTACAGGGAACAGGCAACACCATCAGCAGCATTACGGGAACGGCTTTGAACGTGGCAAATACCACCATTGGCGCGGGCGGGCTAACGTTTCAAAGCATTGCGTCTAATGGTGGCTCGGCAACGGGGATTATTCTCGACAATACTGGTGCAAGTGGCGGGTTGACCGTAACAGGCTCAGGAACACCTGGTTCGGGAGGCACCATTGCCAATAAAACAGGCACCAACGGAAGCAATACAACAGGTGTTGGCATTTATCTGAACAATTGTTCCCAGGTCTCACTCACCAGAATGCAATTGAACAACTTCACCAATTTTGGAATACGGGGCTTTAATGTGAATAACTTTACGTTGGACAATTCCGTCGTCAACCACAGCTCTGGCAAAAATGGAGACGATGCCGCCACGGATGAGGGTTCTATTTATTTTGGTGCAGAAAATCCAGGCGGCTCCAATGGCTTGACCGGAACGGTAAACATCACGAATTGTCTGATTGAAGACGGGTATGAAAACAACTTCAAAATCGCTAACCTCAGCGGTACGCTCTCTCAATTTACGATGTCCGGCACGACTATTCGGGATAACTCCAACGTTTCCCCCGGCAATAACGGCTTTGAGATCAGGGCGCAGGGTACCGCAAATATTACAGCGGACATTACCACTTCAACTTTTACCGGCAACCGCGCAAACGGAATCCAGGTCACCACAACTCCAGAACATACCGGTACAGTTGACGTGGAAATAGGTATATCCGGCGTAGCTGGAAGCGGTGGCACATTTACGAACAATAATATCGGCATCAATATTGGCCATGGAAGCGCAGGTATACTGAATTTTGACATTCACCGGGGCGTCTTCAATTCCAGCCCAGGACTTGCATCACCCATTAATATCAATCTTGCAGCAGGTGGAGGTGGCCCAATGTCAGGCTCCATTACAAACAATACAATTACCAACGCCAATTCGCCAACTGGCCCGGGCATCCGGGTAAATACCAACGGAACGGATGCAAATGCATCCAATGTGCTGACGATTCTTGTCAGCAACAACAACATCTCACAAATCGCCAATCGGGGCATTGAGATGATTGCCCGGGATGGTAATAGCACCATTAATGCGACGATTACCAACAATACCGTCAACCTGACCGACGGCCTGGCTGGAGATGCCATTCGGGTGGATGCAGGAACGACGGCTACCGATGTGACGACCATCAATGCACATATTGCAGGAAATACCGCTACTACCATCGCAGGACAATTTGGCGTGCGCGTGCGGCAAAGATTTGTGGGTACTACGTACAGACTGCAAGGCTATGGTGGAAGTGCAACTGATGATGCGGCAGTAGCTGCGTTTTTGGCAATGAATAATGGTGGCGCAACAACGAGCGCAGACCATGGAGGAGCTGGTTTCCTGAATATCGTTTTAGTGCCGTTACCTTAACCCAAACAATTAATTTAGCATCAATTTATTACAAGTATTAAAAAAAACAGGAACTTACAGCCATCTGAAGTTTTTTTGCAAAACTTTACTATCGAATCTGTTTTGCCAACAATTTAATTAAGCACTATGAATTTTTTAAAACTTAAATCCCAGTGCTACAGCCTCTTCTTGGCATCGCTTACCTGGCTGCCTGCCGCTGCTGTTTTTGCCCAAACCACCGAAACCTACGAAACAGAAACGCCGGCCGGCACTGCGTTTTCGGAAGGTGGTTTGATGTTTAACATGTCCGGCGATTTGCGCATTGAAAATTCTTCCGGCTTTGGCTGCTGCCCTTCGGCGAGATACATGGGCACCGGCGCCGGTAATGGCGGTAGCTCGGGTAGCGTGGGGCAGGTTACCCTTTCCACTTTCGGTAAGGCTTTCCAGTTGCAGGAACTGGACGCCTGGACATCGAATGACGACGGGACGAATTTCGCCGTAGGCAATGTTACCTTCATTGGCACCCAGCCCAATGGCACCACAGTCAGTTATACCACCCAAATCAACCCTACAAACAACACCGGAACCGGCTTCGAGCACCTGAATTTTACCGGTACCCCGCTCGCCGGAGTGAATTTGATTGGACTGGAAATGCAGTTGGCGGTGGGGCTGAACTACCTCGCCATTGACAATTTTAAATTCCTTTCCGTGGACATCCCCTCCATCACCATCAATGATGTGAGTACGACCGAGGGCAATTCCGGCACCAAAATTCTGACCTTCACGGCAACGCTGACCAATGCCGCTTCAGGCGCGTTTACAGTCAGTTATGCCACAGCTAATAATACCGCTACCACGGCTAATTCAGATTATGTAACCGCAAGCGGCACGCTAAGTTTTACCGGTACCAACGGGGAAACAAAAATGATGAATGTGACGCTCAACGGCGACAATACCGTAGAGCCAGACGAAACTTTTTTCGTCAATTTAACCAACGCGAGCCTCGTAAATGTTCGCATTTTTGACGCGCAGGGCATCGGTACAATCCAAAACGACGACGGGGGAGCGACGTTGGCCATCGTGGCTGCCAATGCCAGTAAATTAGAAGGCAATTCCGGTACCACCCCCTTCTTTTTCACCATCAACCGGGGAGGTAGCGTAAGTGGTACTTCTTCAGTCAATTATGCCGTCACCGGAAGTGGCGGCAACCCGGCCAATGCTGCCGACTTTAGTGGAACCTTTCCAAGCGGGACAATCAATTTTGCCCCATTGGAAACATCCAAACAAATCCAGATCAACGTGAGCGGGGACCTTACCGACGAAAACAGCGAGGGGTTCACGGTAACGCTTTCCAGCCCTTCGTCAGGCACCGCCATCACCGGCAGTACAGCGACCGGGACGATTCTCGACGACGAAATGCACTTAGAAACGTTTGAAGACGAGACATCCCCGGCCACAGCCTTTTCTGAGAATGGAAATAATTTTACGACGGTCAGTCCAATGATGGTATTTCAATCGAATAATTTTGGCTGTTGCCCTTCCAGCTTTTTTTTAACGGCCTCAGGCAGCGGTAATGTTGGCGGTATCAACTTTACAAATTCCGGAATTGGCGGTTTCATCGTCCAGGAAATGGACGTGTGGACTTCCTCCAATGGCGGTAACAACTTAGCGGTTGGGAATGCGACCTTCACGGGTACCCGGCCCGATGGAACAACAGTCAGTCACACGTTTTTGATTACGCCTACCAACGACACGGGCACCGGTTTCGAACATAAATCGTTTGCAGGTACGCCGTTAGCCAATCAAGTGCTCCGCTCGCTTTCAGTCAGCATCGCCAGCCCGCTCAACTACATACAAATTGACAACCTTAAATACGGGTTGGGCAGTCAGGGAAGGCTTTCCATCAACGACGTTTCGTTGACAGAAGGCAACAGTGGTAGTCAAAACCTCATGTTCACCGTAACCCACTCAGGAACCTCCAGCCCCTTCACCGTTAATTACGCAACTGCTGACAATTCAGCGAGTGCTGGATCCGATTATACCAACACTTCAGGATCCCTGAGTTTTTCCGGTACGGACGGAGAACCCAAAACCATCACCGTGCCCGTACTTGGCGATGCTGTGGTTGAATTGGATGAAAATTTTTATGTCAATCTGAGTAATATAAGCCATGCAGGGGTGACCCTTGTAGACGGACAAGGCACAGGAACCATCACCAACAATGATGCGGCGACTGTATCCATCAACAACATCAACATAAACGAAGGAAATTCAGGCAATACGAATTTTACGTTTAATGCCACCCTCAGCCATGCGGTGAATACTTCGGTGATGGTAGATTTCAACACCTCCCCCGGCACGGCGACAGCGGGCACGGATTACACAGCCAGCAACGGTACCCTTACCTTCAGCGGTACTGCCGGTGAAATAGAAACCATCACCATCTTTGTAAATGGCGATACAGATTTTGAAGCAGCCGAAACCTTTAACGCGATGCTGTCCAATTTACAGGCAAGCGGAAGGAATGTGTCCATTTCGACAAGTACCGGGGTGGCAACTATCCTCAACGATGACCCTTTGCCCGTTCCGGAAATGGATGTGTTTGGAAATGGCAACCCGGTTGCTGACAATGCTACGATGGTGGCCATCAACAACAATACCAATTACGGCTCAGTTTGCATCGGAGGAACACCGGTTGTGAAGTCGTTTTCCATTCAAAACACGGGAGCTGCCGACCTCATCCTGGATGGGATGCCCAAAGTTGCCCTGACGGGGCATACGGCTGATTTTAATGTCAGCCTGCAACCTGCATCTCCGATAGTGGGGATGTCGAACACCATGTTTGAAATAACCTTCACCCCAACAACTCCCGGAACCCGCAGCGTCACAGTTTCTATTGAAAACAATGATTCCGGCGAAGATCCCTACAATTTTGTGATACAAGGCGTAGCGAACCCCGCAGAAAATGCTGGTTTTGATTACGGCAATAACGCTTATTGCCAGACTGCCACGGATCCCACACCAACCATTTACGGCAACAGCGGCGGTATGTTCAGCGCTCCGGCAGGTTTGAGTATCAATGCGACAACTGGCGTCATTGATGTATCCGCCAGCACTGTAGGAGGCCCTTACACGGTTACCTACACCACTTCGGGGCCCTGCCCGGCGACGGCAACTTTTGCAATATCCATCGTGAATTGCCAACCGGGGGCTACGTTAACTGATGCTTTGACAATTGACAACGGCATCTCCGGGAAAGCAGACGCGGGCGACCGCATCCGGCTCACAGCCACCATCAGCAATGCCCAGACAGCAAACTACGATGGCATTCAATTGACGCTGAACAACGACCCGCGGGTAACGCTGGTGCCCAACTCGTTTAAGTCCACGCCGGTTGCTGTAGACGACGCCTACACGACAGGAATGAATACGCTGCTGACCATTCCGGCAGGAAGCGGCCTGCTGCAAAATGACTTTGACGACAATATACCTGGACTCAATGTGACCAATTTCAGTATGACCAGTGCTCAGGGCGGTACGGTATCGGTGAATGCCAATGGCAGTTTCACCTACAATCCGCCGAATGGCTTTACAGGTAATGATAGTTTCACCTATACCATTACCGATTCGGATTTGCAAACAAATTCTGGAACCGTAAAAATCAGGGTGCAATGACAAATTTCCCCAAAAACTATTTTATACCATTTTTACCAAACCAACGCAAATAATGAAATGCAAATCCGCTTTTCCTGCTTTTCAAAAAAAGCCCGTACGCTTCATCCCGGCCCTGCTGGTATTTGGCTGTCTTTTGTGGATGCCCCTGACCACGATTGCCCAATATTCGGAGCCGTTCTCCACGCCCAACAAAGGCTATAAGATCAATTGTGTAAACGACATTGCGGGCATCAACTGGTCCTTAACCCCCTGGGACGCCACTGGCACCTGCCAGGCTGGCGACTTCCGCGATCCCTCTGATTATTTAAACACCACAGTCGCTGGCGTATTGGAATCCATTGACCTGGATCAGGAAGTGTGCTGGGAAAGCCCGCTTATCAACACCACAGCTGCCCCGGTCGTTAGTGTAAAGGTGGACCTGACCTGGGCCAGTTTTGACTCCGATGTTACAACCAATACTTGTGGAACTGATTACATCAAAGTGCTCTACAGCGTGAACGGCGGCCCATACGTCATGGTGCCCAACGTTGCCGGAGGCGGCACCTGCGCAACGGTTGTTTATCCCTTTTCGAATCCCGGAACGACGGAAAACATGGGTAGTTTCTCCATCAACCATGGTGGCATTGCCGGTGGCAGTACCTTGAAAATCAGGGTTTGTATGGTAACCGCCTCTAATGCCGAAAAAGTAACCATTGACAACGTCGCAGTTCCCGAAGCAGGCGTAACCGTAGGTTGTGCCGCACCGGTACTGAGCACGGTAGTCACACAAGTTGGATGCAGCAATCCCAACTCAGGCGCTATTGACCTGGGCGTATCGGCGGGTACTCCACCCTATACCTACGACTGGAGCAATAACGGCTCGCAAAATCCGGATACTGACCCGCAGGATTTGAGCGGTTTGCCCGTTGGACCCTATACCGTGACCGTGACAGACGCCGCCTCTTGTACGGCTACCACCAGTGTTAACATTACCAATGCCCCGGCATTGGCACTCAGCACACAAGTATTAAACACGAATTGCAGCGGTACAATAGATGGTGAAATAGACCTTGCGGTAAGCGGCGGGGTGCCGGGGTACACCTACGACTGGAGCAATAATGGCGCTCAAAACCCGGACACTGATCAGCAGGACTTAATCGGCGTCGGAACGGGCACCTATACCGTCACCATCACCGATGCGAGTGGATGTACTTCAACCACCAGCGCTATGGTAGGCACGCTGCCTGCGACTGCTTACAACGAACAGTTCAACATCGCGAACAAAGGATACCTGCCCAACTATGTTGACAATTTCTCAGGGGTAAACTGGACGATGAGCAGTTGGTCGCCTGCGCCACCGGCAACTTTTGGCCGGGAAACCGGCGACTACTTCAGAACAAACGGCGGGGTTTTGGAAGGGATAGATTTTGACCAGGAAATTTGCTGGACAAGCCCATTGATTGACCTGAATACCGGGACGATGTTCTCCGTTAACCTTGCCTGGACGCTCTTTGACCAGGAAGATTACATCAATGTCAAGTATAGTATCAACGGCGGGGCCTATCTAACCTTGCCCAACGCCCTGGGCAACGGTGCAGCAGGCACCATCCAATATCCGTTTCCAACATTAGATCAAAGTAGCAGCATGACCGTCACAAAAACCGGTCTGTCTGGTACCACCATTCAAATTCAGGTCTGTGGAAATTTCAATAATGAATCCATTACCGTGGACAACGTGAGCGTTCCCAACAGTACCACTTATTGCCCAATTCCGGATATTACGCTGACGCCAACCAACGTTACCTGCGTTGGCGGCAACAACGGCAATATTCTCGTGATGGCTTCCGGCGCAACGCCCGGCTACCACGTCAGTTGGAGCGGACAATCAAGCGGCAACCCCGCTGGAACGGAGATTGCATCGTCGGGTGGCAGCTACAACATTCCAAACCTGACTGCCGGAATGTACACCGTTAGTGTGACGGACGCCAATGGACAGACGGCAAGTTCAACTGTCACGCTGACCGCCCTTAATCCGCTCCAAAACGCCGCTTTCAGCTACGCCAATCCGGGTTACTGCCAAACAGGATCCGATCCCACGCCCGTCATTTATGGAAATACCGGCGGTATGTTCAGCGCCCCGGCGCAGATAAGTATCAATCCGTTAACGGGCGCGATAGACGTATCAGCCAGCACAGTGGGAGGGCCTTACACCATCACGTACACCACCGCCGGGCCTTGCGCGGGTACAGCCATCTACTCAGTGTCCATCGTAAATTGCCAACCCGGCGCCACGCTGACGGATGCGATAACCATTGACAACGGCACATCCGGCAAGGCTGACCCCAATGACCGCATCCGGCTGACGGCGACCATCAGCAATGCACAAGCGGCAGATTACCAGGGTGTGCAATTGAATCTGAACAATGACCCGAAAGTGACGCTGGTCGCCAATTCTTTTAAAACAACCCCCGTTGCGGTCAATGACGCTTATACTGCAACAATGAACGTGGAACTCAATATAGTAACAGGAAGCGGATTGCTCCAAAATGATTTTGACGACAATATTCCAGGGTTGAGTGTAACTGGTTATGACCTGCTAACTGCCTCGAATGGAACGGTATCCGTCAACCCCAACGGGAGCTTTACCTATACCCCGTCAAATGGCTTTACCGGCAACGACAGTTTTAATTATATCATAACCGACTCGGATATGCAAACGAATTTAGGAACCGTAAATATCAGGGTGCAGTAGCTTGTAGGTTTAAGGTTTACTAAACTTTGAAAGTTTAGTAAACCAGGCTATCAACCTGCCATTAAAAAAAGAAATCATGAATTCACCATCAAATAAATTAGTGATGAATAATCTCTACGAAAAAAAGGGTGTCCTCCAGCATTTGATCCATGCCGGGCTTTCAGTGCTGATCATCTGTTTGATGAGTGCTGGTCTGGTGGCGCAAACCTTTCCCACGCCCACCGGCTTCACCTTGCCCGCAGGCAAAACCATTGTCATTACCTACGATGTTGATGTGAATGCCAATGCCTGCGCACCCGGCACCGTACCGCCAGCTAACCTGTCTAACCAGGCTACGGTAACAGGCAGTTTTTCCGGTTCACCCAAACTGACGGATGACCCGGCTTTTCCGGGCGCAACAGATCCCACCCTTACGCCTTTTGCAGGGCTTGTCCTTGGGAATCTCGTTTACAATGACGTCAACCGAAATGGCGTCTTTGATGCGGGCGACACGGGCATCAATAGTGTGGCACTCAATTTGTATTTGGATGTTAATTCCAATAATATGCTCGACGCAGGTGACGGCGCAGCAGTAGCTTCTGCGACCACCGCAAACATGAGTGGCCAGGATGGTCGGTATGCGTTCAACGTTTGCCCGGGTACGTACATCGTACAGGTGGCGCCTTCCAATTTCAACATGGGCGGGGCTTTGTACAATATGGGCGTGCCTTTTGTCAGCAGCCCACTCAGCGGCGCCGGCGATCCGGATGTTGATCTGGATGATAATGACGACAACGGCGATGCCGTCATCGGCTTCGGCGTAGCAACGGCAGCTTTCGCTATTTCGGCTGATAATAACAATATTGATTTTGGTTTTAAAACGCCGACCGGCATTTCCATCAGCAATGTGACCATGGACGAAGGTACGGGTGGAACCACCACTTCCTTTAACTTTACGGTTACCCGCACCAGTATGGAAGATGCAATCAACCTCACCGTTAATACCATGAGCAGCACAGCGGCAAGTCCAGGCGATTTTGCAGCCATTTCAGGCGGAACCGTCAGCTTCCCGGCAGGAATGAACCCCACCCAAACGGTGACGGTTTTGGTGAACCACGACAATGTAGTGGAAACCGATGAAACCTTTACGGTCGTGCTTTCCGGAGCGCCTGCTCATGCCAACATCACGGACAATTCAGGACTTGGTACGATTACCAATGATGACAATGCCACCGTGACGCTCAGCGCTAACGCTTCGCAAAACGAAGGCAATTCAGGCTCGGCAAATTACACCTTTAAGGCAACTTTAAACAATCCGGTTCAGGGAGGCTTTTCGATTGCGTTTTCCACTTCAAACAACTCGGCTACTGCCGGAAGCGACTATACGAATACCAGCGGGTCGCTTTCATTTACGGGCACTGCTGGAGAAGAGCAATTCATTCAGGTGCCCATCCTCGGCGATATGGTGGTAGAACTGGATGAAACCTTTACGGTAGCCCTGGGCGCCATTACCGGCGCGCCTGCCGGGGTAACTGCTGGCCCATCGCTCATGGGTACCATAGCCAACGATGATGCCGCCACGGTGACAATCTCCAACGTGAGCCAGGTGGAAGGCAACAGCCCGAATTCCTCAGCCTTTGCCTTCACAGTGACGCTCAACGGACAAGTTGATGTACCGGTCAATGTCAACTTTATGACAGTTGACGGCACGGCTACCATTGCCAACAACGACTACCAGATGTCCTCGGGCGCCCTCTCGGCTTTCGCAGCCAACGGCGGCGCCAGCCAAACGCGCATCTTCAATATACAGGTGGTTGGCGACGATGCTTTTGAAAGCAACGAAACTTTCCTAGTGCGGTTGAACGCTTTGACGGCAAGCGGAAGAAATGTAAACTTCAGTCCTGCCGGAACTACGTTGGACGGAACGGGCACTATCCTGAATGACGATATTCCCCCTGTGATTATCAACGAAGTGGATGCCGACCAAACAAGTACCGATATGGCTGAATTTATAGAACTCTACGACGGCGGCGTAGGCAATACCAACCTTAACGGCTTAGTGCTGGTGTTTTACAACGGCTCTAATGACCTGTCTTACAGAGCCATAGACTTAGACGGATTCACTACGGATGCAAACGGCTATTTTATCGCAGGCAATCCCGGCGTGCCGGGCGTGGACATGACTTTCCCGAACGACATGCTGCAAAACGGCCAGGACGCTGTGGCGCTTTATACCGCCAACGGGACCGATTTCCCAAACACTACTCCCGTTACGCTGACGAATCTGATTGACGCCCTTGTCTACGACACAAGTGATCCAGACGATCCCGGCCTGCTGGTATTGCTCAATGCAGGCCAACCGCAGGTAGACGAAAATGGCGGCGGCAGTAGCGCTTGTCATTCCATGCAGCGCATCCCGAATGGCAGCGGCGGACCCCGCAATACCAATACCTACCAGGCTTTACCGCCAACGCCAAAAGCCGCCAATGTTGTGCCGGAGGTGACCATCTCTGTTAACCCGACCAGCGTTGCAGAAGATGGGATCATGGATTTGACGTACACCATTACGCGTACAGGCAACACCGAATGCGACCTCAGCGTGAGCTATACCGTGGGTGGTACTGCCGCATCGGGCACGGATTATCCGGCCATTGCAGCAAGCCCCATCACCATTCCGGCGGGCAGCGCAACGACAACGATTGTGGTGAATCCGAACACAGACAATACGGTGGAGTCGGACGAAACCGTCATCCTCACCCTCACCGACGGCGCTTTGTACGACCTCGGAACCAGTTCGGCAGCCACTGGAACGATTACCAACGACGACAATACCACCCTCACGCTGAGCCAGCCCGCAGGTGCTTCGCAAAACGAAGGCAATGCAGGGCCAACGCCATTCACCTATCGGATTATGCTAAGCAATCCGGTTCAGGGTGGTTTTAGGGTGAATTATACCACCAACAATGGTACAGCTACTACAATGGACAGCGATTATGCAGATAATGACGCCTTTATAGACTTTACTGGTACGGCGGGTGAATTCCACGAATTCACAGTGAACGTAACCGGCGACACCAAAGTAGAGGCTGATGAAACGATTCAGATCGAAATGGTAAGCTTGTCGCTGATTAGCGTGAACCCGGTAAACGTAATGTTATCCGGATCTCCATTCACGAGTACGATCCTAAACGATGATGCAGCCACACTGACCATCACCCCTGTGAGCCAGAACGAAGGCACCGGCGGCACCACGGATTTCAATTTTGCGGTCACGCTAAACCCTGCCGTACAAGGCGGCTTTGGTCTGAATTTTGTCGTAAACGACGGCACGGCCACAGACGCCGACGATTTTGATGTGATTACGACCAGTCCGCTTGCATTTATGGGGAATCCTGGTGAAACCCACAACATTGTCGTTCGGGTAACCGCAGACAACAAAGTAGAAGCCAACGAAATTTTTACTGTGCAATTGGTCAGTTTGTCGCTTGTGAGTGTTGATCCTTTTGACGTCACCTTTTCCGGTTCGCCGGCCACGGGTACGATTCAAAACGACGACGCGGCCACGGTGACCCTCACCCCGGCGGCCATTCTGATGCAAAACGAAGGCAACACAGGCACAACGCCTTTCGTGTTCACTGCGACGCTGAACAACCCCGTACAAGGCGGCTTCATGGTGCCCTACACGACCTCTGACGGCTTGGCGACCACGGCCAACAACGATTATCAGGACAATGACGGGACGCTGACGTTTATTGGCAATATGGGGGAAAATTTCCCGATCACCGTATTGGTCAACGGCGATTTCTTCGTGGAAGCGAACGAAGGGTTCAACGTGGCTCTGGGCACCATTTCCGGCGCTCCGGCCGGTGTAACTGTAGCCGGATCACCTCAAATGGGCCTCATTCTCAACGACGAGATTGATTTTGGCGATGCGCCCGACAGTTACGGCACGCTGCTGCCTGGAGGCGCGCAGCACGGGACTTCCCTCATCGTGCGAATGGGTGCCACAGTTGATGGCGAGGCTGACGGTCAACCTGGCGTTTTGGCTGACGGCGACGACACGGACGCCGAGGGCGACGACGACGACGGGGTGACGCTTCCTTCAGCACTGGTTGTCAACACGACAGCCAACATCAGCATTGAGGCTTCGATAAACGGTTTTGTCAACGGTTGGGTAGACTTCAACCAAAACGGCAATTTCAACGAGCCGGGCGAACTGGTCTTCAACCAGCAGGCAGTCGTAGCAGGTACCAATCCTTTATCCTTTGCCGTTCCGGCTGGCGCCACGCTGGGCAGCAGTTATGCGCGTTTTCGCTTCACCCAGGGCGCCGTTACGGCCGTACCGACCGGCCTTCAAACCACAGGCGAGGTGGAAGATTACGCCGTCAATATTACCAATACCCAGTTCTCCATTAACGACCCGGTAGCCATCAACGAAGGTAATGCAGGAACAACAGACCTTGTTTTCACAGTGACCCGGTCCAATACCTCGAATGCCTGCTCGGTTGAGTATGCGGTCACCGGTGGTTCGGCCTCTTTAGGCGACGGTGATTTTACCCTTATTACCCCTTCCCCCATCAGCTTTACGGCAGGCGGCAACCCAACGGCGTCCATCATCGTTCGGGTGAACGGCGACACCAAAGTGGAATTGGACGAAACGGTAGAAATCAGTTTGTCGAATCCGGTGAATGGCAGCATTTTAGACGGTCTTGGCGTTGGAACCATCAACAACGATGACGCTGCAACCCTTTCCATTACCAGTCCAACCGTGACCGAAGGCGATGGAGGTACGCAGAACATGACTTTTAATCTCAGTCTGAGTAATCCTTCCGATGCAAACGTGGTGGTGAATTTCGCCACGATAAATGGTACAGCAACTACGGCTGATCTGGATTACCAAAACAACAGTGGCAGCC
>JALHRK010000112.1 GCA_022841505.1 Saprospiraceae bacterium | reverse complement strand
AAAGTCGGCGCCTGAATCACGAAATTACCCGTGCCATTCGGAATGCGCGCATAGCCCATATCGGTTTCCTGTTCCGGAAATTCGATTTCCTGAAGGATGGTTGTATCGGGGAGCACCAGGTACAGGTTTTCGCCTCCTGCAGAAAGTTTGAAATTGGCGTGCAAGCCTTCCTGCGTGCCATTTTCATCAGCCCACACGATCAGGTAGCCCTTGCCGGGGATGATCGTTCCAGCCGGGACTTCCCATTTAGGGATGTTGTTCGGGTTATCGCTCAGGAACCACCCGCCGAGGTCAACAGCTTCTATTCCATTGTTGTACAACTCGATCCAGTCGTCGAATTCGCCATCCTGATCGGATGCTGTCGTGGAATTGGAGGCCATAAATTCATTGATGGCAATCTCAGCGCTGTTGGTTTGGTCGGCCACAACGCGGTAGACAAATACGTCGTGTTCTGCGCCTTTCGGCGAATACGTAACCGTTCGTGCGGTGTTGGCGCTAACCGCCTCGATGTAGTACCGAACATAAGTGCCACCAGGATATCCCGGAATTTCGCCGCCATAGATGCCATCGCCGGCGCCACCGTCCCCGTGGTTGCCGTCGTCAAATAGGTCGGTGCGCTCGAAGTTGCCTACCAGACCCGTTGCGTAATATAATCGGACTGCAAAAATCCCGGCTGCAGCGCTTGCGGCTGCCGTGACGGTAACCGGTTGGTTGCTGACCGGCGCAGTAAATGCCTGGCCGTTGGTGTGATAAGCCACTTCGCCCACAGAAGGCGTCGGCGTATTCACTTCTGCGTTGTTGAGCAGATACGTGCGGCGCACCTGCATAAACTCTTTGAGCTCCTCAACCTGGGCGAGGAATTGGTTGTAGCTGTATATTTTTTTAGGATCTGCGTTGACCTCCGCGTCAATAAAGTCGGCATAAGCGTCAATGAGGCTGTCCACGTACGTCAGGTTGAAACTTTCTTCGATGATGGTGCGCACGTGCGCCAGGTAACGCTGTCGGAGCGCCGGCACCGGAAATAGCTTGTTCATCAGGGCATATTTCACATCACTCTGGCGGTAAAACGGCGACCAGGTGGTTGCGAAATCCAGGTCCATACACGTGTTGCCGTCGTATTCCAGTGGCGTCATGCGGCCCGTTTCCGGTTCCCAATACAAAAAATAGTCCATCCCGCCTTTCCAGACATAGCTGTCGTCATCGGTGAACAGGATTTCATGCGCCAGATACCACAACGTGCGGTCAATGTCTAAATACTGTTTCAGCGAATCCTCCAATGCGACCGCCGGGGTATTGGCCAACGCATCGCATACGTTCACCAAATCTTCCCAGGGATTGGCTTTGTTCGTTTTTTTCAGGGTGTAATGCGGTTTATACAGCGTCGTATCGGCGCCTAAGTAATTGAGCGAAGAAGTCCCGGCTCCGAACGGATTGCCTCCTGGACCACCACCGCCCCCGGTAGTTCGTTCTGCACGCCAGCGGGTGCCGTCATTGGAAAGGAACCATTCTTTGAGGTAGTCGCCGCTGAGGTTTTGAATATTGCCATAAAGTCCCCAGTTTTCGCCATTCAGCGTCAGGTGAATAAAATTGCCTTTGGCGCTGGGGATGTGTTTGCGGCTCAGGTGCAGGTAGAGCACCTCCCGCAGGAAGGAAGCGTCGAGGTAACAATTGTTGAAATTCAGGGATTCATACCCCATGAGGTCCTGCCCGTCGAGCGCGTAATCCATGGAAAGGGCGAAGGATTTTTTAACGCTGGAGTTTTGAAAATAGGAAGTTTGCCCTTTAAACCGCACGCCAATGCTGTCGTAGGAAACGCCATCCATCGTCAGGGTGGCGGGAATTTCCGTTTTTGAAGCGTAATTGTTGGTCATCAGTTGCCAATAATTGGTTTGTGGGAATTGAAGGTTGATGGTGCGGATGAGGGATTCGTCGTAAAATCCCTCGGCTGCATTGCCTCCGGTCGTAAGGCGGCGTCCGTCGGGGCTAATGCGCATTTCAAAAGGGAGGTTTTGTGCAGCCGACCATTGGACTGCAATCAGGACGGCCCCAAGTAAGAGGATAAAGGCTTTTTTCATAATTGTTTTGTGTGCTGTTTGGTGACTGAAAGTGCTGGCATCAGCTCGCGTTAACTTTTATCAGATTTGAGAATACCCAGAAAGTTTACTCAAACTTCATAAAAAGTTAACATTAGTGGTGCATATATCGGTGAAAGGGTTGTTTCTCCCGGTGTATTCCCACCAGATTTGTCGGGCATTTGTCTGAAACGGCAACATTGGCGTGTGGAACAGTGTCGCATACAAACAAAACGGGCCTTCCAAACCGAAGTTCAGAAGGCCCGTTGGTGGGTATTAGTGATTGGTTATTTGTTACTGGGACAGTTGTTCGTTGATCGTTGTTGGTTGTTCGTTGAGTTTTTTGGTTTGCGAGGTAGTTGACGCATTCCAATCATATTGGGAGCCCAACGAACAATTTACAACGAAACTTTTCCCATAACCAATAACTACTTCTTCGCCACAAGGCTCACATTCATATCAAACTCATCGTAAATGGTCTTGTCGCCGAGGCTGTCGAAAAAGCTGCCGGAGCCAAAACGGACATCGAACTCAGAGCGGTCAATTGTGATTTTACCCGTAGCTTTCACTACGCCATCCGCTTCTGTTACGTTTGCGTTGAATTTGATTTCTTTCGTGGTAGATTTGATCGTCAGGTTGCCAATGATTTTGTAGTTGCCTTTCGTATCAATAGCAATCGCACGGCTGATCACGAATTTAGCAGTCGGGTAGGTCGCAACGCCAAAAAAGTCGTCCGACTTCAGGTGACCTACCAATTTGTCTGCGCCACCACCAGTCATATCGGTACAGGTAATCGAGTTCATGTCAATTTCAAAACTTCCGCCGGTCAGTTTGCCACCATCAATGTTCAGTTTACCTGATTTCACTTTCACGTTACCGGTGTGCGATCCGGTTACTTTATAGCCATTCCATACAATGTTGCTGGACGTTACATCCACATTGTAATTGGTAGAAACGAGTGCGAAGGACATGGCGAACAAAGCCAAAACCGGAAGGACAAAAAGTCTTTTCATGTTGCTAAAGTTTATTTGTTGTGAATTAATTAGTTGAGTATTTGAAGATTTGAGGGGTGATGATCTGAGTATTTGAAGATTCGAGTATTTGAGGATTCGATGATCTAGGTTTCAAATACTCAAATCTTCAAATACTCAAATTTATGCTGCTTGTTTTGTAAGCTCAATAAACGCCTCGAGTTTCACTTCTTCGCTCACCGTGAGGCCGCCGGCTTCCGTAATGGCATTCCATTTCAGGCCGAAATCGGTGCGGTTGATTTTTCCGCTCAGTTCGAAGCCCGCTTTGATGCTGCCCCATGGATCTTTGTGCGTACCATTGTATTCAACGGCCAGCGTAACCGGATGGGTGACGCCGCGGATGGTCAAATTGCCAGTCAGTTCGTAGTCGCTGCCTTTGATTTGCTTAAAAGAAGTAGAAGCAAAAAGCATCGTCGGGTGTTGTTCGGCATCAAAAAAGTCTGCGCTTCTCAGGTGCTCATCCCGGTGTTCATTGCGGGTTGTGACGGAAGCGGTCTGCGCTTCAAAAGTAATATAAGCATCCTGAAAATCATCGTTTTCCGACTCCACCGTTGCGGTAAACTCGGTAAACTTACCAGTTACCGTGCTGATCATCAGGTGTTTTACTTTAAAGTTTATTTCGCTGTGGGCGAGGTCTATTGCCCACTTATTGGCGACTGCTTGTGCTTGCATGATTGCTTTTTTTTTTGTTTTAATTGATTGTGCAAAGATACCGTCAGCAAGTCCGGCCCACCAATAAGGCAGGTTAAGAAATTCCATTGATGTAGATCAAGATTTTGGTTGTTCATTGCGCGCGGCGCCTTCCTTTCGCAAGCGGCTGAGGCTTTCCGGCGCAATGCCGAGGTACGATGCAATGTGATGATTGGCAACGCGTTGAACGATTTGCGGGTATCGTTCCATGAATTCGATATAGCGATCATAGGCGGGTTGGCTCATCACGGAAAGCAAGCGATTTTGGGTAGCCACCAATGAATTTCGCATGATAATGCGAAAAAAACGCTCGAACTTTGGTAACTCCGCATACAATCGTTCCTGGTCTTCGTGGTCAATTTGCAGCACCTCGCAGTCTTCCAGGCATTCGATGTTCAGGCGTGCCGGGGTTCCGGTAGTCAAGGCGGCAATATCCCCGATCCACCAATCTTCAAGGCCAAACTGGATGATGTGCTCTTTGCCTGAATTATCAAGCTGGAACGCCCGAATGCAGCCTTTCAGCACATAAAACGAATGGCGGGTGAAGTCGCCCTGCTGCACTAAATATTGCCGCTTACGAAATTTCCGGGGCGTCATATAAGACATGAAGTGCCCGAATTCAGCGTCACTCACCTGAATATGTCGCTCAATATTCTTTCGGATGTCTCCGCGCATGGGTTCTGTAATTGCTGTTGGTTGTATTGGCTTCCGCCTGTAAAAAAAATAAACACCCTGGTTTGGAAAAGGGTTGTCTGCATAAAATCGCATTCAACACAACTTACAAAAATTAGAATCCTTATCTTTGCACCCGCATTTTGAAGTGTCTAACATCTTACATCAAAAATCTAATATCTTACATCTGACATGGGACGCGCATTTGAATATCGCAAGGATCGAAAAATGAAGCGCTGGTCGGGAATGGCCAAAGCTTTTACCCGAATCGGCAGAGAAATTGCCATGGCTGTGAAGGAAGGTGGCGGCGACCCGAATTACAATGCCCGACTGCGCATGGCCATCCAAAACGCAAAGGCGGCCAATATGCCTAAAACCAACGTGGAAAACGCCATTAAAAAAGCAACTTCGAAGGATGCGGAAGATTACGACGAGGTCCTGTATGAAGGCTACGCGCCGCACGGCATTGCGCTGATGGTGGAAACTGCGACCAACAACATCAACCGAACGGTAGCCAATGTGCGCCATGTCTTTACCAAATACGGCGGAAGCCTCGGCACTTCGGGCTCTGTGGAGTTCATGTTTCAACACCGCGGCGTTATCAAAATCAAAGGGGAAGGGGTCAACCTTGAAGACCTGGAACTGGAATTGATAGACTTCGGCCTGGAAGAAATTCAGGAAGACGAAGACGGCCTGTTGGCATTGTACACAAATTTTGGTAACTTCGGCTCTTTGCAAAAGGCGTTGGAAGAACGCAACATCGAAGTAGAAAACGCCGAAGCCATCCGCGTTCCCGTGCACGCTAAAAAATTGGACGATGCACAAGCCGAAGATGTGATCCGGTTGATTGAAAAGATGGAAGAGGACGACGACGTGCTCAATGTATTCCACAATATGGACATGAGCGAATAAAAATTTTGTGCTATGGAGCTGACAATTTATCAGGTAGACGCCTTTACAGATCACCTGTTTAGTGGCAACCCTGCTGCA
The DNA here is from genome assembly GCA_022841505.1 of Saprospiraceae bacterium. Classification (GTDB taxonomy): domain Bacteria; phylum Bacteroidota; class Bacteroidia; order Chitinophagales; family Saprospiraceae; genus JABWAJ01. The sequence continues at coordinate 11,201 of JALHRK010000112.1, read as the reverse complement.
ATTTGTATGCTGCAGGAATGGTTGCCGGATGCGTTATTGCTCAACATCGCACAGGAGAACAACCTTTCAGAAACGGCCTATATCGTTCCGGAATCGGACGGCTACCGACTTCGGTGGTTTACGCCAACCACCGAAGTCACGCTTTGCGGCCACGCGACTTTAGCCGCAGCACACGTCTTGTACAACCACCTTGGGTATGAGGCAGACAAGGTCATTTTTCATACCCTCAGCGGCGCCCTCACGGTGAAACGCACACCTGATGGTTATATGATGAATTTTCCGACGGACACGCTCCGACAAGTCTCAGCGCCATTAGCTCTGATCGTTGCCCTGGGAATTACCCCGTCCAAAGTTTTTCTTGGCCGGGAAGATTACTTAGCTGTGCTGGAAAACCGTCCGCAGGTAGCCGGGCTTCACCCTGATTTTGCCGCGTTGCGCCGTCTTCAGGGGCGCGGCGTCATCGTCACAGCGCCTTGCGACGATTGCAGCGCCGATTTCGTCTCGCGTTGTTTTTATCCGAATGCAGGCATAGACGAAGACCCCGTGACCGGTTCCGCCCACACCACAATGGCGCCCTATTGGGCTGACCGCTTAGGCAAAACAGAACTTTTCGCGCGCCAGATTTCCCGGCGGGGTGGCACAGTAAAATGCAAACTGCTGGACGACAGGGTCGAACTCATTGGTCAAGCTATTACTTATATGACTGGGACTGCTCATATAGATTGGGGCAATTGAGCAAACTGCAGCATCCGCCTTCGCAGCAGTGTGAAACCAAGAGCCGCCGTAATACAACAAACCATCAGCACATTCCACAAGGTTGAGTAGCTAAAATCTTCCGCTATTTTCAAACCAATCACTGGCGCCAGCACATGGGCAGTCGAAAATGCCATGGAGTACAACGCCATGTACTGCCCCCGGTTTTGCGGACGGGAGCGCGATACGGCAAAGGAATTGGTGAAGGGCATGTTCAGGATTTCACCAAAAGTGATGATGACCATCGCGCCCACCGCTAAGGGCATGACGTGCGGGAAAAAATTGAACACCCAAAACGACAACCCAATGAGCAACGTGCCCACGGCAATAATCCGCAAGGGCGGAAGCTTTGACTCCAACGAATAAACAATTGGCATTTCAAGCGCGGCAATCAACAAGCCGTTGAGCGCAAGCAACCAGCCGATTTGCGTTTCGTCCAACCGAAAATCTTCCTTTAAAAACACAGGCAAAGTGGAAAACAACTGCATGAACGTAAAGGCGCCAAGCGCTGTGATGACAATAAACCAAAGGAAAAATTTATCCCGGTAAGCAGAACTGGGTTGTGCCCCGGCTAATTGAACGGGTTCATCGTGTGGCGCTTCTTTTTTCTCAACTAAAAAAATGCGCATCAAAATGGCGGAGGCAATACAGGTTAGGCCGTCCACCCAAAAAAGCCAGGCATATCCTTTGGAACCCGCAAGAAGCCCTCCAACTGCCGGACCTACGGCAAAACCAAGGTTGACGGCTAAGCGCAACAACGAAAAAGAACGGGTCCGGTTGGCAGCACTGCTATAAAAAGAAGCCGCAGCAATATTGGCCGGACGGAATGCATCGGCAACCAAACTCAATACAAAAACAGCGCCGCACAAAAGTTCAAACTGGTGGATTTGGGCCAGCAGAATGAACAGAATACCGCTTACAAACAACGTCCAGAACATGACCCGGTAGTAGCCGATGCGGTCAGACAAATACCCGCCAAGGTAGGTGCCAAGGATGGATCCCAACCCAAAACATCCCATGACAACGCCCGCCCTGCCTTTGCTGAAATCCAGTTCCTGGGTGAGGTAAACCGTTAAAAAAGGCAGCACCATGGTGCCGCTTCGGTTGATGAAGGAGACAAACGCCAGCAGCCAGATGTCTTTGGACAGGCCACTGAAGGAATTCCGGTAGAGGGTAAAAATGCTTTGTAGCAGCGCCATTTCGGGTGATTATTTTGCGAAACAAACAGCGCAACCCATGTGGAAAGTTTCGTTTGTAAAGCTTTACTTTTGAAATCCCGCCGGAACTGCTTCAAAAGACGTAAACACTTCCTTTGGCATTTTTTTCCAGACAGCAATATCGGCTAATTTCCCGCGCTTTCCCCGTTCGCCGGAAAGCAATACCTTGCCATAGCGTTTGTAATTGTCCCAGGTATTCGAAATGCGGGGTTCTGCATCGCTCGCTTTTGCAAAATAATCCCACTGTACCACGAGGCGGGAACTTTGATCCACATAAACCTTGTAGCGGTTTTCAGGCGTATCGCCCACATTTTCAAACGTCAACTGCAGGACGTCAGCTGTTTTCCCATCTTCTAATTTTTCGGCGCCTAAGTGCCGCAGTGTAACGCCCGGATCGGTCAATTTGAAAGGCATCACCAACCAATAGGAGTCGTTGATCCAAATACTTTTGCCCCGATTTACGTATTTAGCGATGGAATCCGGATGTTCCATTACAACGCCTTTGCGCTTCACCGATCCTGTTCCGCTCACCACGTTCACCAGATAGGTGGTGCTGTCCGCAAACGACTCGATGCGCACCAGGCCCTCGTGTTTGTCCCACCACAATCGCCGGCGATCGAAGAACGTCCAGGCCACAAACCGCGTTTTGTCCCAGTTCTTTTGGCCGCCCATTGCTTTCATAACTTGTCCGGCAATTTCCACCGCTTTTGCATCGGAAGTATTTTGTGCGAAAAGTCCGTTTGAAAGGACGAGGATGAAGGAGAGGAGGATTGTTTTATGAAACATAGCAATTTGATTTGAAGATTTGAAGATTTGAAAATTTGAAGATGCTGTTCGAGATTCGAAGCTATTGATCATTTCGAAGGCGCAATTTTCAAATTGATTTCCCCAATTTTCAAATCACCAAATCTTCAAATTTTCAAATCAGATTTACTTCTGGCGTCAGCGCTATCCCGAATTTCATTTCCACAGAAGCAATAATCGCCTTTGCCAATTCGAGAATTTCTTCGCCGCTTGCCTGGCCGTAATTGACCAAAACGAGCGCCTGTTTTTCATAACACCCTGCATCGCCGGAGCGTTTTCCTTTCCAGCCACATTGCTCGATGAGCCAGCCGGCGGGAATTTTTTGCCGGCCTTCACTGGTGGGGAAATGGGGGATATTCGGAAAAGTTTCCTGCAAACTGGCAAAATGTGTGGCATCCACTTCCGGATTTTTAAAGAAACTGCCGGCGTTGCCCAATTGCGCCGGATCGGGTAATTTGGACGTGCGGATGCGGATCACTACCTCGCTCATGTTGGCAATATCGGGATGTGGGACTTCCATCTCCAGGAGCATTTCCCGGATGGCGCCGTAATCAGTATGGAGTCGGTGTTGTGTTTTGGAAAGACGGAAAGCCACTTTCAGGATGCAGTATTGGCCTTTCAGTTCCTGTTTGAACACGCTGTCGCGGTAGCCAAACCGGCAATCTTCAGCCCGGAAGGTTCTGATTTCTCCGGTCGAAAGTTCCATGGCTTCTAAATACTCGAATACATCCTTGATTTCCACGCCATAAGCGCCGATGTTCTGGATGGGCGCTGCGCCAACCGTGCCCGGAATCAGGGAGAGGTTTTCGATGCCGCCGTACCCTTTTGCCACGCACCACTGCACGAAGGGATGCCAAACCGCACCACCGCCTGCCGAAACGATGACCGAATCGGCTGTTTCTGATTCGACCTGTATCCCGGTAATTTCATTTTTTGCAACCAAACCAGGAACATCCCGGGTGAGCAACAGGTTGCTGCCACCTCCGAGGATAAAGGCCAGCGGGCGCTTTTGCGACAAGATTTCGCGCAAAGCGTCCACACTGTTGAAAGCGGCAAACCACTGCGCTTTGGCTTCGACGCCGAACGTATTGTATGCCCGCAAGGACTGGTTTTCTAAGATCCGAACTGCGCCCACGTTAATCCCAAATCTGTCTGCCCGAACGATGAATCATGGTTGAACTTGCCTGTTGGGTTCCCATCAGCACCATGTCCTGAATGTTGACATATTCCGGACGGGAAGCCATGAAAAAAATCGCATCGGCTACATCGCCGGCGGCAAGCGGCTTAAAATCTTCGTAGATTTTAGCCTGGTTTTCATTTCCGTCGAAGCGGACCAACGCAAATTCCGTCTCGTCCACATGGCCCGGACTCACCTGGCTTACGCGAATGTTATGGGTGTAAAGGTCGTAACGGATACCTTTGGTAAGGGCGTAAACGGCGGCCTTGGTCGCAGAATACACATTGCCATTTGGGTACATTTCATTGCCGGCATTGGAACCGACATTGATGATGTGACCGCTGCCCCGGGCAACCATGAGCGGCGATACCATACGCGTCAGGTAGAGCAACCCTTTGATGTTGGTATCAATCATTTCTTCCCAATGCGCCAGATCCCCTTCGTGGATGCTGCTGAATCCCTTCGCTTTTCCGGCATTATTGATAAGGATATCAATATCTTTCCAAACCCCCTGAAGGCTGTCAATAGCTGCTTTAGTCGCCTCGGCGTCCTGCACATCGAAGGACAGGATTTCAACTTCGGCGCCGTATTCTGTCTGTAAATGAGCCTGAACTTCCCGCAACCGTTCGATGCGCCGGCCAGTGAGGATCAGGCGGTAGCCGTTTTGGGCAAAAACCACAGCGGTTGCTTTTCCAATGCCCGAAGTGGCGCCGGAAATCAACACCGTTTTATCTACTTTAACAGGCGTGGCCGGAGGGATTTCTTCGGGTTCCACCTGAGCAGCGGCTTCCAGGGCTTCCAATTCCTGTTGTTCCCGTTCCTCCAACAAGGCCTCCAGGCGGGCGATATTGGCTTTGAGCGCTTCTAAGGCGTCTTTTTCGAAAGAGCCGTGGCGTTCCACCTCTTCCGGTTTTTGATAGAAGAAAGCCTGGTCATTTTGTTCCGTTTTTAGTTCCGGGTTGTTTTCTGCTGCTTTGAGGTAGGCTTCGTGCGCTTCTTTTTTCTTATCCTGCGCATAATATAAAAGCGCCAGATCGTACCAGGCAAATGGGTGATCCGCCTGAATGGCCAGTGTCTTTTTGAAATAACGGGCAGCTTTGTCCGGCTCGTTCAAGACTTCTGCCTGAAGCAAAGCGTACTGGTAGGCGGCCTCGGCATTTTCCGGGTCTTTTTTGAATGCTTTTTTGAAAGCCCGGGCCGTTGCTTCGGGTTCTTCCGAAAAATGCTGCAACAATAAATTGGCTAAGCGGTCATAAACCTGGGGATAATCGGGGTTGACTGCGGCAACCTTTTCGTAGTGCGTTCTTGCTGAAGCAAAATCACTTTCTCCTTCTGCAATTTCAGCCGCTAAGAAGTTGGCGTCTTCGTTCTCGGGGTCTGCCTGCAGCAGAATCTCCAATTGTTCTTTGGCGCCTTCCGGATTGTCGCCTTTTTGCGACAGCATCAGGGCATAATGATAGCGCAGCAATCCCATAGAGGGATGCAGGTCCACTGCTTCTGCCAACAGCGTGATGCCTTCTCCAACCTGACCTTCATCCGCTAAGCTCCAGGCGTTCTGGAACAATTGGATCAGTGCTTCATCGGAAAGGCCTGCCTCGTTTACCGGGGCTTCCGCCGTTTCCGGGATTGTTTCTTCCAACACAATTAATTCTTCGGGTTGCGCTGCTGCCATAGCCGGCTCCTGGTCAGGTACAGCGAGGTCTTCCAGTTCTTCAGGCGCTTGTTCGGGCACAACTGAAGGTGTGTCAGGCTCCGGCGTCTCCTCCTCGGCCTGGGGTTGTTCAACCGGCGCCGAAAGGTCGAGTTGGCTAATGCCCGGAATGTCGCTCAAGTCAACCTCAAGGTCTAAGTGATCGCCCTCTATGGGTGTTTCCCCCACAGCGGGCTCAGAAGATGCTTTTGGTTCGTGGCTGATGACTTCCTGTGCCGGGGCTGCTGCGGCCCGTTCGCGACGGAATCGTTCCCATCCGGTGCGATCCTCCAGGAAGTTGAAAAACGCTTCGTAATCATTGGCTGCAAATGCCGCATATTCAAGGTGTTCAATCCCTCTGAGCGAGCGCAGGTATTCCCCCACGTCGCTCGAAATATCGCGCATCGAACTCAGGTGCGCATTAAAAGCAGCTTCGTCGAGGTCGTGCAAATGGCGCTTTTGGCGACGCAAATCCAGGTATTGATCCTGCCAGTAGTTGATGTATTGGATGATGTCGCTGACACGGTCGAACCGGGTGGAAATGTTGGTGATTTCGCCGCTTTGTTCGTCCCGGCTTCTGCCATCGGCAACGACCGGAAGCAGCTGACTGCGCTTGTTGTTCAAAAATTGCAGGCCCTGCGCCATGCATTGGGGAGACTTGAGAAAATTATCAGTCACTAAAAGGATGATCGGTCCGTTGAAAAACTGGAGTTGTTCAGCTAAAGATTTTTCTTTGGTTCCATAAAAATGCTCAAAACGGCCCGTGTAGCCGCTCAAATGCTGCTCGATGCTTTCTGCAAGGGCTACGTTGTCAATGTTATAGGCTAACGCAATGCTTTTGGTGCTCATGTTTTATTGTTTGTTTGAATGCGCTTCGGCGAGTAAGTTGGATATAAAAGATTGAAAATCGGTCTTAAATGCTTCGTATTGACTGGTTGCCGGTCCGGAAAAACCAGTGTGGATGCGGCGTACCTGATCGTTTCGGTCAATATAAATCGTTGTAGGGTAGGAGAGGACCTGATTCAGCATGGGCAAAGCCAAAGCAGCTTTTTCCTTGTTGGAGGACCCCGCATGCAGTACTTCGTAAGGGATGTTCAGTCGTTTTTTATAAGTGCGAATGGCGTTCATGGATTTTTCGGCGTCTTCATAGCGCTCGAACGCCAGGCCAATGACCACCAGATCCGGGTTCGGATTTTCTTTCAGGTAGTTCAGCAAAAACTGTGTCTCATCCATACAGTTGGGGCACCAGGTGCCCATGAGCTGGATGATTTTGACTTTATTGCGGTAAGCCGGATCGTCTAAAGAAATGGTTTTTCCTTCCGGATTTTTGAAGGCAAAGCTGAATTTTTCAAAACCAGGTTTAAGGAAAGTCAACTGATCGGGATTCGCCAACTGAAAATCGGGATTTCGCTTCGCTTCCCAAAGGGTTTTGTAGTGCGTGCCCGACCGGAAAGAGCCGATCAGCGTGCCATCTTCCAGGATTTTTGCTTCGTAAAGGAAAGCATGTGAGCCATCAAAGCACGAAAGGTAGGCTTTGTTGGCCTGCACGGTACCTTCCAGAAAGCGGTGGTCGCCGGTTTCGGTCATAAAGGTGCCGGTCAGGTAGTTGCCTTTTTGCTTAAACTCGCCAATTGCTTTGTACGGGTGGTCCGTTTCGGTTTCTAAAGTCACTTCCCACTTGCCGCTAAGGTCGGCTGCCGGCGGTTTTTGAAGCGTTGTGAAGCGATGGCCCTGCCCGTGTTTGGCTAAGAATGGAATCCGGTAGTCTTTTTTGGAGGCGACCACCCATTCTCCCTGCATGACATTGCCTTCGCTGTACACCCGGATGTAGGAATCATACTCCGGGAACCTGAAGAGGATGGTGTCGCGGGCTGAACGTATTTCGCGGCCCATGCTGATGTCGTCTACTTTGATCCGTTCTTCCCCGTTGATGATTTCGAGGTAGAAGGTCTGATCCGGGTTGTATTTGACTTCGAAAGTAAAGGGAAGTTCACCCTGGGTGACTTCCTCAAACTTCAGGTTCAGCTTTTCCGGCAAGGGTTCGCCACGCGGGTTGGGGGTGATGAATTCCGGATCTAATTTGAGAACCGCACGCCAGATGCCAGGGGCGATACCCGGGAACGGGTGATCAGCCACCAGACAGCTATTGAGAATAAGAATAAGAAGTGCAAGAATCGGTGTAATGGATTTCATATTGCTTTTAATCCGACTTTTCGCCTACAAACTGCTGTTCTTTGTATTTGAAAAGAATATTAAACGTTGTCAGGCTGCCGTATATGCGCGTGATGTATTGTTGAAGATTGATTTTTTCTTCATCGCTCAAGGCGTTGTTGGCATTGATGCGTTGCTCCATCACCCGGACGCGGTCTCTTACCATAACGATTTTATGGAAAAAAGTTTCAATGGGTACTTCTTTTTCTTTTAGCGCGGGGTCGTCCGGGCGCAAAATCATCTTCCCGTTTTTCCACTTATCGTTCAGCGGCACTTCTTCGCTGATGTCGGAAAAAGCCCGCAAAACTTTGATCAGGGATTTTTCCGCTTCGGAAAATGAAATCGCTTCATCCGGCGCAATGGCCTCGATGATTTCCCATTTGTCGTACTCTTTGCCTACTTGTTTGACGCCGTACAGCATAAAACAAACTTCATAAGCGGCCCGGTGCAGGCGGATAACGACGCCATCCCCATAAGCGGGGTGACGCACTCTGGATCCAATGCCTAATGATGAAACTGACATATTGTGTTGAAGTTTTTAATTTTCTGGTTCTGCCGGCACATTCAGTTCGCCTTCTGTGCTGGCAACAACAGCCGATACGGTAATATCGCTCGTGACGTTAACCACGGTTCTGCACATATCCAAAATCCGGTCTACCGGAATGATGATGGCGATCCACGCCGGGTTGAGCCCTACGGCCTGAAGCACAACAATCAACATGACCAATCCGGCACTCGGAATGGCGGCGGTGCCAATGGAGGCCAATGCCGCCGTGAGCAGGATGACCATTTGCTGCGCAAAACTCAGGTCAACCAAATGGATCTGAGCCAAAAATATAGTTGCTACCGCCTGGTACAAACTGGTGCCGTCCATGTTCACTGTAGCGCCAATAGGCAGCACAAAATTGGTCACGCTTTGAGAAACCCCGAGGTTGTCGCGGGTGCATTCCATGGTCACCGGCAGCGTCGCTGCACTGGAACTGGTCGAAAAGGCCAGAAACTGCGCCGGACTAATGCGCCGGAAAAAACTGCTATACGATATTTTGCGCACCAAGGTTACGATCATCGTCGGATAAACGATAAACAACATGATGGCCAGCCCGGATAAAACGGTCAGCGAATAACTGAGCAGGCCTTTGAAAATTTCAATGACCTCTGCTGTGGTACTGGCCATCTGGGCAATGATTCCGGCCATCAGGGCAAAAACGAAAAACGGCGCCGCTTTCATCACCCAATCCACCATTTTTATAAAAACTTCGCTGGCGCCATTCACCAGATCTATCACGGGTTTTGCCGTGGCAGCGGGAAGCGTGACCAATACGATGCCGAAAAAAAGCGCAAAAAAGATGACCTGCAACATTTTTTTCGTGTCCGACATGGCTACGAAGATGTTGTCTGGTACAAACTCAACCAGGAATTGCAACGGACTCGCCGTTTTGAATTCCTGGGCGGCCTGTAGGCGCTGTTCAAGGCTGGCATTGCCCTGCTCTTTTTGCATATCTGCCGTTGCAGCACTCACTAAGTCAGCGTATTGAGGGTCAGTCAGGTAGCTTTTTCCATCGGTTACCTTTGTGCCCTCTGCACTTTGTGCCCAGAGTTCGTATTTGATTCGGTTTTTAACCCGTTGTTCCTGTGCAATATAGCTGCCAGGCTGGAAAATATTGGTCAGTATGATGCCTGTACCAACTGCACTCAACGTGGTAACGAGGTACAAACCCAGTGTTTTGGCGCCTACACGCCCGAGTTTGGTTAAGTCCGGCAAACTGGCCACGCCCGAAATGATGGAGAATAAGACCAACGGAACTGCAATGAACTTGAGCAAACGAATAAAAATCTCCCCAAAGGGATTGATCCAGTCTTTGGTAAATTCAGTCCATCCCAGCGCCGTAGACAGAAAAGAGTACCCGATACCCAGTATCAACGCAATGATAATTTTCCAGTGCAATGCTAGTTTTTTCCCTTTCATCCCGGTTGGCTTGAAGGCTGTGGAAGCCTGTTTGTAAGAATGGTCGCCAAAATAGGGAAATTCCTGAAAATCGGAACATATCCCTGGCGTCCTTGTTAGCGATTGTTTCCCGCAAAGGGCGCAAAGGGCTCGCAAAGTACGCTAAGCTAGAGGGAATCCCACTTTGTGGCCTTGGCGTATCCTTTGCTCCCTTTGCGGGAAATTTTAGATATAAAGGGAGTAATTAGGCTGCTATTGAACTCAAAGCATTCATTTTCAATTAATTAAAATTTGATTTAGGTTTGATAGTGATGATTAACAATGATAACCTTTACTCATCCAAAATTTTCTTCCTATTAAAAACAAAAACAAAAAGTATACCTGTGGGCAAAAAAAAATGCACCCCGCACACCAAAATCAAACAAGCCAACATCTGACGAATTATAGACACAGGCCTCGTCGCATCACCAATTTCATTCATCCTCAAAATGTTGTAACCATGACTACGAGCATCACTTGCTTCGGGTTCAGCCCGTGTTTTGGGTTGATCGAACCTGTCTTAACATTCGGACAGTTCTGCTGGATTGTATTGGCCATCGGTATTGGATTGTTGGTGCTTCCCAAGATTTTGAAAAATCGCCTGGGGCGTTTCAATCAACGTCCATGGTTAGAGGCGATCCGGTTCAGGGGGGCTTTTCTGAACCTGGGGCTGACCATTTCGTTAGGGATTTCCGTGCTCGCGTTCAGCATTGTACAACCGGAAATAACAGGCGGAAATTTTAGTTTAGAGCCTTATGAACCAGATTATATTGAACCGGAAATCCCGAGATCAGATTTTAAAAAGCCATTGCCGCCGCCTCCACCGCCCCCGAAGAAACTGGAAATAACCGAAGATGTGGTTGAGCCGCCGGTTTTTGAAGACAAAAGCATAGATGCAACGTCCTCCGTCGAACGCCCGGTAGATATAGATATTCCGCCCCCACCACCACCTCCTCCGCCACCACCATACGGAGAAGCATCAACTGAGCCCCCTTTCCGGGCAGTGGAACAAATGCCCCGCTTCCCCGGCTGCGAAGATATGGCGGGTACGCATGCCGAAAAACAGGCATGCGCCACCCAAAAACTGCTGGAGTTTATTTACAAAAACATCAAATACCCGGTTATTGCGCGGGAAAACGGAATAGAAGGCACCGTAGTCATTTCTTTTGTGGTGGAAAAAGACGGACAACTCACAGATGCGGTCGTAATGAGGGATATTGGCGGTGGCTGCGGAACCGAAGCCCTGCGTGTGGTGAACCTGATGAACGAAAAAGCATTTCGCTGGACGCCCGGCAAACAAAGAGGGCGTCCGGTGCGGGTGCAGTTTAATTTGCCGGTGAAGTATAAGTTGAATTAAGAGCTTGT